>JBPCNK010000162.1:0-14064 GCA_051001345.1 Acidobacteriota bacterium | reverse complement strand
GGGGTCAGGGGTCAGGGAATTGCGGATTGCGGATTTCGGATTGCGGATTGATTGCGGATTAAGGCGCCGCAGTTCCCTGACCCCTGAAGCCTGACCCCTAACCCCTGTTGTTATACACTGGGCGAGTTTTGGTGAAGAGACTGATACTGGACCTAATCGAGATTGTCCCCGCAACGGCGCTGCCGGGCGCGATCATCACCCTGCAGTGTCGTAACCTGTCTGCTTCGATCATGCCGCAGGTCTGGTTTGGCGACCGCCCCGTCTTTGCTCAGAGTGCTTCGAGCGAACGCGTTCTGGTGGCAGTTCCTGCCGGCGTCTCGACATGCGACGTCAGTCTCGAATCGCATGGCAAACGCAGCGCTGCGCTCACGCTTGTCATCGGGGACGAGGTTGCTTCCGGACTCCACCCGGTTGCCAGTCCCGTGGTCGACTCGTCGGGCTTCATCTACACCACGCTCAGTGGGCAGCGCGGCGAAAGCGTGCCGTTTTCTGTTTTTCGGATCACTCCTTACGGACAGAAGGAACCCTACCTTGCCGAGATCATCAATCCAACCGGACTCGCCTTCGGACCGGATCGACAGTTATATGTTTCGAGCCGCTACACGGGCGCAATTTACCGGATAACAGCCGAGCGCGAGATTGAGAAATTCGCGGAAGGGGCCGGTATCACGACAGGGATCGCCTTTGATTCGAAGGGAACGTTGTTTGCCGGCGACCGCAGCGGGTTTGTCTATCGGTTCGACGAGTCGGGAGCCCACTCGGTCGTCTGTGAACTGGAACCCAGCATTTCGGCTTATCATCTGGCTGTCGATGACCACGACAATTTGCTGGTCAGCGGCCCAACGCTTTCGGCGCAGGATTCGATCTATCGGGTAAGCCCGTCTGGCAAGGTCTCCGACTATTACCACGGGTTCGGCCGGCCCCAGGGTCTGGCGTTTCGCGATGGTCGTCTCTATGTCGCCGCGTCGTTTCGTGGCCGCAAGGGAGTCTTTCGAATCGGTCCTCCCGATCAGCGGGTGGAATATATAGCGGCTGGACCCATGCTGGTTGGAATCGCATTCGGCCCGTCCGGCGAGATGATCCTGGCCGACAATTCGTCGATTTATCGGTTGAGCAGTGGGCAGTGGTCAGTGGCCGGTGGCATATCCGAGCTACGAGCGTAAGCGAGTGGGCAATCAGTGGCAGCATTCTGAAGATGGTTGCCTCTGATTGCACGCTCACTTACGGTCGCGGCTCGGACATAGGTGTCCAATGAAATCTAGTTCGGCAAGGACTGCCGACTCGACTGGGAAACAGCAATGATCGCCATTGTCGGCGCCAGCGTCGCCGGAGCTCTGCTGGCGCACCGGCTCGCGAGCGCCGAGCGGCAGGTGCTGTTGTTTGAGCATCAGCCTGACTGGGAAAAGCCTTGCGGCGGCGGATGTACCTTCAAGATCTTTTCGCATTTGCCCGAGATGCAGGCGCTACCCATCGAGCGCAACCCGGTGCGGATTGTCGAACTCGAAATGGATGGACGGAGCGCACGCCTGACTCTGCAGCAACCCGTTTTTATCTATTCGCGCAGCCAGTTGGATCGAGGGCTGCTGGACCTTGCCGTCTCGTCGGGCGCTCGCCTGATCCCCGAGCGCGTGACGGCCATCGAGCGCCGTGGCTCGACATGGCACATCCAGACAACCGGTGGTATCTACCAGGCCGAAGGATTGGTAGGCGCCGACGGGGCGCGCAGCCTGGTGCGCCGGCGCCTGGCGCAGCCTTTTGAAACTGCCGATCTGTCGATGGCGCTCGGATATTACGTGCCCGGCGCCAAACACCTCGACACGATGCTGATCCAATTCTTCCGGGACAACTTTGATGGATACGTCTGGTCTTTTCCGAGAACGGACCACTTATCGGTCGGCATCATTCACTCGCTGGCGGGCCGCGAGTCCTCAGAGTTACGCCGGCGCGTGAGCGCCTACATCGCCGAGCGTTATGGAAACGAAGCTTTGGCCGCAAGCCAGTACTTCGGCGCCCTGGTGCCGGCGTTGCGCACGGCGACGCTGGATGCGCAGCGCTGCTCGGGGCCGGACTGGTTGCTCGTCGGAGACGCAGCTGGCTTTGTCGACCCGATTACCGGAGAGGGGATCCATTACGCTCTTCGGTCGGCCGAGCTGGCCGCCGAGAGCATCCTGCAGGATCGATGGGCTGCCTTTGACTGGCGCTGGCGTGATGACTTCGGCGCCGAACTGCGAAGCAGCGCACACTATAAGGACCGTTTCTATCTCCAGTCGACCCTCGGGCGGCACAATCTGGACTGGATGTTGGCGCTGACGCGCCGGTCTGCGTGCGTCCGTGATATCCAGGGCGATTTCATCGCGGGCCGGTCCGGGTACGCAGCCACCCGCGGCAAGCTGGTGCGAAGCGCGCCGAAGATCCTGGCGGAAAGCCTTCTGAAACTGGCGGGCTGATGGGAGGTTTTCGATTTGAGATTGCCGCCACAGACGGAGCGGCGCGCCGCGGCGTCCTGTACACAGAGCATGGCGCAGTTCAAACGCCCGTTTTTATGCCGGTGGGAACCGCCGGGTCGGTCAAAGCTCTCACCCAGGAGTCCTTGCTGGAACTGGGCGTCGAAATCTTTCTTTGCAACACCTATCATTTATATCTGCGGCCGGGAGCGGATCTGGTGGCGCGGCAGGGCGGACTGCACGGATTTCTTTCCTGGCCACGGACACTGCTGACCGACAGCGGAGGTTATCAGGTCTACAGCCACCGCGAGCTGAGGACCATCAATGAAGAAGGCGCCTGCTTCCGGTCCCACCTGGACGGCTCCACGCATTTCATTCGCCCGGAGGACTCCATCGAATTGCAGCAGAAACTCGGCGCCGACATCATCATGGCCTTTGACGAATGCCTGTCCTATCCGGCGTCGCATGACGAGGCGCGCGGGTCGATGGAAATGTCGATGCGCTGGGCCGAGAGGAGCCGGCGTGCTTTCGCTGGCGGCCGTCAGGCGCTGTTCGGCATCACGCAGGGTGGCGTCTTTGCGGACCTGCGCCGGGAGAGCACCGAGCGCATCGCCGGGTTGGACTTTGACGGAGTGGCCATCGGCGGCCTGAGCGTGGGAGAACCCAAGCCGCTGATGGTTGAGGTCGTCCAGGCGAGCGTGGCCTGGATGCCGGCCGAAAAGCCGCGCTACCTGATGGGGGTCGGGACTCCGCTGGATTTGCTGGACGCTGTCGCCTGCGGTATCGACATGTTCGACTGCGTCTTGCCGACTCGCAACGCGCGCAACGGAGCGCTGTTTACTTCGCTGGGCCGGTTGTCCATCAAGAACGCGCGCTGGGCCGACGATGATCAGCCGCTCGATCCACAGTGCGACTGTCCTACCTGCCGCCGCTATTCGCGCGCCTACCTGCGTCACTTGTTCCTGAGCAAGGAAGTCTTGTCGGCGATCTTAAACACCCAGCACAACGTCTACTTTTACCTGAATTTGATGAAGCAGATCCGGGAAGCAATTGTACGCGGGCAGTTCGCATCGTTTCGCAGCGATTTCGAAGAACGGTACGGATCAGAGGTCAGGGGTTAGGGGTCAGGGAATTGCGGATTGCGAATTGCCGATTTTGGATTTATTGACGATTGTGGATTGCGCTTCAACTTCCAATTTGCGATTCCCTGACCCCTGACCCCTGAACCCTGACCCCTGCTACTTGGAAAAACTACTCTTGTAACCCGCACGGTCTAGTATAGTATCAACCTTTTTTGGGCGACTGCCCCCGCGGATAGACAACCATGGAGCAATTGCAGGCTTTTGTCCCGATCATCCTGATCAGCGGGATCTTTTACTTTCTCATGTTCCGCCCGATGCGAACGCGCCAGAAAAAGCTGGAGACCGTGATCAGCGGCCTCAAGAACGGGGACAGGGTCATCACCAACAGCGGTATCTACGGCACGATTGCCGGGATCAAAGACCAGACATTCCTCCTGAAGGTTTCCGACCAGGTCAAACTCGAGATCTCCAAGAACGCAGTCGCCGGGCTGCAGCTGCCGGAGAATACTTCTGAGTTGCAATAGCAGCCGCCGCAAAGGATTCTGGAAATGACAAGAAAAGTTCAATATCGTCTGGTGATCATCCTGGTGATCCTGATCGTCGCAGGGTACTTTTTCATCCCGCCCCAGGACAAGTCGGATAAGACCGGCGCCAAGGACAAGATCAAGCTGGGGCTGGACCTCAAGGGCGGCATTCACCTGGTGGTTCAGGTCCAGACCGAGGACGCTATCGCCGCCGAGATCAACCAAAAGGCCGACGCCATCGAAACAATGTTGGTGGAGCGATCGGTCCCGTTTGAATCCATCCAGCGCAACCCGGATTCGGTGGAGGTGCGCGGCGTCCCCCAGGAACGCGAGGCCGAGGTCAAGTCGCAGGTTTCCGAAACGTTTTCTGACGGCTACGACATTCGGAGCATTCCGAGCGCGACCGGCGCCGCCAACTTCACGCTGGCGCTACGGCCGCGCGTCAACCGCGACTTGCGCGTTCAGTCGGTCAACCAGGCCCTGGAAACCTTGCGCGGACGCGTCGACGCCCTGGGCGTGGCCGAATACACGATTCAGCCCTATAGCGGAGGCGGCAGCGATATCGAAGATCAGATCATCATAGAGTTGCCCGGCGTGGCCGATCCGGGCCGCGCCTTGGAGATCCTCAAGAAGACCGCTCAACTGGAACTCAAGATCGTTCATCCGCAGCTGGGCGGCCCCTACCCCTCTCGCGAAGCGGCGGCGCAGGCGTTCAATGGAACGGTTCCCTCCGACTACGAGGTTCTGCCCTATCGCGAGCGGCCGGCCCCGGGTGCGGCGACACCGACGGGACCGCAGTTTCTGGTTGTTCGCCGGGCGGCCTCGATCACCGGGCGACATCTCAAAGACGCGCGGCCGTCGCAGGATGAATTCGGGCGTCCCTCCGTCAGCTTTTTCCTGAATCCCGAAGGTGTCTCAATCTTCTCCAGCGTAACGCGTCAGAACGTCAACAACCGCCTGGCCATCGTTCTTGACGGCGAAGTCAAGTCGGCGCCCAACATCGTCCAGGAAATCAGAGACGAAACGGCGCAGATTACCGGATCGTTCTCGACGCAGGAAACGGCCGACCTTTCCCTGGTGTTGCGAACGGGCGCCTTGCCGGCCCGGATCAAGATTCTCTCCAGCCAGATTGTAGGGCCGTCGCTCGGCGCCGATTCGATTCGACAGGGCACGTTGGCTTCGCTGGTCGGCCTCGTTCTTGTGATCGTCGGCATGGTGGCCATCTACCGCTTTTCCGGCGTCAACGCGATTGTCTGTCTTGTGGTCAACCTGATCATACTGCTGGGATTTATGGGTCTTGTGGAGGCAACGTTGACGTTGCCCGGCATCGCCGGTCTCATTCTGACAATCGGCATGGCCGTCGACACCAACGTCCTGATTTTCGAGCGCATCAAAGAGGAAATGGCGGCCGGCAAGACGGTCCGCGCCGCAGTCGACGCCGGCTTCAGCAAGGTCTTTTTGACGGTCATCGACACCCATTTGACGACCTTGGTGTCGGCCTTGTTCCTGTTCTGGTTTGGAACCGGGCCCATCCGAGGATTCGCCGTTACGCTGTCTGCGGGATTGATCGCAAATGTCTGGACGGCGATGTTTGTTTCCCGGACTATTTATCAGTGGATCCTTTCAAACCCGAAGCGATCCACTATTTCAATTTGAGGAACAGGCCTCAGGCTCCAGGCTTCAGGCTCCAGGGAATTGCGGATTGGGGATTGCGGATTGGGATTGAAATCAACTGTACACGTGCGTCGCAGTTGCCTGGAGCCTGGAGCCTGAATCCTGGAGCCTGCTCGGAACTTTTCGAAGGCGCCAGGTGTCCATAGATAAAGGACGAACGTAGATGGAAATTTTCAAGAACGTCAACATCGACTGGATCGGAAAGCGATGGATGTTCATCGGAGTTTCGCTGGTGGTCATCGGGGCCGGCGCCGTGTCGCTTATCACCAAGGGCGGACCGGCACTGGGAATTGATTTTACCGGTGGCACCCTGGTGCGGGTGCAGTTCCAGCAGCCTGTTTCGCTGGACGCGGTGCGTGACGCCCTGCGGGCAGCCAGCCTGGATGCAAGCGAGGTGACGACGTTTGACGACCCCTCGAAGAATATCGTCCAGATTCGAATGGAGTATCGCGCGTCCGATGAAACCGCCCAGTTGGAGAAGGGCGGAGAAATAGTCGGCGCCGCCTTGCGCGCCAAACTCGGCGAGGGCCTTACCGTCATCGGATCGGAATCGATGGGGCCGAAGGTAGGCGGCGAGATGCAGAACCGGGCACGCAATGCCATCCTGCTGTCCAGTCTCGGAATGCTCGTCTATATCGCTTTCCGGTTCAGCCGTTTTATCTACGGCCTGGCGGCCGTCATCGCGATGATCCACGACGTGTTTATTGCCGTAGGTTTCCTGTCCCTCTTCGACAAACCGATATCACTGACGGTTGTGGCCGCGCTGCTGACGCTGGTTGGCTACTCCGTCAACGACACGATCGTTATCTTCGATCGCGTGCGCGAGAACCTGCGGCTGACGCGTCGCCGAGATCTGCGCACGATCTTGAATCTGAGCGTCAACCAGACGTTGAGCCGGTCGATTATCACCAACGGCATGACGTTCCTGGCGGTGCTGGCGCTGTGGCTGTTCGGAGGCGAAGTTCTAAACGCATTCTCGTTTGTTCTGGTGGTGGGAATCATCGTCGGGAGCTATTCCACCGTTGCGATTGCCAGTCCTCTGGTGCTCTGGTGGGACAACTTTTTCAGCGCCAAAAAGGGCTGATTCAAGGGTTCCACGGCGTTGCGTTTCGGCATACTTTGCTATAATTTAGAGGAGTAGTTTTCAGGCGAAATTGTCTTGACTTGAAAGATGGGCGAAATGTAACATTCGCCGTTGCGAGCCAGCCGCCATCCCGCAAAGTCAAGAGAAAGAAAGGAAATTCAGATGTTTGACAATCTGATTGAATCCTCTTCCGATCCTCATAAGACAAGTACGACGAGTACGATCCTCTTCTCCATGTTCATCCACGGAATCATCATCGCCGTGCTGGCGGTTATCCCGCTGATTTATTATCAGGGACTCCCCGACACGGAGTTGTTGACGTTCCTGGCCGCGCCGCCGCCGCCACCGCCGCCGCCGCCGCCGCCGCCGCCGTCGGCGCCAAAGGTTCAACCTCAAACGATCAAAGAAGTCCGGCTGGACCCTTCCAGATTCATTATCCCGACGGAGATCCCCAAAGAGATTCCGCCGGTACGCAATGACATTCCCGATCTGTCCAGCGTCGTCAGCGGCGCTTTGGGCGGAGTTCCCGGCGGCGTGCCGGGCGGAGTCGTCGGAGGGGTGCCGGGTGGTGTAGTGGGAGGGGTGCTCGGAGGCGTTCCGAATCCGGCGCCGCCGCCGCCACCGCCGCCTCCTCAGAAAAAGGAGCCCTTGCGCGTCGGAGGTCAGGTCCAGCAGTCCAAGCTGATCAATAAGGTCGAACCGTCCTACCCCGAGCTGGCCAAGCGCGCCCGCGTTTCCGGGACGGTCCTGCTGCAGGTGACCGTCAGTGAGCAGGGAACTGTCGAGAACATCAAAATTCTGCGGGGCCACCCGCTGTTGGATCAGGCAGCCGTGGACGCCGTGCGTCAGTGGCGCTATGCTCCGACTCTGCTCAATGGAGAGCCTGTCAAAGTCATTGCAACCGTCACCGTCCAGTTCGTTTTGAAATAACGTCTACATCTTTCTGCCGGAGGAGTTAACGATGGAGCATTCTCTTTTAGATATGTGGGGTTTGATGGGCTGGACCGCCCGAGCCGTAGTCATTATCCTGGCGATCATGTCGATGTGGTCGATCGGCGTAATGATCGAGCGTTACATCACGTTCAACGCGGCGCGGAAGCAATCACGGGCGTTTGCTCCGGCCGTCGCCGAAAGCTTGCGAAGGGAGGAAATCGAAGCAGCGATCAATATCGCCGATCAGTCTCCGAAGAGCCATCTGGCAAAGGTCGTGTCTGCGGGGCTGCAGGAATTTAGGACCCATAAACAAAGCGCGACCATACCCGGGGAGAGCATTGAAGCCTCGCACCGCGCGCTGCAGCACGCCACGGCTCTGGGTATCGAAGAATTCAAGCGCGGGCTGGGAAGTCTGGCCACGATCGGTTCGACCGCTCCGTTTGTCGGACTGTTCGGAACCACCGTCGGCATCATCAACGCGTTTGCCAGCATGGGCGCATCGGGAGATACCGGAATCCAGTCGGTCGCCGCCGGAATCTCCGAAGCGCTGATCACGACGGCCTTCGGGCTGTTTGTCGCCGTGCCGGCTGTGTGGGCCTTCAACTATTTCACCGGCCGCATCGAGTCGTTTGTCGTCGAAATGGATAATTCGTCGTCCGAGCTGATTGCCTATTTCCTGAGACGTAGGGGCGCCCATGGGAATGTCTAGTGGCAGCGAAAACGCCTACAGCGGGGTCACCAGCGAAATCAATGTCACGCCCATGGCCGACATTATGCTGGTGCTGCTGATCATTTTCATGTTGACGATTCCCAACATGCAGGAAGGCATTACCGTCAACATGGCGAAGGCGAAAAACGCGCTGGAGGCGCCCGAGGTCGATTCCGACGACTCCGTGCAGTTGACGCTGACTCGCACTGGCGAAGTCTGGCTCAATGACGCCCAGGTGCCCGACGAAGAACTGCTGCAGAAGCTGCAGGACCGCTTCGGCGAGCCGGGCAAGCCGCTGTTTATCAAGAGCGACATTGCCGTGCCCTATCGCAAGGTCGTTGAAATTGTCAACAAGGCCCGCGAGGCGGGTATCGAGCGCATCGGCCTGATGGTCGACCGCGAGCAGGCGCCAGGGGCGCCTGCCAGATAGCCGGGAGGAGTCAGCGCTATGTCAATGACGACGCGAAAGGGACAACACGGCCCGAAGTCCGATATCAACATTACGCCGTACATTGATATTCTTCTGGTTCTGCTGATCATCTTTATGGTGATTCAGCCGACGGCCCAATACGACCTGGAAGCCCGGGTGCCGCAGAAAGCCGAAGACCAGGACATCCCCAAGGATGTAAAGATCATCGTCGACACGATCGTCGTATCGATCAACAACGATGGCACGCTGATGATCAACTCCGAGCCAGCCACCCGTGCGAACCTGAGCGCCCGCTTGTTTGACATTTTCAGCGCGCGCGCCAACAAGAACATGTTTGTTCGGGGCGCGCCCGACCTGCCTTTTGGCGACGTCATTGCGGTGATCGACATAGCCAAAGGCTCCGGCGTCGGCGACGTCGGCTTGATCACAGACGAGCAAATCACTGGAGATTAGAGAATTTACAGGGCCGCTGCCGACGGACGAGTTTTCACCAGTTTGTGATTCGAGATCTGGAGAACCGAATATCATGCGGAGACGTTTTGGCTGGGTAGCCCTGGTTGTAGCGCTAGCGCTGGGGTCGGCAAATTGCGCCGTCGTCAACAAGCTGAAGGCCCGGGATCAAATGAACAAGGGGGCCTCCGCCTACAAGGAAAAAAGATGGTCCCAGGCCGTCGAGCATTTCCAGAAAGCCATGGAGCTCGATCCGGGGTTGACCAACGCGCAGGTGTATCTGGCGACTACCTACCGCACGCAGTATATTCCGGGCGCCACGTCCAAGGAGAACAAGAACCTGGGCACACAAGCGATGGACACATTCAAGGCGATTCTCGCGCGGGATGCCAACAATCTGAACGCCATCGCCAACGTTGCGGGCCTCTACAACGACATGGAAGAGTACGATGAGGCGCGCAAGTGGCGCCTCAAACAGCTCGAGTTGCAGCCCAACAATCCCGAACCGCTGTACGCCAATGCCGTCATCGACTGGCAGCAGGTCTACGCCAAAACCGGACCGAACGCGGAACTCGTCAAAGACATGGCTGCCGACGAAAAGGCTGCGCTCGTCAAGCAGACCGACTCGGGGATCGATTCGCTGAAGCGAGCTTTGCAGATCAACCCGGAATATGAGAATGCCTTCCAATACTACAACTTGCTGCTGCGCGAAAAAGCCAAGCTGACTTCCAGCGACGACGAAAAAAAACAGTACCTGAAGGAAGCCGACCGGTTGGCGCTCAAGTACATCGAGATTACCAAGAAGAAGAAGGCCGAAGAGGAAGAAGCACGGAAACGGCTGGGCGGAGCGGCGAAATAGTCGCGAGTCGTGAGCAGTCGCCAGTTGCCGGTCGCCAGTCGCCAGACATTCTCCGATCGCATACCTGCCAGCCTGAAATCTGATCGGGCCAAAAAAAGGCCGGACTGGCTCTGAACACGGCCAACTAAAAAGCGGGGATGGTTGCTGGAGATTGCCCCCTCGCTTACGCTCGCGGCTCGGTATTGGATGCTCCAACCGCGGCGCGCATTCAATTGCCCAACCCTAAGAAAAGCACACCGGCTGGAAGCCGGTGCCACCACCCGCCGATCGCATACCTGCCAGCCACATCAATCCGCAATTCTCCAATCTGCAATAAATCCGCAATCCGCAATCCCCAATCCGCAATTCAATCCCCAATCCCCAATCCCCAATCGTAAGCCTCCGTCTGCCTCGCCACTCCGCAAGGACGTAGTATCATACGCAGATGATCCGGTTCGAGGATTTGTCCGACAAAGTACAGCGCAATCACCCTGGCGCTGACCTGGAGTTGCTCAAGCGGGCCTATATTTTTTCGGCGCGCGAGCACAAAGGGCAGGTTCGGCAATCCGGAGAGCCTTATCTGTCCCACCCGCTGGAAGTCGCCAACCTCCTGGCCGAGATGAAACTGGATGTCGTGTGCGTGTCGGTCGGTTTGCTGCACGACGTCGTGGAAGACACGCTGACAACCATCGAGAAGATCCGGGAGCTCTTCGGCGAGGACGTCGCGCACATTGTCGACGGCGTTACCAAGATCAGCAAGATCGAGTTTTCATCGCGTCACGAAAAACAGGCGGAAAATTTCCGCAAACTGCTGCTGGCCATGGTCGACGACATTCGCGTTATCCTGGTTAAGCTGGCTGACCGTCTGCACAACATGCGGACGCTTCAATATCTCCCCTCGGAAAAACGCAAAGCCATCGCTGAAGAGACGCTGGAGATCTACGCGCCCATCGCGCACCGACTGGGTATGGCCCGAATCCGCAGCGAGCTGGAGGACCTGGCTTTCAGTTACCTGGACCCGGCCGGTTACCAGAACATCGTTGCGCAGGTCGAAGAACGCAAGTCGCTCAGCGAGAAATCGATCGCCCAGGCGATCGAAGCCATTCAGGCGCGGCTGCGCGAACAGGGCATCGAGGCGGAGATCCAGCACCGCATCAAGCGAATTTACAGCATCTACAGCAAAATGCGGCGGCAGCGCATCGACATCCAGCAGGTCTATGACTTTGTCGCAATCCGTATTCTGACCGAGTCGGTCAAGGACTGTTACGCGGTACTGGGGATCGTCAACAATATGTGGAGCCCGGTGCCCGGGCGCATCAAGGACTTCATAGCCATTCCGCGTCCCAATATGTATCAGTCGGTCCACACCACCGTCATCGGCCCGCAGGGCCAGCCGTTGGAGGTGCAGATCCGCACGCGCGAGATGCACCGCGTCGCCGAGGAGGGAATCGCTGCTCATTGGAAGTACAAAGAAGGGAAGCTGGTGGAAGAGCGCGACGACAAGCGCTTCGCATGGCTGCGGCACCTGCTGGAATGGCAGCAAGAGGTACGTGATCCACACCAGTTCCTGAGCAATCTAAAGATCGACTTGTATCCGGAGGAAGTCTATACGTTCACACCGAAGGGTAAGGTCATCACGTTGCCGCGCGGCGCCACGCCGCTGGACTTCGCCTATGCGATTCACACCGAAGTCGGCCACCACTGCGTGGGGGCCAAGGTCAGCGGCCGGCTAGTATCGCTCAAGCATGATTTGAAGAACGGAGAGATCGTCGAGATCCTTACGTCGCCCGAGGGTCATCCCAGCCGTGACTGGCTGGCACTGGTCCACACATCGCGCGCCCGCAATCGCATCCGGCACTGGATCAATGTCAAACAAAAGGAACGGGCGCTGGAGCTCGGAAAGAAGCTCTTCAATCGGGAAGCCCGTAAATACAAATTGAGCGTGAAGAAGTTGCTGGTTCCAGAGAATCTCGAGCGGCTGTTCCGGGAAAACGGCTACGGGAATCTCGACGACGTCTATTCGGACATCGGATATGGAAAGGCTCCGGCCCGGCAGATCCTGATGAAGCTTGACCCGGAGAAGGTGACTCCCGAGACCCGCCACGAGGCGGAATCGGCTATCAGCTCGATGGTCAGCAAGGTCTTTTCGCGGGGCGAATCCAAGATCACGGTCAAGGGTCACGGTGACCTGCTGGTCTACCGGGCCAAGTGCTGTAACCCGATCCGGGGCGAGGACATCGTTGGATACATCACTCTTGGCAAGGGCATCGCCGTGCATGCGCTGAGTTGCCCGAATCTGGAAAACCTGCTGCACAATCCGGAGCGCAGGATCGACGTCGAATGGAGTGACGCGGCCGACGACATCGATCGCTATCCGGTCAAGTTTTCGATTCAGACCGAGGACCGCCAGGGGGTACTGGCCGATATCACCTCGGCTGTTTCCAAAATCAACACCAACATCGTCAACGTCAACGCCCGCAGCGCCGACCGGAGGGGCGTCATTGATATGACGGTGGAAATCTCCGACACCGGCCACATGGACAAAGTGCTGCATCTTATCAAGACAGTCAGCGGCGTCCGCGACGTCGAGCGCGTCCGCTGATCCCAGCGCGGCATAGCTGCAACCAAAAGTCGCCGGTCGCCAGCTACGGGAGCACCAGCAGAGCCGCGGCCGGAAGGCGCGGGTTGGTAAATAGGAAGCGCGATCGAAAATCGCGCTGACATAACAAGATTTCACCGATTAGTAATTTACGGAGCCCCCATGAAAAGAGCCATCTTTACCGAACAGGCGCCGAAAGCCATCGGGCCGTATTCGCAAGCCATATGCGCCGCTGGACTCGTTTTTGCCTCCGGGCAGATCCCCCTCGATCCGGCCAGCGGTCTGATCGTTGAAGGAGATATTGCGGCGCAGACAAGGCGCGTTCTGGAGAACCTGAAGGCGATTCTGGCGGCGGCCGGCTCGTCACTGGATCGCGCCGTGCGAACAACGATTTTTTTGACGGACCTGGGCCACTTTGACGTGGTCAACCAGGTCTATGGCGAATTCTTCAAGGAAACTCCGCCGGCCCGCTCGACCGTCCAGGTCTCCCGCCTGCCCAAAAATGTGCTGGTCGAAATCGACTGCATAGCTGTGGAAGGAACAGCGCCGCGAACGCAGTGAGCGGTGAGATTCCCCCTCTAGTCATCATTCTGGGCTGGCTAAAAAATTGTTGGCAGGATGGCGACCTTACAACACCGCCACCGTAGGGATATGGGTAGCCTGGAAAGTATTTACGAGGCTACGGCCGGCTTGGAGACGGCCACAAGCGGCTTGCTGACTTTGCCCGATCGGATGCAGCGGGTGCAAACCCGCATTCGCCGTGTGGCGCCTCCGACGGCGGCCCGTACGCTGTGCAGGTTGGGATTCCAGCGGCGTTTCGTAATATTGTGGGCGTGGCTGACGTTGTTTCCAAAACGCGGCCCCTTGCCGCATACCTGACAAACCTGAGCCATAACGTTACTCTCCTGACACGAAGCGAAACCTAAGTTTATATAGGATTGGGGCGACTGGGTCAACCGTTTCGTTCAAGTGGCAAGTGACGTTCGCAAGTGGCAAGTGACGTTCAAGTTGCCATTAAACGCGTGCAGGAATACAAGGACAGCGGGCGGTGGGTTAGCAGCGAGTCGGCACAGAGCTGTAGCCTGGATTTACTGGCTGGCGGCGCTAGCGTCTGGATCAATTTCCCCGGCCGTCAGGCCGGGGAATCAATACTCCCAGAGCGAAAGAGCTCCGAAGGCGCGGCAAATCTAGTGTAGTGTCCAATAAATAACTGGACTATTCATTTCTTCGTTTTCCTGGAGCTCGGCAGAGTGCAGCCGGGCTGAATTTGCTTCAGAATTTGTCGGCAGCGCAAGAG
>JBPCNK010000161.1:0-7509 GCA_051001345.1 Acidobacteriota bacterium | reverse complement strand
GGGGTCAGGGGTTAGGGGTTAGGGGTTAGGATGGCCCAACCAATCGTCAATCCGCAATGCAATCCCCAATTCTCAAATCGGCAATTGGAAATCAACTCCGCAATCCCCAATCCGCAATCCGAAATTCAATCCCCAATCTCCAATCCCCAATCCCCAATTGTCTCAAGCTACTTCGCTGTCTCAAGCTACTTCGCTGTCTCAAGCTACTTCGTTGTCTCAAGCTACTTCGTTGTCTCAAGCTGCCTGATCGTGCGCCTTAGCCGCGGCTTCGGCCAGCGACTTGAAAGCCTCGGCGTCGCGCGCGGCCATGTCGGCCAGGATCTTGCGATCCAGCTCGATGCCCGCCTTCTTCAAGCCGCTCATAAATTTACTGTAGGAGATATTGTTCAGGCGCGCGGCCGCTGCGATGCGAATAATCCAGAGCCTCCTGAAGTCTCTCTTCCTGCGGCGTCGGTCGCGATAGGCATACTTCAACCCGCGATCGACGGCTTCCTTGGCGGATCGATGCAGCTTGCTCTTGGTGCCCCAATAACCCTTGGCCAGGCCCAGGATTTTCTTTCGACGATGGACCCGTTTGTTGCCTCGCTTTACTCTTGCCATAACATTTTCCTATTCCAGTTTCCCTTGGAGATTGCCCGCTCCCTTACGGTCGCGGCTCTGACAGGTCGCGGCACTGACAGGGCGCGGCACCGAAACGGTTGCCTTTTACGGATGAAGCATTGCGATGACGCGCTTGCGGTCACTCTTGGAAACCAGCGCTCCCTTGGCCAGCTTGCGCTTCCGATTGCGCGATTTCTTCGTGAGAATATGACGCGCGTGGCTGTGGTGGCGCTTGAACTCTCCGCTGGCAGTCCGCTTAAAACGCTTGGCCGCCGCCTTCTTGGTCTTTAACTTTGGCATAAATTAAGTTTCAGTGCGATTTGCGCGGCGTAAAAATTGTTACCAGCGCATTCCCTTCCATGCGGGCCGGCTTCTCGATGTCGCCGGTCTCCTTGAGTTCCTCGATCAGCCGCGCCATCATGCGCCGGCCGATTTCCTGATGGCTCATTTCGCGGCCGCGAAACACAATCGAAGCCTTCGCCTTGTTTCCCTCACTGAGAAAGCGGGCGATGTGGTTCTTCTTAAACTGAAAATCGTGTTCGTCGGTCTTCGGTCTGAACTTGACTTCCTTAACCTGGATGCTCTTCTGATGTTTCTTGGAATCGTGAGCTTTTTTGCTGAGCTGGTATAGATATTTGCCGAAATTCATAATTCGGCAAACTGGAGGCGCCGCATTTGGCGACACTTCCACAAGATCCAGCCCTCTTTGTTCCGCAATCTGGAGAGCCTGCGCCGGCTCCATTATTCCAAGCTGTGCGCCCTCATCGTCGATTACTCTGACTTCGCGGGATCTGATCTGCTGGTTGACCCGCGTCCGGGGACTACTACTAATAGCTTCCTCCTGTATCGAACAAAAAAGCTCCTTATCTTACGGGTTTGTCTTCCGCTTTTCAACCGGAAACAAACAATGGTAGGCGCGAGCGGATTTGAACCGCTGACCCCTTCCGTGTCAGGGAAGTGCTCTCCCCCTGAGCTACGCGCCTACACAACGGGTGGAGTTGCAGGAAAGAAAGGTACCAAAGTGGGTGATCGTCTGTCAAACAGTCGCCAGTCGCGACTCGCGACCCGCGACCAGAATCAGGCCGCCTTCCGGCGTGTCCGAGAACCAACCGGCGCAGTGGCAGCCTTGTTAATGACCCTCGCTTTCAACGCCTGGACTGCTTCCTTCAATTGCATTTCTTCAATCGCTTTCAGGAGCTTCTGGTAGACCTGCTCCGCTTGCTGCTCGTTGCCTGATTCCACGGGATTGTCGACGTAGAACCGGCTGACAAAATCTTCCTTGGGAACGCGAATCTGAGGCTGCAACCCGGCCAGCTTGGCCTGTTCGGCCTGCAGCGGTTTGCCGTTGGGCCGGTGATAGAACGCCACGGAAAGAATCAGAGCGGAGCCGTCTTCCAAACGGAACATTTTTTGCACAGATGCAAAACCGGGGGTCCGGTCTCCCACCAGGACGGCCCGCTCGTTGTCTGCCAGAGCAGCAGCCAGCACTTCGGCGGCGCCGCTCGAGGAGGTATTGATCAGCACTGTCAGAGGTCCGGCATACAGCGCTCCACCTTCGCTCTGGAAGGTTTTCTCAGGGCCTTCTTTGGGCCGCAACGCCGCGATCTTCTTGCCGGCTTCCAGAAAATAACTCGCCGCGGTAATCGCTTCGTCGATGCTTCCGCCCGGGGTGCCGCGCAAATCGAGCACCAGTCCATCCAGCGGGCGCGACGTCAGCATCTTGATCTTGGCACGCAAGTCGACGGCAACTCCCTTATAGAAGTAGGGGACCTTCAGATGACCGACGCGGTCTTCGAGCAACACGGCCGACAGTACAGGCTGCTTCCACTCTTCGCGGCGAACCTTGACGATTAGCGGCTGCGAGCGTCGTCCACGCACCAGTCCCAAGGCGACCTCCGTTCCGGCCTTGCCATGCAGCATCGCCTCAATCTCGGCCAGGCTCAGCTCGGCCGTCGATTTGCCGTCGATGGATTCAATCGTGTCGCCGGCGCGCAGCCCGGCAATTTCGGCCGGCGAACCCGGCAGCGGCGCCATCACATACCCGTAACCATAACGGCGAGCCATGGCCGCTCCAATGGAAGGTTCATCGGGACGCAGGGCTTCCACTCGCGAAACATTCTCGCGCGGAACAAAGCTGCTGTAAGGATCCAGCGCGTCTGTCAACCCGCGCAGCGCGCCCAGAAGCGACTTGGCCATGTCGGGCTTCTCGACGTATTCGTCCTGGATCTTGTTGTAGATTTCCATAAAGAGGGAGAGTTCCTTGTAGATCGTGTTGCTCGAGGAGACCGTCCCCATCATCCAGCCGATCACCGCATACCCTACCAGCAGCGCGGACACAAACAGGACCAGCATTCGGCTCTTGCTATACATCCAGGACCTCCGGTGTTTGACTCATGTTGAGTACTGATTATACAGGAGATCGGGATCAAGAGTTCCAGGCTGCAGGCTTCAGGCTTCAGGGAGTCGGCAGTCGGCCTGCGCATGGTTATTGATCTCGATCCGCAATCCACAATTCCCTGAAGCCTGAAGCCTGGAGCCTGTGAAGCCAGTGCTAAAATAAGAAAGATGCGCACCATGGCCCTCGATGTCGGACAGAAAGCCATCGGCATCGCCGTCAGCGATCCGCTCGGATGGGGACCCAGCCTATTGACGACGATCCGGCGCACCAGTTTGCGCGCCGATCTGGAGGCGCTGGCGGCGTTGGCGGCCGAGCACGGAGTCGAGGAGATGGTGGTAGGCTATCCGCTCAATATGGACGGCAGCGTGGGCCCAGCCGCCCGCCGTATGGATCGCCTGATTGAAGAAATTCGCTCGGTGCTGTCCCAGCCGATTCATCGCATGGACGAACGGTTGTCTACGCAAGAGGCCTTCGAGAAGATCTCACAGCGGCGCCATCTCGATCGCAAGACGCGCCGCCGCCAGCGCGACGAGGTCGCCGCAGCCATCATCCTGCAGCGCTACCTGGAGAAGGAGCCTCCGCTCGATTGAGACGCTCCTTCCTACTCCTGTTCCTTTCGGCCGTTGTGGTCGGGCTGCTCGGTTGGGCTATTGCGATGACGCGTTGGCCCTTCAAGGGTTACACGGCCGGCGAGCAATTCGTGGTCATCCAGCCTGGATCTTCGGCCCTCGCGATTGGCCGCGACCTGGAGCACCAGGGGGTCATCCGCAACGCGCGGATCTTCTGGTCGTATTTGCGTTGGAAAGGCCAGGCCGGGCGGCTGCGCGCAGGGGAGTATCGCTTTGATGCGCCCACGACGCTTGCTCAGGTGGCCGCCAGGATCGTCGCCGGCGATGTCTATCGCCGCAAGGTCACCATTCCGGAGGGCTTCGCGCTGGATGAAATCGCCGACCTGCTTGCGCGCGAGGTTCTCCCCGACCGAACGGCGTGGACGGAGGCAATGGCTCGTGCCCAGATGGTCGCAGACCTCGATAGCCGGGCACAAAACCTGGAAGGCTATCTATTTCCGGCAACCTATTACTATACCCGCCAGACAACGCCCGCCCAGCTGATCGACGCGATGGTGTCCAACTTTCGCAAGCGTTTCTCGGAGGCTGACCGGAGTCGAGCAGCCGAGCTGGGCATGACGGTGCGCGAGGCCATAACGCTGGCGTCGTTAATCGAAAAGGAAACCGGACAGGATTCCGAGCGGGAGCTGGTTTCGGCCGTCTACCATAACCGCCTCAAGAAGCGCATGCTGTTGCAGTGCGATCCGACGGTCATCTATGCGGTCAAACGGGTCAAGGCCTACGACAACGTCATCAACCAAAGCGACCTGCAATTGGATTCGCCGTACAACACCTATAAGGTTGCGGGACTGCCGCCCGGCCCGATCGCCAATCCGGGCATCAAGTCGATCCACGCCGCGCTCTATCCGGCCGCAACCGACTACCTGTATTTCGTCTCGCGCAATGATGGAACGCATGTATTCTCTAAAGAGCTTGGACAACACCATGAAGCAGTTCAGCAGCACCAGAGGTAAGGGGTCAGGGGTCGGGGGTCAGGGGTCAGCTAGTCGGCAGACGGCAGCGGGCAGTCGGCAGTTGATCGATTGCATTTTTGTCTCTGGGATGTTGTGGTTTGTTGGTGCCGTGATGGTCTTCGGGGGTGGCGCCCAAACCCAGTCGTCATCTTCTCTATCCGCGGCGCAACTGGGCCAGCAGGTCGATGTGCCACCGGCGCAGCGGCTGCGCGCAGGTTTCACCGTTGTCTGGACGGAGGTCGAGCGGGCCTACGAAGACCTGGGACTCCCGCGGGATGAATCGATCACCACGCAAGGGAAAGTAATTTCGCAGTTCAAAGAGTTCATTTCCGGCCCGACCACTGCGGCTGAACTCGACAAGATCGCCGTTCGTCCCAAGACGTCGGGCGGCAGCTGGGTGAGGGTTCGCTTCCGGATGGAAACAGAAGTGGAACTGATCGAGAAACTCGAAACGCTGGTGCGGGCCACGGCGATTATCGAAGGGTTGCGGCGCGACTTCCGGGGCAAAGACGAGTGGATGCAGTTGCCCTCGCGCGGCGAACTGGAGGCCGCTGTGCTGACTCGCGTCGGACGCAATCTGTTCGGCGATCTCTACCAGATCGAATGGCCGCGCAAGGGCGGGTTCTGGAATCGTGCTCCGCAGGCTGTGCCCGACACCGGTTTGCCGAGGGATCCGATGCCCAAACCTGATCGCGACCAGCAACCCCGCAAGCCGCCGCCGATGGGGCCGCAATGACCAGCGCTCAAGCCGTTCGGATTGTAGAACTCTGCCTGTTTTACAGCGCCCTGGTCTTTCTTGTGGTGTTGCTTGCCGTGGCGCTTGGCAGGCTGGTTACTCATGTCCGGGAGCGCTCGCGCCGGCAGGCAGCCGGCCAGTATGCGGGCGGGCCGGCCGGCGCGGCGTCTTCGTTTCCGTGGCTGGATGACCTGTACACGGCGTCTCTGGCAGCGCTGGCGGTGGCGCTCGTCGGTTTTGCAACGCTGGCCCTGACACCTCTGGCGCCCTTTGAGAATTTCGGCAGCTACGATCCGATGCCCGAACACCCACTGCATCTGGCTCAGCTTGAACAGGAATCTGACGACGAACATACCAGAATCTACGGATCGATTCTCAACGCGGCTCGACGCAATCTGGAAGCGCACACGCTGATCCTGGTCTTTGGTGAGGATGGCCAGTTGATGGGTGAGCGGAGCTTAGCCATTGTCCCCGCGCAGTTACCGGCCCGCGCCATCGGCCGCTTCGACGTCACATTCGAGAAGCTGCCCGCCAGGATCTACAGCTATTCGGTTTCCTTCTACGACGCCGACAACCAACCGCTGGCCCACACCGATCGGCGCTAGTTACAATTGGGGATTGGGGATTGGGGCTGCCGTCAATCCGTATTTGGTCTTTGGGCCCTAGAATTGGGGATTGGGGATTGCGGATTGGGGCTTGAATTTTGGATTGGGGATTTGGGATTGCGGAGTTGATTGGGGATTGCGGATTGGAGAATTGAGGATTTGATTGGGGATTGTGGAATTGGAGGCGCATTGGAGAACCGGGGACTTGATCAATACGTCCGGGCGTGCCCATCAGGCTGCAATCAACAGTGCCGCGAGCGACGCGAGCGGGTCCGAGGCGCAAACCGCAAGCCCGGATGATTAACAAATCACCGCAGAGACGCTGTGTACGCAGAGAAAGCGCAGAGAAAGCGCACGGTCAACTTTTTACTCCGGGTGGGGAATCCCCGGATTCACGAACGCTGCTTCACACCCAAATGACGACAACGACCAGTCGTGAAGCCTGAACGGTATATACAATGCGGTAGTCGCCGACACGAACTCGGAAGAGGTCCTGCTTGCCTTGCAGACGCTTGGCGTGTTGCGGACGAGGGTCGTCAGCGAGTGAGCGAATCCGTTGGTCAATTCGCTGTCGAACGCTTACGGGAAGGGCGACCAGTTGCTTTTGAGCAGTAGGGGGGTTTTCGATCTGATGAGTCACGTGGTGCTCGATTCACTTTAGACCCATCTTCCTCCTCGCTTGCTCATAACGAACGGGCTTCTCTTTGGGATCAGCCAGAATGCGTTCAGCTTCTTCCAGGTCGATTCTATCTTCCAATTCTTCGAGGATTTTCACGTCCTCAATTGGAACCACTGCCGCAAGCTTCTTGCCTCGGCGAGTCAAAATGACCCGCTCTTTGCTCACCATATCATGTCCTCTTTGCTTACTGTACGTTTCCGCGGGCATACCGTCAATCACAGCCGTGATTCACGCTCTCAAATAACTTCCCCAGCCGCAACCGTTGCCCTGACCCGCTCGCGTCGCTCGCGGCACCGTTGATGGCTGCCCCTTTGGAGCGCGCGGGAACATGGAGCAGTCCGATCCACCGCATCGCCGGCGGCGCGACATCGCGAACCCACTGCCTATGTCACCCAATTTCTTTTCTTGACAATAAGATTGCTTATTAACTATTGTGTTTTGTAAAAGTGAGTGTCCTATCAAAATAGTTAACTCCAAAAATCGCACTAGGGTATTCGCGGCGCTGGGGACCCTGTTTCTGCTGCTTA
Source organism: Acidobacteriota bacterium (assembly GCA_051001345.1). Taxonomy (GTDB): domain Bacteria; phylum Acidobacteriota; class UBA6911; order JACQSX01; family JBPCNK01; genus JBPCNK01. The sequence goes on along the minus strand of JBPCNK010000161.1, from coordinate 382 downwards.
TTCAGCCCTTCCCCGGGTTGATGGCTCTCAACGACTGTTCCTGTATCGGAATGTATGCGACCGTCATACAATACGAGAATGTCTGTGAGCAGTGTGGCACCCACAAGATTGGAAAGTCGAACTATTGCAAATCCACCCCGCTGTGCAAAAGGTGCGGGGCGCCCAACGACCACAACTACATTTTTTGCCGGTCGCGCATTCTGCCGGGCGGAAATCGCGAGGACTGTTGGACGCTTTACTTTGAAACATCGTGGTGCAATGAACCGCAATGGTGACCCGTGGCGCGGCGCGGCCAGAAAGGGGCGGGGAAGGAAAGAGGGAGAGGGGGCAAAAAGGTTGCTTCACCAACAACAAAACTTTCCCCACCTGTGACGTCCCGAGG
>JBPCNK010000160.1:0-12889 GCA_051001345.1 Acidobacteriota bacterium | reverse complement strand
TCGACTGTTTCGACGCGCAGTTCAACGACGAGTTGATCGCGACGCGCGGACCATTCCTGAACAACGCCGACCAGGGCCGAAGGCTCGCGGCCGCGTTCCCCGGCCATCAAATCGGAGCGGACGCGCTCGTGGTTGGCGTTGGCCCACGCCGCGTGCGCTCCTACAAGCATAAACACGCCGGCCGCAAGAGCAATCCAGTCCCGCCGCGGCAGCAGCGCCAGAGCGGCCGCCAGCAGCGCGGCGCAGAGGGTCGCTTTGCAGCCGTACCCCAGTCCGGCTCCCAACAAGGCAGCCGGCAGCAGCAGGAAGGTGCGGTAGAGGCGCCAGTTTGCGTGCATGTAAATGGTACGGAGGAAGGCGGGAATGTACGAAGGGAAATGTGTGGCGGTAGGACAAATTGGAGATTGGGGATTGGGGATTGGGGATTGAATTTCGGATTGCGGATTGCGGATTGCGGAGTTGATTGACGATTGTGGATTGGGGTATTGAGGATTGTATTGTGGATTTTTTAACTACTAACTGCGGTCCGCGAAAACGACGTAATGAGACTAAATCAATCTCCCAATCGGCAATACAATCCTCGATTCTCAAATCCGCAATCCCCAATCAACTCCGCAATCCGCAATCCGCAATCTGAAATTCAATCCCCAATCCCCAATCCCCAATATCCCCAATCCCAAATTCTCGATCGGATTGAGAATTGGAAAGGGGATTCGGCTTGTCAGAGTGAAAAGAGACTTAAGGAAGGAAGTTGGTACTGCTGAACGATGCGTCGGCGGCGCAGGCTGGACTGCAGCCGCTCGAACATCTCCGGGGCCAGTTTTTTCTTGTGCACTTTGAGATCTTGGCGGATCTCCATTTCGCGCGCGGCCCGCCTCTCGGCAGGCTCTTCCGCGGCGATAGCGCCGGCCAGCAACTCTTCGATAGCGACCAGGCTCTGGTCGAGCGCCTCGAGATCCGGGCGCCCCCCCTGGACTTCCGCTGTCAGTTCACCGAGGCGCGCCAGCGCGCGATCGATCGCCTCGACGGAACCGCCCTGTCCCTGCGCCTCAAAACGGCCGCGCGCCTGGCGCAACCGCTCCGAAGCGCCCGACAAATGCGTGACCAATTGTTCGGGACGGAGAGTCGCATCGGCGTTGGCAGGCTGTGCCTGGTCGGCCCTTCCGACCTGCGCCTCCAGGTATTCTTCGAAGGCCCGCGCCACGGCCGGATGGCAATAGAACAATGACGTAATCCGGCGGGGCCGTGAGCGCCCGCGGTTTTCGTCAAAGCTTCGATCGATGCCCCGCAGCACGACAGCCAAAGGGATCCCGCTGGTCTTCCAGGTGTCAATCAGGCTCCAGTCCAGCGGCGATACCAGTACGTTTTTGTCGCGGCGGCGCAGAAAGTGTTCTTCCACTTCGGTGAAATAATTGTAGTAATTCATCAATTACGAATTACGAAAACAAAGGACGCAGTACGAGGTACGAAGTACGAATTCAAATTACCGGGTACCATGGGGTGTCCCTAGCCGCGATTATTCACGAACTGATCCAGGCGGGAAGCGCCGCCAGCCAATAGCCCCGGCCGTCAGGCGCCGTCAGGCCGGGGATCAGGTCTCCCAGACGAAGGAGCGCCGAAGGCGCGGCAGATCTAAATCGCCTTCTCGATTGCATTGTGTAGGTGCCGGCCCTTCGGGCCTCGCTCGCTCTGACGCCGGCAACCCCGCGCTAACGCGCGGGGCTACTGGCTAGCGGCGCTTCGCGCCTGTTCCTGCATCGCATTTCGTGAATAATCCCGGCCACTCTTTAGTCCCTAGTCCTTAAATCCTTCGCCGTTCGTCCCTAATCCTTAGTCCTTTTTCCTTCGTCCTTTGTCCTTTGTCTTTGGTCTTTCGTCCTTCGTTTTGACGAACGCTCGTCCTGATAGCAGTATAGGATCCCAAACAGCGTCAAGTCTTCGTCGACCAGTTCGATCCTTTCGGAGTCCTCCGCGATCAGGCGGGCCAGGCCGCCCGTTGCGATGTTGCGTGCACGCGGAAGCTCGGCGGCCATTTTGGTCAGAATTCCATCGACCATGGCGACGTAGCCGTGGAAAATGCCGGACTGGATGCTCTCGACTGTCGAGGCGCCGATTACGCGGGCTGTTCGCTTGATCTCCACCCGCGGCAGGCGCGCCGCGCGCGCCACCAGCGCCTCGGTGGACACCTGGACGCCCGGCGCAATGACGCCGCCCAGATACTCGCCGCGCCGCGATACGGCATCGAAGGTTGTGGCGGTTCCAAAATCGACGATGATGCAGGGACCGCCATAACGACGAAAGGCGGCGACGGAATTGACGATACGATCGGCGCCTACATCGCGAATCGGGTTGTAACGAATCTTCATCAGCCGCTGCCGCGATGGGTCCACCAGATAGGGAGCGACGTTGAAATACTGCCGCGACATCTCCTCCAGCCGGTCGTTAAGCGGCGGTACCACCGAGGAAATTGCCACCGCGTCGATGCTGTCAAACGGAATGCTGCCCAGCTCCAGCAAATTCCGACAGAGGATTCCGTACTCGTCGGCGGTCTTCTCCCGCGTCGTCGAGAGTCTCCAGTGAGCCTCCAACTCACCGTTCTTGAATACGCCCAGAACGGTGTTGGTGTTGCCTACGTCAATAACAAGAAGCATAAGGGAGAAGCGGCGCGCCGGCCGTCACGCTAGGACTCGACCGCGTCGACATACACTTTCGGCCGAACTTTGATCCTTCCGCTTTCGACGACGTGCACCAGGGCGGAGACGACCCGGTCGTCGTAACGGCTGCCCACAAACGACTTGATCCGTTCCAGTACAAATTCAAGCGTCATAGGTTCCTGATAGGGCCGGCGCGTCGTCATCGCGTCAAAGGTGTCGGCCACGCTGATGATCCGCGCTTGCATCGAGATTTCTTCGCCGCGCAGGCCGTTGGGATACCCCGCGCCGTCCATGCGTTCATGATGATGCTTGATTCCGGAAATGTGGTCCTTGAGCAGCGAGATCTTCCGGACAATGTTGAAGCCCTTTTCGGGATGCTGCTTCATGATCTCAAACTCTTCGGGAGTGAGCATTCCCGGCTTGCGTAGAATCCCGTCGTCAATTCCGATCTTGCCTACGTCGTGCAGCAGCGCCGCCACGCGCAGCCGTTCCAAGTCTTCGGCGGCCAGGCCAAGTTGTTCGCCGATGATGACCGAGTAGCGCGTCACCCGCTCGGAGTGACCGCGCGTGTAGGGATCCTTCTCGTCGATGGCCGCCGACAGCGTCTGGATGCTCTCCAGAAACAGCTGCCGGTTGTGCTCGGCGGCGCTCTTGAGTTGCAGAATGTCGTCCTCAATCCGGTCGGCCATGGCATTGAAGTTTTCGGCAAACTCGCCGATCTCGTTGCCCGACTTAATCTGGACCCGCTCGCCGAAGTTGCCTTGCGCGATCGAACGCGACGCCTGCGCCAGAGCGTTGATTGGCGAAGAAATCCGACGGGCCGACAGCAGCGCCAGAACGCCGGCGATGACGATGGCGACAATTCCGAACAAAATCGTGTTGCGGATCATTTCGTTGACCGGGCTGAGAAATTCATCCCGGCGCGCCTCAACGAGGACTCCCCACCCCACGTTTTTGACGCGGGTGATGCTGCCGAGCTTCGGCACATCCTTGCCGTCCTGCTGGTCGACGTAACGGAGACTGGTCACGATTTGGTTGCGCAAATCCGCCATGCGCTGGCCGATCTCGCTTTTCTGAAACCCGGCCGCATCCAAAGGCGCCTGGCCGCTCTGCTGCATGAAGGGGGCGACGTTGTTGTCGGTCAGAATCAGCGTGTTGCTGTAGACGCTGCGCCGCTGCACGATGTCCTGGACGGGCTGCAGGTTGAGCGTGGCTATCAGCGCCCCTTCCGCCCGGCCGCCCAGCACGACGGCATTGCCGAGCAATATCACGGTGATGTCGCGCTCCCTCAGATACCGCGGGCTGCTGACATGCACGGTGCCCGACGTGCTCAACGCTCGGGCCGCCATGGCCGCCATCCCCGCCTGTACGGTAGGATCGTCAACCCGAGCGCCCACGTGTAGCGGCTGACCTGAGCGGGCAATCAACTCAAAATTGAGAAAATCCGGATTGATGCCGAGCATTTTTTCCAGGTACTGCTGCAGCTCACGCCGTGACTCGACGTCTTCCAGCTTGGAGCCCGCGACGGAAAGGGCTACCACATCCACCATGCTGGACAGTTGCAGACGATTGGACTCCAGATAAGAAGAGATTTCAGAGGCCACACCCTGAGCGATCTGGATCTGGACTTCGCGTTGGGTCAGTTCCAGACGGTCGCGGCTGTCGCTGAGCTGGAGCCAGCCGCTCAACACGAGCGGAATAGTTCCGACAGCGATCAGGACAAAAAACAGGGTATAAACGATCTTGCTGCGCTTGACCCGGGTCAAAGGACTAGAACTCCTCTTTCAGTTTTCTCTCCAGCAGAGAGGCGATGCCTTCTGTGGGGCTCTTCCCCTTGTACAACACTTCGTACATCTGCTGGGTGATCGGCATCTCCACCTGGAGTTTTTCCGCAAGGGCAACGGTGGCCCGGGTGGTCAGGACTCCCTCGGCCACCATTCTTGTCTGGGAAGTGGCCGCAGCCAGATCCAAACCCTGCCCAATGGAAATGCCGAGTGAGCGGTTTCGGCTTAATTGTCCTGTGCAGGTTAACACCAAGTCTCCCAGACCGGCAAGCCCGCCGAATGTTTCCGGGCGCGCACCACAGGCCACTCCGAGGCGTCCGACCTCGGCCAACCCCCGCGTAATCAAGGCCGCCAGGCTGTTTTGTCCCAGGCCGAGGCCAAGCAGGACACCCGAAGCTATGGCGATTACGTTTTTGACGGCTCCTCCCACTTCGACACCCACCAGGTCCGAGTTGGTATAGACGCGAAAGGCGCCCGTGGAGAAGAGTCGTTGTGCCGAAGCGGCCAACTGCGGGTCTTCCGACGCGACGACAACGGCGGTTGGCTGCCCTTGCGCGGTTTCGATCGCAAAGGATGGCCCCGACAACGCGGCCACGCCACGGATCGAGCGCCCACTGAGGACTTCTGCGATCACCTGCGACATCCGCAGCAGAGTTTCGGTCTCCAGTCCTTTGGTGGTCGAAACAATTTGAGCGCCCGATTCGACCGACCGCCGCGCCTCGGTCAGGATCGCGCGCACGCCGTGAGATGGAATGGCTGAAACGATCCAGCTGGCGCCGGCCAGCGCCACAGCTAAATCGGAAACCGGAAGCAGGTTTTCCGGAATTGATATCCCGGGAAGATAATCATGATTGACTCTTTGACTGCGCAGGGTCTCAGCCAGACCGGGCCGCCGCACCCACAAAGTGACGTCTTGTCCGGAACGCGCCAGCAGCACGGCCAGCGCCGTGCCCCAGCTGCCTGCTCCAAGAACCGTGATCTTTTCCATCTCAGGCTCCAGGCTTCAGGCTCCAGGCTCCAGGGATCACGAATTAAAACAATGGCTGCGCAAAAGGCAGCTCCTCCTGGGACGCCCCAGCCTCACGCTTTTCGTTGACCGCCTATTTCAGGTTTGAGGACTGCGAAAGCAAACCAAGGGTGTCTATCAACAGCCGACTCGACCGGACAGTACTGATTCGCAATCCACAATTCCCTGAAGCCTGACCCCTGAAGCCTGATCCCTAGTGTTTAAAGTGCCGCGTTCCCGTCAAAACCATGGCCAACCCGTGCTCATTGGCCGCCTCAATCACTTCCTGGTCGCGCACCGAACCGCCCGGTTGGATGACAGCCGCCGCGCCGGCCCGCGCCGTTTCGTCCAGACCGTCGCGAAACGGGAAAAAAGCATCGGAGGCCACACAGCTTCCTGCCAGCGAAGCGCGCGCCTTCTGCGCGCCGAAGCGCACTGCATCCACACGGCTCATCTGGCCGGCGCCTATGCCGAGCGTTGCGCCCGAGCGGCAAAAAACGATCGCGTTGGACTTGACGTGCTTTGCGACCTTCCAGGCAAATAGCAGGTCGTTCCATTCCTCGTCGCTGGGAGCGCGGCTGGTGACGACTTTCAGATCCTCGCGCCGGACAAAATCGGCGTCGCGGTCCTGTGCGAGCAGTCCGCCGCCGATGCGCTTGTAATCGGTCATGTCACGCGAGCCCGGCCGGGCATCCCAGGACAATTGCATCAAGCGGAGGTTCTTCTTCTCTTTCAGTTTTTCAAGCGCCTCAGGATGATAGGCTGGCGCAATAATCGCCTCGACAAACAGCTTGGACAATTCGTCGGCCAGAGGACGGTCGATCGCCCGGTTGAATCCAAGGATCGAACCGAAGGCGGATACCGGATCGGTCTCAAGGGCGCGCAGATAAGCCTGCAACGAATCTTTGCCTACGGCCGCCCCGCAAGGATTCAGGTGCTTGATGAGGACCGCGGCCGGCTCTTCAAACTCGGCCGCCAGCGACCAGGCGGCGTCCAGATCGAGATAGTTGTTGAAGCTGAGCTCCTTGCCGTGCAGTTGCAGCGCGGCGGCCACGCCCCAGCCAGATTCGGGGTCCTGGTACAACGCAGCCTGCTGATGCGGATTCTCGCCATAGCGCAACAGCGCCTTTCGGCGCCAGCGCAGAGCAAGTTCGGCCGGAAATCGATCGCCTGGGCGGCCCGTGGCCAGGCCATCCAGATAGGCGCTGATGGCGGCGTCGTAAGCGGCCGTATGCGCGAACACCTTGCGGGCCAATCCGAAACGGGTTGCTTCGCTGATCTCGCCGGTGGCCGAAATCTGGCGCGCGATTTCCTGGTAGTCGGCCGGATCGACAACGACAGCCACATCACGGAAATTTTTGGCGGCCGATCGCATCATTGCCGGCCCGCCGATGTCGATATTCTCAACCGCTTGCTCGAGGTCCGCGCCGCGAGCGACGGTTTCGCGAAACGGGTACAGGTTGACGACAAGCAGGTCGATCGGAGCAATTCCGTGCTGCTCCATTTGCGCGCGATGAGTTTCCAGTTCCCGGCGGCCCAGCAATCCTCCGTGCACGGACGGGTGCAAAGTTTTGACCCGGCCGTCGAGAATTTCAGGAAAACCCGTCAACTCCGAGATCTCCGTGACAGGCACCCCAGAGGCTTCCAGCACTGCGGCTGTGCCGCCCGTCGAGACGATCTGGATGCCTTGTATTTTTAACACTTTACAGAAGTCAACCAAGCCGGCCTTGTCCGAGACACTGACCAGCGCCCGCGCGATCCGCGACATGCAGCCTCCGGGAAAGTCCTTATCTTAGCAAAACTTAAACCGGATTCCCTTTGAAAAAAGCCTTGACAACAGGCGCGTTTTTTCTACAATCGGCCACAATGTGATTTGGGGGGATTAGCAGTTTCAGTGGTTAGGACGTAGGCCCTGCCTTCGGATCTGCTACATCAGATTTGACTGCCGCGACAAACATGGGGATCCGGTTTTTTTAAGACTGGGGTTGGTGTGTCTGCCGCGCGCTTTGTTCTCCGGGAGGAGAAGGAGATTTTATGAAAGCCACCGGTAAGGTCAAATGGTTCAATAACGCCAAGGGGTATGGCTTTATTGAATATGAAGCGGGCGGACGGGATGTCTTCGTTCACTACTCTGCCATCATCGAGGACGGCTACAAGACTCTCAAAGAGGGGCAGCAGGTGGAGTTCGAAATTACGCAGGGCTCGCGTGGACCTCAGGCCGAAAAAGTCACCAAGTTTCCTGGAGCCTAGGTTCAAGTGGCAAGTGAGTTCAAGTGGCACGTGTCAAGTGGCAAGAATACAAGGAAGACTGAGTGCTGTTACTTGTATTCTTGCTACTTGTCACTTGCCACTTGAACGGTCAGCCCTCGGTCTGTTTGTCCGGGCGTTGGGTCGAACGAGCCTTGGCAGTCAGCTTGACCGCTCCGTCTACCACTTTGACCTGGAAGACGACCGTGTCGGCCTGATACTTCTGTTGTAGTTCGGCCGTTTTCCCTGCTACAAAGCGCTGGAACTGCGCCAGCGAGACTCCCGTGTCGGCCGCTTCCTCATAGGTTTGCCGAGCCTTTTGGTAGAACTCGTAGAGCCTTTCCACATGGTCACGCTGTTGTTCTGCCTGCTGCACATCGACCGAGAGCTGCTCCGGTAGCGGCTTTGGCGGCGGGGCGCTTACGTCTGCGGCCTTTTTGCGGCCCTGTTCCTCGTAGCGCTGCAGCTGGCGGCGCCACACTTCACGGTGGGCGTTGTAGCGGTCGGCCAGTGTGGTCAGTCGAAAACGATCGGAGACCCTTGTCAATGGGGCGTCATAGTAGCGCTTAATGACGCTTTCGATCTTGTTTTTCAGGTCGTACGGGGGCGTGCGGCGGTTGCCCGCAAAGTAAATCTCGTATTCAATTTTGATGCGGCGGATCCAGTCTTCCAGCAACCCCAAGTCCTTGTCCGGATCCACGGCGGAAGAATACCACAGGTTCTAGGCTTCAGGCTTCAGGGGTCAGGCTTCAGGGAATTGTGGATTGTGAATCAATACTGTCCGGTTCGACGTCGTATCGCGTCGGTGTTGATAGACACCGTTGTCATTGCTTTCGTAGTCAAAGAACTCAAACACGCGTGAAATAGGCAGTACTCGAAAGACGTGAGGCCGAAACTGGGGCGTCCCGTGAGGAGCTGCTTCTACGCATCCGTCGTTTTTATCCGCGATCCCTGAAGCCTGGAGCCTGATCTCTGAAGCCTGACCCCTGAAGCCTGACCCCTGAACCCTGAAGCCTGAACCCTGAACCCTGGCTTATAATGAACCCATGGCTGACACCGTTGCGGTTCTAAAACAGATCCCGTCGGTTGAACGCATCCTGCAGGAGCCCGGCGTCCGAAACCTCATTGAGCAGCATGGCCGCCGTCTTGTCTTGGAGGAAACACAGCACCTGCTGGAAGCGATGCGGGCCGCTTGCCTGACCGGGGAAAGGACGGAATTGCCGACTTTGCACGAGCTGGAGCGCGAGCTCTCCAATCAGGTGGCCGACCAGTTGCGCCCGGGACTCTCGATGGTCGTCAACGCCACGGGCGTTGTCCTGCACACCAATATCGGACGCGCCCCCCTGTCCGAAGAGATGATCGACCATGTCCGCGCAACCTCGCGCGCCTATTCGAATCTGGAATTCGATCTGGCTGCGGGTAAACGCGGCCACCGCGATCGCCATTTGTCCCGGCTGCTGCAGCGCCTGCTCCAGTGCGGAGACGCCACGGCGGTCAACAACAACGCCGCCGCTCTCTTCCTGATTGTCAATACGCTGGCGGCCAGCCGCGAAGTGCTGGTGTCACGCGGGGAGTTAATCGAGATTGGCGGCTCCTTCCGAATTCCCGATATCCTGCACTCCAGCGGCGCCATTCTGTGCGAAGTGGGCACCACTAACAAGACGCGCATCGAGGATTACGAGAAGCAGATCGGGCCGGCGACGGCGCTGATTCTGCGCGTCCACCCCAGCAACTACCGCATCGTGGGCTTTACGGCGCGACCCTCGCTGACCCAACTGATCGAGCTCGGCCGTCGGCGTGGCATAGCAGTCGTCGAGGACCTCGGCAGCGGCTGCATCGAGGAAGTTTCCAGCTTTGGCATTCCCGATGAGCCTACGGTGCGGGAATCGCTCGATGCCGGCGTCGACCTGGCATGCTTTAGCGGAGACAAGATGCTGGGAGGTCCGCAGGCCGGTATTATCGCAGGCGACAAGGCGCTGATTGCGCGGCTGCGTTCCAACCCGCTGATGCGCGCGTTGCGGCTCGACAAAATCACGTTCTCGCTGCTTGAATTCGTCTTTCTGGCGTACCTTCGGGGCACGGCGCGCCAGCAGCTTCCGGTTCTGCAGATGCTGGGCAGCTCGCGTGAAGACATTGCTCAGCGCGCCGCCGCGCTGCGGCAGCGCCTGCTGGCTGTGCTGGGGCCGGGGTTTCGATTGGAGCTGGTCGATGGCTACTCGCTGACAGGCGGTGGAGCCGCGCCGGAGGTTGGTCTTCCCTCGGTGCTGCTGGCGCTCACGTCGGAGCGGCAGAGCGCTTCGCAAACCGAAAAGTTTCTACGCGCTCTTCAGCCACCCGTTCTGGCCCGCGTCGAAGACGATCGTGTCTGTCTGGATCTACGCACCGTATTGCCCGAGCAGGAGCCGCTCCTGGTCGAGTCTTTCCGGAAACTGGGCAGCCAGGTCTAGTGGACACCATCTGAATTGATACCAACAACAGTGATCCTAGTGACGCGCTGCGCTGCAGTGAAAAGCGGCTTCACCACAGAGACCCAGCGCGGCATAGCCGCAACCGTATGCCGTATGCCATATGCCGTATGCCGCAGGCTGGCGACGGAGCACTAGCAGACAGCCGGTCGTTGGTAAGAATTTTTCTCTGTGTTTTCTCTGTGTCCTCTGTAGTACTCATGAGTGAAACCTTCGCATTTCGCGACGATTCTCGATTACGCCTTCAATCTGCCGGCCCGCTCCCTCACGGTCGCGGCTCTGTTGGTGCCCGTCGCCGGCCCGCGGCATACGGCATACGGCATACGGTTGCGGCTGTGCCGCGCTGCGTCTCTGTGGTGAAGCGCTTTTCACTGCACCGCATGGCGTCACTGGGAGCCTGGGGCCTAGATTGATTAAACCAAAAATGACAGCCAAGATTCTTTCTACTCTGCTTTACGCAGCACTCCTGTCTTCGCTCCATGCTGCCCCGCGCCGCTTCGATGTTGTCGTCTACGGGGGAACCTCCGGAGGCGTCATCACGGCCGTTGCCGCGGCGCGCGAAGGAGCCGGCGTCGTTTTGTTAGAGCCGGGCGCCCACCTGGGCGGCATGACGTCGGGCGGGCTGGGGCGGACCGACTATGGCAAGAAAGAAACCATCGGCGGGTACTCTCTCGAATTCTACAAGCACGTCGGACGCTACTACGGTCAGGACACGGGTTGGTTCTTCGAACCGCACGTCGCCGAGGCAGTGCTGCGCCGCATGGCCTTCGAGGCTGGCGTTGAAGTGATCTACGGCCAGCGCCTGCGCGAGAAGGGCGGTGTGCTCAAGACGGGTTCCCGGATCACTGAAATCCGGATGGAAAGTGGCGCCGCTTATACCGGCCGGATTTTTGCGGACTGTACATACGAAGGCGACTTAATGGCGCAGGCCGGGGTGTCCTATGTATGGGGACGCGAAGGGACATCGCAGTACGGGGAAACGCTTGCGGGAGTTCGTCCCAAAGACCGCAACCACACTTTCGACGTCCGTATTGCGGCCATTGACGAACATGGAAGGATGTTGCCCGAAGTCCAAGCGGCTCCCCGAGGCGACATCGGCGCCGCCGACCTCAAGGTGCAGGCCTACAACTTCCGCATGTGCCTGTCGAGCGATCCCGACAATCAGACGCCGTGGCCCCGTCCGCGCAATTACGACCCTTCCCGCTACAAGTTGCTGGCAAAACTGATCGACGCGCTGACGGAACAGCGCAAGCGTCCGCCGGTGATGAACGAGTTGATGCATGTGCAGCCCATGCCCAACAACAAGACTGACATCAACAACCGCGGAGCGTTTTCGACCGACTACATCGGGAAAAACTGGGATTATCCGGAGGCAAACTACGCGCGCCGCCGCGCCATCTGGCAGGACCACATCGACTACATGGCTGGATTTTTCTATTTTCTGGCCTGGGATGCGCGAGTACCCGAATCACTGCGCCGCGAGATGAAGACGTGGGGACTGGCCCGCGACGAATTCACCGATACGAACAACTGGCCTCATCAGCTCTACGTCCGCGAGGCGCGCCGCATGGTCGGGGACTTTGTCATGAGCCAGAAGGACATCCAGTCCCAACTCAGCAAGGAAGACGTCATCGGCATGGGCTCCTACAACAGCGACTCGCACAACGTGCAGCGACACGTGACCGAAGACGGCGCCGTTCAGAATGAAGGAAACATGGAAGTGCCGGTCACTCCCTACCAGATTCCCTACCGGGTCCTGCTGCCGCGCCGCCAGCAGGCCGACAACCTGCTGGTGCCCGTTTGCCTTTCGGCCAGCCACGTCGTCTATTCCACGTTGCGGATGGAACCTGTCTACATGATCTTGGGGCATGCCGCCGGTGTCGCCGCAAAAATGGCCATCGACGGAAACGTCGCGGTTCAGGACGTGAACGCGCGAGTTCTGACCGAAACATTACGAGCGCAGGGAGCGGTAATGGAATGGAAGTAGTATCCGTTCAAGTGGCAAGTAATCAGTGGCAGGAATACAAGAAAGACCCCTGACCACTGATAGACTGGGAGCCAGTGGCCTGTAACATTCGAATTGGTATCAACAACATTGTTCCACCTCCGCGGGCGGCTATGGGAAAACCGAGGCCGGTTTTTGACCGGCTTCACCACAGAGAGCCAGCGCGGCATAGCCGCAACCGTATGGCCGTATGCCGTATTCAGCAGGCCGGCGACGGAGCGCCAACAGAGCCGAGGCGGGAAGGCCGCGTGCCGGTAAATAGGAAGCGAGATCAAAAAATCTTGATCAAAAAACAAGATTTCACCAATTGGTAATACAGAGGACACAGAGAAACATAGAGAAAAGCGGCCTTACGAGTCTTATGAACTTCGATCGCAGCACGGAGGACTGTCTCAGGCAGTTCGTTGACATGCATGCTTAGAATTACAGGCACCCGGTCGTTGGTGCGAAGTTTTTCTCAGTGTTTTCTCTGTGTCCCCTGTATTGCCTATTGGCGAAATCTTGTTATTTCAGCAAGATTTTCGACCCCGCCTCCTGTCTGCCGGCCCGCTCCCTTCCGGTCGCGGCTCTGTTGGTTCTCCGTCGCCGGCCCGCGGCCCGCGGCATACGGCATACGGCATACGGTTGCGGCTATGCCGCGATGGGTCTCTGTGGTGAAGCCGCTTTTCACTGCACCGCAGAGCGTCACTAGGATCAATGTTGTTGGTATCAATTCAGATGTTACAGTC
>JBPCNK010000159.1:0-4208 GCA_051001345.1 Acidobacteriota bacterium | reverse complement strand
GGAAAGGGGGGGGCGCCCGGCGGGGGAGGAAAAAGCAAAGCCCAGGGCCCGAGCCGGGGGGTTTGGGGTTCGTCGCACACAGGACCCCGGCAGGGGCGCAAGACTAAAGCCCAGGGCGCAAGCCCTGGGGATTCGGGTTCGTCGTTAGGGTGAGCCCCGCAGGGGCGCAAGATTAAAGCCCAGGACGTCAGCCCTGGGGATGCAGGGGCATTCGCGGTTATTCGTAAGAAAAAACACCGGCCTGGCGGCCGGAGCCACTGCCTCATGGTTTCTCAATGGCGTGATTCCCTGACCCCTGTAGCCTGACCCCTGAAGCCTAGCTGTCACCCCCGCGGTTTTAGAAATTGATCCAGCACCGCAACGCACAGCTGGCTTTTTTCGCTCACGACGCGGTCGATCTCGTTGACCTCGTCGCGGGCTTGAAAGAGCTCGTCGGCAATATTCAAAGCCGCCAGGACAGCGACCTTCAGGCTGTCGACCGTCTGCGTCCCCGTGGAGATCTCCCGCATCTTGCCATCGACATAGGAAGCCAGCATCTCGACGTAATCGGCGTCCTGGCCGCCGCGCACCGGATACTGCTGATTGAAGATTCTGACCTTGACGGGATCGTCGGCTTCGGCCATGTTGCTCGTCCTCTATATTACCAATTGGTGAAATCTTGTAATTTGAGCAAGATTCTTGATCACGCTTCCTAATCTGCCGGCCCGCGGCCTTCCGGCCGCGGCTCTGTTGGCGCTCCGTGGCTGCCGGCCCGCGACCTTACGGTCGCGGCTCGGTGGTGGCGCTGATTCACTGACTTCTGCGTTCCAGTACCGCCAGCGTATCGAGAATTTTCTCGATTTTCTCGCGGGCCTGCTCTTTCTGGGTCTGCAAGGCGCTCACGTCAGATCGCAGGCGTTCGTTCTCCTTGAGCAAGGCCTTGAACAGGTCTGCAACCCGATAGAGCCGGTCTTCCAGATGGGCCAGACGCTCAAGTCCTGGCGAGACAGGAGGGGACTCGGCCACGTCAGCAGCTCCGGTTAGCGGGGTTTCGCCTGGACCTGTTCTCCCAGGACCCTAACGACGGCTTGGCTCATCGACTGAATCTCTTCTTGTGTGAGTGTCCGGTTCGGATGCTGCAGCACGAGGCGCACCGTCAAGCTGTACTTGCCCTCCGGTACCTTGGCGCCGCGATAGACATCGATCACTGAGATGTCCTTGATCTCTTTGAGATTCAGGCCCTTAATCGCCGCAACGATTTGATTGTATGCCGTCCCTTCGGCCACAACAAAAGAAAAATCCCGTTCCACCTGCGGAAGCCGTTCGATGTTTTCATAAAAAACAGGAACCGGCTGAATCGCGTTAATGGCCTCTAGATCGAATTCGGCCACAAACACGTCCTGCCGGATTTTCAGCAGTTCGAGCCGATCGGGGTGCAGCGATCCCAGGAAACCGACATGCCGGCTGGCGAAAAAAACTTCGGCGCTGTTACCGGGATGCAAAAAATCGCAAGAGGATTTTCCAAACTCAACGCGATCAACCCGCAGGCGGCGGCCAATTTCCTCGACAACGCCCTTGAAGAAAAACCAGTCGGTCGCCGACGAAATCGAATTCCAGTACTGACGAAACTGGCAGCCCGTCGCGACCAGGCCAAGATGGGAGCGTTCCAGATACGAACCGTTGGCGCCCGAGAAGACTTTGCCGATCTCAAACAGGCGGACATCCTGTTGTCCGTGATTGAGATTGTGCGCAAGCGATCGAACCAGCCCCCCCAGCAGCGCAGTTCGAAGGTGCGAATCTTCATCCGACAGTGGGTTGGCAAGAGCCACCGCCTCGAGTGGAGTGGTGGCGCCGGCCGCCTGGCCGGTGAGAAGGCCGTGGCGGAACCGGCTGTCCCAGTCGGGGTGCACCAGGCTGTAAGTGACTGCCTCATAGAAACCCGCTCCGCGCAAACAGTCCAGCAGGTCGCGCTCGCGCGCCTCTCCAACGGGATAGCTGCCGCGACCGCTCCAAGCCGGCAAGCGGCTCTCGATCTTGTCGAATCCGTAGTGGCGCGCGACCTCTTCGATCAGATCCTCTTCAATCGCCACATCCACGCGCCAGGACGGAATGGTCACCTTCCAGCGGCCGCGGCCGCGTGCGGCGGGACCGCTGGCGGCATGACCGCGCGTGGCGTGAAAGCCCAGGCGGTCGAGCCTTTCTTCGACAAACGCATCTGGTATGAACTGTCCGACCAGGGCATCGAGTTTCTGCCGGCGCAACGGCGCCGTGCGCGGCGGGCGCGGACGCGGATAGACATCCAGAAGTCCGCCGGCAACCCGTCCCCCTGCTACCTTAAGGATCAACTCGGCGGCACGATCGACGGCCGTAACGGTGGCGCGCACGTCAGCGCCGCGCTCGAAGCGGTAGCTGGCTTCGGTCTTCAGACCCAGTGCCCGGGATGTGCGGCGAACCGAAAGCGGCTCGAAGTGAGCGCTTTCCAGCAGCAGGCGTGTAGTTCCTTCGGTGACCTCGCTGTCAAAGCCGCCCATGACTCCAGCCAGCGCAACAGCCCGGGTCGCGTCGGCGATGACCAGCATCGTCGTGTCGAGTTTCCGCTCGTTGCCATCGAGCGTTTTCAACTTCTCGCCGCGGCGCGCTCGGCGAACTTTGATCTGATGTTGTTCAAGACGATCGAAGTCGAAGGCATGCAGCGGGTGTCCCCGCTCGAGCAGCACATAGTTGGTCACATCGACGACGTTGTTGATCGGCCGCTGTCCAACGGCAAGCAATCGCTCGCGCAACCAGTCCGGCGACGGTCCGATCTGCACCTCAAAGATAACTCGCGCCGAATAGCGCGAGCAGAGACGGCGATCCAGTATTTCAATTTCTGCGGGAGTGTCGGCGGCGACGGCGGCGGATTCGCCCAGGTTTGTCACCGGAGCCGTCAGCGGCACTCCGTAGAAGGCCGACAGCTCGCGGGCGATTCCGATGTGACTCAGGCAATCGGGCCGGTTGGTGGTGACATCGACGTCCAGAATGAAATCGGGGCCGTAGGGAACGACGGCGTCGACGGCCAGACCCAGCAACGTCAATTGCCGGCTTACTTCTTCGACCGGTTGATCGAGCGCGATATAGTCCCGGAGCCAGCTGTAACTGATCTTCATGACGGGTCAGGAGAACTGGTCCAGAAACCTCAGGTCGTTTTCCACAAAGAGTCGGATGTCATCGATTCCATACTTGAGAATCGCAATGCGATCTATCCCCATACCCCAGGCAAATCCGCTGTAGCGATCGGGTTCGTATCCCGCCATTTCAAACAAACGTGGATGCACCATTCCGCATCCCAGAATTTCGATCCAGCCCGAGGACTTGCAGACGCGGCAGCCCTTGCCCGCGCAAAAAATACAACTGATGTCGACTTCCGCGCCGGGCTCGACAAACGGAAAGTAGCTGGGCCGAAAGCGCACGCGCGTGTCGGGCAGGAAGAACTGCTTGAAAAAGTACTCCAGCGTTCCCTTCAAATCGGCCAGACTGATGCGGTCGTCGACCACCAAGCCTTCCACCTGGTGAAACATCGGCGAGTGCGTCGCGTCGAAAGGATCGCGCCGGTAGACCTTGCCGGGAATGACGATCCGAATCGGCGGCTTGTGTTGCTCCATCGTGTGGATCTGCACGGGCGACGTATGCGTTCGTAGCAGGTGGGGCGGAGCGATGTACAACGTGTCCTGGGCATCGCGCGCAGGATGTCCCTCGGGCATGTTGATGGCCTCGAAGTTGTAGTACTCCGTTTCGATTTCCGGTCCGGTAACGACGCTGAAGCCCATCGAGACGAAGATTTCCTGCATTTCCTGCCAGACCAGGCGCAGCGGATGGAGTTTTCCCAGACGATACCGGAATCCGGGCAGGGTGATGTCGACCCGATGGCCAGCCAGCCGCTCTTCGGTCTGGCGGCGGTGCAGCGCATCGGCCAGTTGCGCCAGTCGCGCTTCGACGCGCGCTTTCAACTCGTTGAGCTTTTTGCCGAATTCGGGACGCTCGTCGCGCGGCAACGAGGGCAGGTTCTTCATCTCCAGCGAGATGATGCCGCGCTCACGACTCAGAAAATGATCCCGCAGCGCCGTCAGGGCCGCGGCATCGGGCACGTCGGTCGCCCGCCGTTCAAACTCGTCTTGAATTTGTTGGAGGGAAGCCATTTGAAGGCAGGGGTTAGGGGTCGGGGGTCAGGGGTTAGGGGTTAGGGGTTAGGA
>JBPCNK010000158.1:0-6156 GCA_051001345.1 Acidobacteriota bacterium | reverse complement strand
CGATGCAGGACAGGCGCGAAGCGCCGTTAGCCAATAGCCCCGCGCGTAAGCGCGGGGTTGCCGGCGTGAGGAGCGAGCGAGGCCCGAAGGGCCGGCAGTTACACAATGCAGTCGAGAAAGGCAATTTATGTGTACCGCGCCTACGGCGCTCCTTCGGTGTGGGAGGCCTGATTCCCCGGCCTCACGGCCAGGGCTATTGGCTGGCGGCGCTTCGCGCCTGGATTAATTTGTGAATAATCGCGGTTAGTCCTTCGTACTTCGTATCGGAACACTTATGTTGAGCAAATTGCTGGTTGCGGTAATGGTCATTGGCGCAGCTTGGGCAACGGCGGCCCCTCCCGCTCTGGACGACTCGCCCGCGGGAGCGCCGGCGCCGAGCCGGTTCTATTTTGCTCGCGTCGAGTTTAACTTCTCGGCGTACATGCGCGGCGGCTACGGCCTGCGCAATCAGCCGCCCTGGTTTCACGACTATCCTAATTCGGATGCGAACCTGCTGAAGATCGTTGCGGAAACCACTCGAATTCACACTACTCCAGACTCCTACCGGATCGTTAATCTGGAGAGTCCCGACATCATGAACTATCCCTGGCTCTACATGTGCGAAGTCGGGTTTTGGGATGCCACTGACCGGGAAGTCGAAAACATGCGGAATTACCTCGACCGCGGAGGATTTATTGTCGTCGACGATTTCCGTGGCCCGCGCGACTGGAACAACTTCGTCACGCACATGCGCCGGGTTTATCCCGACCGAAACCTCGAGTTGCTAAAGATCGACCATCCCATCTTCCAATGCTTTTATGACATCGAGACGCTCGACATGGTGCCGCCCTACGACGCGTGGCTCAAACCCCAGTTTTACGGACTTACCGATGATAAGGGGCGCCTGCAGATGGTCGTCAACTTCAACAACGACATCGGCGATTACTGGGAGTTTTCCGCCGACCGGTTTGTGCCCATCGAGCTGACCAACGAAGCGTTCAAGTATGGGGTTAACTACGTGATTTATGCGCTGACACACTAGACAGTCGCGAGTCACGAGTCGCGGGTCGCGAGCGGACCAGTCTGAATTTGTTTTGGCATTGGACATTGGAAAGGATACGCATGGAAGTCAGTCAGCCGGTTCTCACCGATCAGGAAGTCCCGCAGGTTATCGAACGAATGACCCGAGTCCAGGAACAAGTCATTTCCGAAGTCCGCAAAATCATCGTCGGACAGGATGACGTTATCAATCTGGTGTTGATCTGCCTTTACGCGGGCGGGCATGCCATGATTACCGGTCTGCCGGGTCTGGCCAAGACATTGTTAATCCGTTGCGTGGCCGACACGCTGGGGCTGAATTTCAAACGCATCCAGTTCACACCCGACCTGATGCCTTCCGACATCACGGGCACCGACATCATTGAAGAGAACCACGCTACGGGCCGGCGCGAGATGCGGTTTGTCAGCGGCCCGATATTCGCCAACCTGCTCCTGGCCGATGAGATCAACCGCACGCCGCCGAAAACGCAGTCGGCGCTGCTCGAGGCCATGCAGGAACACACCGTGACGGTCCGCGGAACCAATTACGTTTTGGAACCGCCCTTCTTCGTCCTGGCTACGCAGAATCCGATTGAGCTGGAAGGCACGTATCCCCTGCCGGAAGCCCAGCTTGATCGCTTCATGTTCAACATCATCATCGACTATCTCAACGAAGGGGACGAAGTGGATGTGGTGCGCAACACGACATCCCGCCTCGAACCGAAGCTGCGCGCCGTGGCCCAACGGCAGGACATCCTGCTGTTCCAGCAATTGGTCCGCAAGGTTCCCATCTCCGACGATGTGACACGCTACGCCGTGCATTTGGCTCGCTTCAGCCGGCCCGTGCAGGAAGGAGCACCCGAGTTTGTCAAGAAATGGGTCTCCTATGGCGCCAGCCTGCGCGCCGCGCAGTACATGGTGTTGGGAGGCAAGGCGCGCGCGCTGATGAACGGACGCTACAACGTGGCCATCGAGGACATCCAGGCGCTGGCGCCATCGGTTATGCGCCACCGCATTTTGCTGAACTTCCATGCCGAGGCTGAACGGATTACAAGCGACAACATCATCGGCCAGTTGCTGGAATTTGTGCCGCGTCCCAAGTCGGGGCTGTAAAGGCACTGGCCACTGTCACTGCGGTGAAGACAATTTAGGTTAGGGCAAGACATGACCCAGCCAACGGGCAATCTGAATCAGTGGATCGATCCGGCGGTTCTGGCCCGGCTGTCCAATTTGCAGCTGATTGCCAAAACGGTCGTGGAAGGGTTCGTGACCGGACTGCATCGATCGCCCTTCCACGGCTTCAGTGTGGAATTTGCCGAGTTTCGCCAGTACACGCCCGGCGATGACATCCGCGGCATCGACTGGAACGTTTTTGCCCGCACCGACCGCTATTACATCAAGAAGTACGAAGGCGAGACCAACGCCTCGGTCCACTTCCTGCTCGACGTCAGCGGCTCGATGGGATACGCGTCGGGGCGGCTGACCAAGCTGGAGTATGCCTCGTACCTGGTTGCGGCGCTGGCCTACTTTGCCTCGCTGCAGCGCGACGCCGTCGGGCTGATGACGTTTGACGACAAGACGGTTGAGTATCTGCCGGCGCGCACGCGCGCGGGCCATTTACTCTCGCTGTTTCGGATTCTGGAGAACAGCCGGCCGTCTCAATCCACTGACTTTAGGAAACCGCTCGAACACCTGGCGCAATTGGTCCGGCGCAAGGGCGTGGTCGTGTTTATTTCGGACTTCTACTGCGACCTGCAGGAAATGATGCGGCAGGTTCAATTTTTTCGCTTTCGCGGCAACGACGTCATTTTGTTTCACGTGCTGGATCCGTTTGAGATCGAGTTTCCGTTCGACAAGATCGCAGTTCTCGAAGACATGGAAACGCGCCGCGACTTGCTGGTTTTGCCCAAGGCATCGCGCGACGAGTATCTACGGCGTTTCGGCGAACATCTGGAAACTCTGAAGAAACTTTGCCACCAGTCCGATCTGGACTACCAATTGCTCGACACGAGCCAGCCGCTGGATGTGGCGCTGGCGCGTTATCTCCATCTGCGGCAGCAGACCAAATAGGTGCGGCGTCGATGAGTTTTCTGACCCCATTATTTCTGCTTGGCACGCTGGCGCTGGCCGCTCCGATTCTCGTGCACCTGGTGCGGCGCGAGCAGGCCCAGCGCATTCCCTTCAGCTCGCTGATGTTTTTGCGGCAAGTCCCGATGAAGGTGGTCCGCCGACAGACGGTGCGCAACTGGCTGCTGTTGCTGCTGCGTTGTCTGGCCCTGCTGCTGCTGATCCTGGCTTTCATGCGGCCGTATTTCCCGGCGCTGTTCCGGGCGGACGCTCAAACCGGAGGCCGTTCGATTGTTGTTCTGTTGGACAACTCTTTCAGCATGCGAGCCGGCCAGCGCTGGCGCCAGGCTGTCGACCGCGCCGTCGAAGTGATCGAGAGGGCTCGGCCAGCCGATCGGCTGGCCGTGATTGCTTTCGCTGAGACGGCCGATCTTCTGAACGAATCCAACGAGGACCGCAGACAGGTTGTCGCAAAGGTGCGCGGCTTACAACCCGGCTATCGATCGACGGATGCCCGCCAGGCCCTGAAACTGGCGGCCCAGTGGCTGGGCTCATCTCCCGCGCAGGGCTCGGTAGTCTACGTCGTGTCTGATTTTCAAAAGACCGGTCACTTCGATCAAAGTGTATCGTTGCCGCGGGACGTCAAGATTGAAACCATCGCCGTCGAGAATGCGCCGGCAAACCTCTGGATTCAGGATGTACGCGTCTCAAGGAACCTGTACGGATCGGGCGCAAGCGAGAAACCCGTTGTTGTCGCGCGCAATGAGTTGGGACACGCCGTCAATGCAAGACTTGTGCTCAACGTCAACGGAAAGCCGGTCCAGGAAACGACCGTCAAGCTGGCCCCGAACGAAAACCACAGCGTCATGCTCAATGCAGTGGAGCTGCCCCCCGGTGTGGCGCGGTGTGAAGTCGTGCTGGAACCTTCCGATGGTCTGGACAAGGACAACCATTTTAATTTTTCACTGCGTCGCGCCGAGCCGGGGAAAATTTTGTTGCTGTACCAGACCGACGCTTCTCCGACGCTCTTTTTGGAGCGAGCCATCGCCTCGGAGCCCAACTCACCCTTTGCGGTGGAGTCGAGGGCCGTCGCCGGGTGGGACGGAAGCCGCAACTCAGCCGATTTCGTTGTCCTCTATCAGACAGCGATGACCGAATCGGTCGCCGCCAGGCTGCGCCGGTTTGTCCAGCAGGGACGCTCCGCGCTGTGGATTCCCGCAAGCCAGGCCACGCGCGGCTATCAGGACGTGCTGCCAGCCGCCAGCGGAGACCGCGTGATTCTGCGCCGCGAACGGGAGAAGTCTTTGACGCTGGGAGAAGCCGACTGGGAGAGTCCCGTGTTTTACCCCTTTCGAGATCTCAGGGCACGCTATTTCGCCGGTGTGCAGTTCTACAGTTACGTTCCGATGGAACCGGTCCCGGGAACCCGCGTTCTGGCGCGCTTCAACAATGGCTCACCGGCCCTGCTGGAGAGGACCGTGGGCAACGGGCGCATCCTGGCCTTCGGCAGCGGCTTAGACAAGGAGTGGACCGATTTCCCATTGACCTCTGCGTTTGTTCCATTTGTCCACCGGCTGCTGGCCTACTCCCTCAACGTTTCGGCCGAGCGCAGCTCGTATCGTGTGTCTGATCGGCTGGCCTTGGGGACATTGTCGATGGCCCGGGAGACTGGCCAACAAAACGGCTGGACCGTGCTGGGTCCCGCCGGCCAGCGAGTCACCGGAGTGGAGAGCGACCGCGAGCTGGATTATTTGAATCTGGAAGAGCCCGGATTCTATGAGTTACGATGGAACAGGCAGACCGAGTACCACGCCGTCAACGTTGCGCCTGAGGAATCGGATCTGGACGCGGCCAACCCGGTGTTGGTGGCCGCAGGAGGCGCCCAGCAGTCGTCCCTTGCCAGCCCATCGGCCGCGCGCGGAGAGGGGGAGATCGAACAGCGCCAGAGCGTGTGGCGCTGGTTGTTGCTGCTGACCGGCGCTCTGTTGCTGGCAGAGACGGTGATCGCTAATAGCAGGGGTCAGGGGTCAGGGGTCAGGGGTCAGGCTTCAGGGGTCAGGGAGTAGGCAGTTGGCAGTGGGCCGTGAGGGAATCTTCGGACGCGTGGTCGTGCTCGTTGACGTGCTCGTGCACGTGCTCGTGGACGGCGAGATCTCGTGGTGGTTGGTGTCTAATAGAGACAGGCTGGGCAGCCACAGAGCACCAACGGTCGCGGGTGGTAGGTAGGAAGCGAGATCGAAACTCTAGCTGAAACTTACAAGATTTCACCCATCAGTAATACAGGGAAAAAAACGTCATGACTTCCGAAACCCGTCAACTCGATTCGTATCTCCGGTCTGTTCGGTCCCGGCTGCAGCGCGACACGCGGTTGCGTTCGAGCGCCTGGATCTCGATCGGATTGGTCCTCTTGACTGTCGCCTGCGTAGCCGCCGGCATTGCGGCGCAGTTTTCGGTGACCAGCCTCCACACGTTGCGGGCGGTCTGGATTGGGGGCGCGGTCTTCGGCCTGGGTTTTCTTGTGTGGCGCTTCCGGCGCGGACCTCACGATCTGGGAATCGCCCGGTTTGTCGAGGAAAAGCGTCCCGATCTGCAGCAGCGCCTGGTCACTGCCGTCGAGATGCGCAGCGACGCGGAGACCCACCCGTTTGGCGGTTTGCTGATGCGCGACGCTGTGGCCCATGCCAGCCGGATACCGTCCGACACGCTTGTCGACGGCGCGCGCACGCGGCACTGGTGGATGGCGGCAGGAGGCGGAATCCTGTTGTTGATTCTGATGCTGGGTTGGGGTCCCGCGCCGTTCCGTTATGGCGCGTCGCGATTGTTTGCTGGATGGATTCGCGACACGACGCGGCCGCTGTACTCCATCGATGTGCGTCCCGGCAACGTCAAAGTCGGCAAGCGCATGGATCAGGAGATCGGCGCCAGACTCAACGGGTTTGATTCCGAGGACGTGACATTGCTGGTTCGTTTTGCCAATCAGGTCAACTGGGAGGAGATCAGAATGGTCCGCGATCGTTCGGGCTCCTCGCACCTGTACATTCTTGAGGACATCCAGGAGCCGTTGGTCTATCG
>JBPCNK010000157.1:0-33910 GCA_051001345.1 Acidobacteriota bacterium | reverse complement strand
GATTACTTTAGTCCGACGGGACAGCGCTGGG
The DNA here is from genome assembly GCA_051001345.1 of Acidobacteriota bacterium. GTDB lineage: Bacteria > Acidobacteriota > UBA6911 > JACQSX01 > JBPCNK01 > JBPCNK01. The sequence goes on along the minus strand of JBPCNK010000157.1, from coordinate 33,879 downwards.
GAAACCCCCTGTATCGCTGGGACCGGTTGGCCGAGGACGGCTACCGTTGGTGGATCGATCGGATGGCGGCCGCGCTGCGCCAGGTCGATCTGGTGCGGCTGGATCACTTCCGCGGGTTGGAGAAGTACTACGAGATTCCAGCCAGTGAGCCCACGGCGCTGCGTGGCCGGTGGGTCGACGGCCCCGGCGAGAAATTGCTGGCCGCGCTGCGGGAAGGGCTCGGCGCTTTGCCGTTTATTGCCGAGGATCTCGGAATGATCACGCCGGAAGTTGGGGCCTTGCGCGACCAATTTGATTTGCCCGGCATGCGCGTCCTGCAGTTTGCTTTCAATGGCGACTCGCAGAATCCGTTTTTGCCGCACAACTATGTCTGCAACTGTGTGGCCTACACGGCCACCCACGACAACGACACAACGGTGGGTTGGCTTCAAAGTGACGACGGAGCGCGCCACGCCATCGGATACTTGAATTCTTCGGGAAAAGCGATCCACTGGGATTTTATCCGCGCGGTCCTGGCGTCGGTAGCGGATCTGGCGATCATCCCGCTGCAGGATATTCTCGGTCTCGGTTCCGAGGCGCGCATGAACCTTCCGGGCAGCCAGTCGGGAAACTGGCGCTGGCGGCTGCTGCCGGGCCAATGGTCGCCCGAGTCCCAACAGCATCTGGCAAACCTAACCCACATCTATGGACGTACAAAAACCTAGCCACGGCCTACGAATTGCGAGTTACGAATTGCGAGTTACGAAGGACTAAGGACTAACCCGGATTATTCATGGCGAACTTCGTTCCAATAATTTTTGCAAGCGATGTCTTGCTTGCCGCTTAAGAGCATGATCAGTTAACGCGGATTAATCGGATTAACACGGATTAAACGGATTAACTGCATAGCTTGGGGCTGATGAGTTCAACTAAACTCAATTCGCATAATCCGCTTAATCCGTGTTGATCCGCGCTGTTAGCCACCATCACCGGGCCACGACCCGTAAGGGAGTGGGCAATCAGAGGCAGCCAATTGCCGACCGGAATAGTTGCCGCTGACTGCCCACTCCCTTACGGTCGTGGCCCGGTCGGATTCGTAACTCGTAATTCGTAACTCGTAATTCACCGCTTGGCCGAATCCAGTTGCTTCAACAGCTCCGCTACCGCGCGGTCTAACTGTGAATCCCGCTCCGAATAGCTTTCTCCAATGGGCCGGACGACCGCAATATCAACCGGCCTCGGTTTCAACTCCATCACCGAACCGTCATTGGCCGTGATCTTGATGAACGGGACACGCAAGAGCGACCCATCGATCAGCGCCAGATTCGATGTGTAGATAATCCATCCCGCCGTCGGTTCGCCCACGACCTTGCCGAGGCCTAGCGTTCGATAGCCTTCCGTGAAATCCTCCGCATCGGAAAGCGAGTGCTGATTGACCCAGGATTGTCGGCAGCTCGAGTGCGCGTTGTCCCAGCAACGGCCGCGCCGGAGCCGGCGGCAGGCCGCGCCCCGTCATGGTCAGGTAAGGGCGCCGCGACAGCACGTCAAGCGCGTAGGCGTTTACAAAACCGCCGTTGTTGTTGCGAACGTCGATGACGACGCCCTGGCGGCCGTGGTTTTCGCTGTCCAGATCGACGTGAAGCTGGCTGAGCGAGTTAGTTGACATGTCGAACATGTGCGCGTATCCAAGCCGGCCGCCGCTGGCGCGTTCGACGTAGGCGCGGCGCTGGTCGACCCATTGGCGATAGAGCAATGCCTTTTCAGTCGTGAGATTGACCGGCTGCAGCGCAACTTCCTGATTGCCCGCCCCGTCGGCCGACGTGGCCACAGTCAAGCTGACGCGGCGGCCAATCTTGCGATCAAGCAACTCGTCCAGATTTACGCGGGCATCAAGCGGAATACCGTCGACGGCCAGCAAATAGCGGCCGATTCGAATCTCCGGCGACAGCGCCGCCGGACTAAGCGGCAGGACCTCGGTGATCCGCAGCTTTCCTGAGCGTTCATACTCGGCGCGATCAAAGCGCACTCCGATGCGTCCAGTCGAAGCCTGCGCGCCGGCGAACGGTGGCGAAATGCCCAGATGGGAAGCGTTCAGCTCGCCGACCATCATCTGAATCAGCCGGCGCATTTCATCGGGCGTGCGCGATCCGGCGATTCGGGGCGCGTAGGTGGTTCGCACGGCCTCCCAGTCGGCGCCGTGAAATCCGGGATCGTAGAACTGATCCCGCAGATAAGTCCAGGCTTGATGGAATGCCGCGAGTTTCTCCTGGGCGAAATCAACATCCATTTCCGCCGTGACCGAAAGCGCCCGCGACTGGCGGCTCTCGACGGGGATCACCTGTATGCGGCCCTGTTCAAGATAAAACACTTCCTTGCCGTCGGGCGAAAACTGCGCGGCGCTCTTGGATCCCGAAGTCGATGTGAGTTGGCGCGCCACGGGCGGCTCGCGCGCCAGGTCGTCCAGGGAATATAAATACAGATTCTGTTGCCCTGCGGCGCCACCGATCAGCAACAGCGTCTTTCCGTCGGGGCTGATGGTCTGGTAGTTCACATCGATTCCCACCGGCAGCAGGGAGAGGCGCCGGCGAATGTCGGCAAAGACGACCTCGACGGGTTTCGGCGCGGGCTTTTTTTCATCGGCGGCGACAGCTGGCGCCGAGGGCGCCGCCGGCGTCTCACCCGGCGCAGGCCTCGGAGTTTCCTCCCGGAAAAGATCGCGGAACTGATCCTCTCGAAACTTGGGCGTGCGCAAGATCAAGTCAACGCGCGCGACCTGGCCGCTTTCGGTGCGCTGCCCGGAGTTAAACAGCAAAAAAGTTCCGTCCGGGCTCCACGAAATCGTGTTGCTGAAGGCGTTGGCCAAAAAGCTGACCGGCTGGGAAGATCCGTCAGCTACCGAAACGACGTGCGCGTTGGTGAAGGCCTTGCCCGATGTCGGCAGAAAGGCGATCCAGCGGCTGTCGGGGGACCACACAAACGATCGGGCCGAAGTAAAGGGCGGACGATCGAGATATCCGCTGGTCAGGACCCGTTCCTGGCGCGATGCCGGGTCGATGACACACAACTGCTTTGCGTCGCGTTCAAACGCGATGAGTTTTCCGTCGGGCGAAAAGCGCGGTGATGCGTCACTGTGAGCAGCGGCGGTCAGACGCGTTTCGGTTTGGTTGCTGAAATCGAACAGAAATAAGCGCGACACGCCGTCGCGATCCGATACGTACACCAGACGGCGACTGTCGGGCGCCCAGGCAATCTGGGTTTCGTTGCCCGGCGTGCGAGTCACCCGCGCCGCGTCGCCGCCGTCTTTGGCGGATGCGGCGAAGACTTCTCCGTGGACGATGAAGGCGACTTTCTTACCATCGGGTGAAAGCACCAGGTCCTGGAACTGATTGGTCAGTGTCAAGCGCTCAACGGCCGGACCGGCGGGCGCGCCGCGGCGAGTCAGCGGAATTTCCGTGGCCTGTCCGCTGGCCGTATCGAACTGCCAGATGCCGAAGTTGCGCTCAAAGACAATCGTGCGTCCGTCGTAGGAGATCGTCGGCCACAGGACGCGCCCGTCGGTGAAACGTGTCAGTTGGCGGGCTGGCCGTCCGGGCGCGCGCATCCACAGATTTTGGGCGCCGCTGCGATCGGACATGTAGTAGACCGCGCTGCCATCGCTGTTCCACATGGGCCAGACTTCCTTGGCGCCTCCCTCGGTGAGGCGTTCGTAGGTGGGCGGCGTCGTGGTGCGGACAATCGAGATTTCACCTTCATCGAGGTGGCTGTGCCCCTTGCGCCACCACTGTCCGGCGGCCACGCCGCGCGCCGTTATGGCCAGCGTCTGGCCGTCGGGCGACTCGGCGGCGAAAAATTCGCTGGCATAGCGGTCCGCGCCCACCGGCATGGGGGTGCCGCCTTCGGAGGCGATGCGCCAGACGTCGTTCATTCCGGAGATGTCGCCGCGCGCACTTGTGAAATAGATCCAGCGTCCGTCGCGTGACCAGCCGTCCAGCTGGTCGCTGGCATCGTCGAAGGTGATTCGCTTCAATTCGCCGCTGTCCAAGTAAAGGACATAAATGTCGCCTGCTCCGGTCCGATTGGAAATGAAAGCAAGGCGGCGGCCGTCGGGCGAATACTGCGGCCGCGATTCGTTTGCCGGATGCGAGATAAGCAGTCGGGCTTGGCCGCCTGCCAACGGCGCCGTCCAGATATCGCCGCCCGAGACAAACGCGATCTCGCTGCGGTCAGGCGACGGTTCGGCAAAAGAGGGAAGAGCAGCAGCGGTTGCCGCCGGCTGCGCCATAAGGACAGCGGTGAGGAGTTGCAACAGCAAAATCATCATCGTCTCCAAGAAATGCAGTCGCCAGTTGCAGTCCCATCGTTTCTGGCGACTGGCGACCGGCGACTGGCGACTAACTCGCGACCCGCGACTCGCGACCCGCGACTGGACGACCATAGGTAGGAACCGACTCGACATCCTCGCCAGCCAGGAGACGATCGAGGCAAGCGATCTGGACCGCAATCGCCTGCTCGATTGGAAAGTTTTCGCCTGGGCCTCCCGGCGCCGTGACGATGGCGCGCCACGCCGGAGCTCTTTGCGCCTCGGGCATCGCGCAAACTTGGACGAGTGTATCGAGCTGAGCTGAAAGAGCCGTATGCAGTTCCTGCCGTCTGAAGGCTTTATACTCCAAACGAATCCCATAGATGAGCGCGGCAAAGGCGCAGGCAGTAAAAAGGGCGTTGAAGGCCCCAAACATATCTCCGAACTTCCCGCGGGCGTCCCAGAAGTCGCCTTGGAAGGGGAAGAGGACAACCGCCAGCCCGTAGAGCGCCCACACAAGGACAATCCCAATCAGCAGAAGCAGAAAGGTCAGGGGACTTTGATGCCTACGAGACTTTTTCGCCGTCATCGATTTCGGTAAGATTTTCTTTGTTTGCAACAGACCCTGCAACAGAAAACGGCGCTGGAAGTGTCAGCGCGGAAGTGTCACTGACACTCGCGCTACCCTGCCACTCGCTCACTGGCAACTTCCTTGTACTCCTGCCACTGGTCACTTGCCACTTGAACGGCGACCGGCGACTAACTCGCGACTCGCGACTCGCGCCTCGCGACTTACTTCAACTTCATCAACCAAACATCCGAATCCGTCTCGGTCAACGAAAAATAAATCGTTCGATTGTCTCGGGAAAGCCCCACTGTCGATCCGCCCGATCCGCCCACAACGTGTGGTGGCAAGGAGATGACCTCGCGCGTTTGCTTGGACTGTCTGTCGACCAAGAGGAGCTTGCCTTGCTGGACGAATAACAACCTGCGATTGTCGTTGAGCCAAACGGGTGCGATTCCGTCGTCCGATACCTTCTCGTATTTTCCGGTTTCGAACGAATAGGTGGCGATGCCCGCGGAGGAACCGTCAGGCTTTTGCCAGTCTCCGGCCAGCCACCTCCCATCGGGAGACCACGACCGTGCGATGAAACGGGCTCCAGTTGTATCGGCCAGCGGCAGAAAGGTCGCAGAAGGCTTGCCTAAATCGAGCGTTAACGAACGGCCCATGCGGCTATCCAAGCAGGCCAGTCGCGAACCATCCGGCGACCACGTCATATCGGTAAGATCCAGTTTCGGATCATGAGTCAGTTGCTGCAGTCCACTGCCATCGGGATTGATCGCCCAGGCTTGGTAGGCGCCGGAGCGGTCCGAGTAAAAAACAAGCCGCTTGCCGTCGGGTGACCAGCGAGGTACACGGTTGCGGTGGGGGTCATCAGTCAACTGGAATTGGCCGGTACCGTCGGTTCGAATAATCAGAAGGTCTTCCTGCTTGCCTTGTGAGTAAAAGGCCAGCCATTGATCATCCGGCGAGGGATCGGGGGCTACCACGACTCGAGTCCCGGCAGTGATTGCTGTAGGCTTTCCCTTGACGGTCCCGGTAGAGGGATCGAAGGATACCCTTTGAAGATTCGATCTGGTCACCAGCGCTGCATACGCGATTTGCTTGCCGTCTCGCGAAATGCTCGCGTGTTGAGACCAGGCTGCGACTCCGGTAGTGACCGGCTCGGGCGCCGCCAGGGTCTTTCCTGACTGGTCGTCGATTCGTACCCTCCAGAGGTTCATGCTGCCCTGCCGGTCGCTGGAAAAATAGAGGTACTCTCCATCGGGGGACCAGACAGGATTCCAATCGAGCGCCTTATCGGCGGTCACGGCAATCGGCTGACCGCCCGCTGCCGGTAAGGTCCAAATGTCGCGCTGTCCGCCCTTGGCGAGGCCCCAATAAGCGATTCGACTCCCGGAGGGAGACCAACTGGGCTGCACGGCGTCTTCTGGTCCTTGAACCTGCCGCTTCTGGCCGCTGGCCGCGTTGACTATCCAAAGTCCGTTGTCAAACAGATCCCGCTCCTGCGGAGACCAATTGGTACTTTCGATGCTGCACAGAATCTCTTTTCCATCGGGCGACCAGACTGGGTTATAGCCAAAGTCGGTGAGGCGGCGTACCGACTCGCCTGTGGCGCCCATGATGAAAATACCTCCGCCGGCTCGGCTCGAGCGAAACGCGATGTGCTCGCCGTCTGGAGAAAAGGCCGGTTGGGTATCGGTGGCCGGAGAATCCTTTGTCAAGTTGACCGGGTTTTGGCCGCCCACTCTCTGCAGATAGATATCCCAATTGCCGGAAGACAGGCTGACATACACAATCGATTTGCCGTCGGGCGAGAGGCTGGGGAAGACTTCCGGACCGGCCTGGTCGGTCAGCTGCGTAACAACGGCGTCGAGCAGAGACGCTTGCTTCGTCCATGGCGTCCAGGGCGCCCAGTACAGTACGATCATCGATGCGACCGACAACGCCGCCAATCCAACTACCACTTTGGTTCGTCTTTGCCACTGTCGAGCGGGCGGCGCGGCAATTGCCGTGCCGGCTGTGACGATTCTTCCCGAACCGCTGTCGCGCTGCAGCCGGCGCAGGTCGATGACCATGTCGCGAGCCGACTGGTAGCGGATCTCGCGATCCTTTTCCAGAGCCTTGTTGACGATCTGCTCGAACTCGACGGGCAATTCCGGATTCAAACGCAACGGCGACGTGGGCGTTTTGTTAAGGATGGCATCGAACAGCGCCGCCGACGTGCTGCCCTTAAATGCAGGCACGCCGGTAGCCATCTCATACAGAACGATTCCAAACGAGAACAAATCCGTGCGGGCGTCGAGCTCCTCGCCGAGCGCCTGCTCGGGCGACATGTAGGCCACTGTTCCCATTGCGGTGCCGGGGCTGGTCAGCAGGTCTTCGTTGATCGTCTGCACAGCCGAAGCCACCTTCGGTTCCGACTCCCGCCGCGGCTGGGACGCCAGTTTGGCCAAGCCGAAATCCAGAATCTTTGCTTGTCTGTCTGTAGTGATGAAGAGATTGGCCGGCTTGATGTCGCGGTGAACGATCCCTTTCGAATGCGCCGCATCCAGTGCGTTGGCAATTTGAATTGAAAGATCGAGCAGTTCCTGGAGTTGAAAGGGCTTTCCTTCAATGCGGTGTTTCAGAGTCTGGCCTTCGAGCAGTTCCATTGCGATAAAAGGCTGGCCCTCGAATTCGTCGATGTCATGGATCGTGCAGATGTGCGGGTGGTTGAGCGCCGACGCGGTGCGGGCCTCGCGCTGGAAGCGCTCGAGCGTCATCGGATCGCGGGACAATTCGCCGGGGAGGAACTTCAAGGCGACGGCGCGGCCCAGGCGCAAGTCTTCAGCCCGGTAGACAACGCCCATACCGCCGCCACCAAGTTTCTCCAGTACCTTGTAGTGTGAGAGGGTCTTGCCGATCATGAATCTTTGGAGAATAGCGTACCCACGCGGCAAAAACCAGATGATCGGTAGGACAGGCTTCCAGCCTGTCAACTACCACTCGCAGGCCCGCGCTCCCAACTCAGGGCGCAATCAGACTTTTGGATCCTGCGCCGCCGCCTGGGCCAGCGGTACAGCAGTGAGGAGTTGCAAGAGCAAAATCATCATCGTCTCCAACAAATGTAGTCGCCAGTTGCAGTCCCATCGTTTCTGGCGACTGGCGACCGGCGACTGGCGACTAACTCGCGACTCGCGACCCGCGACTTCCTTGTATTCCTGCCACTGGTCACTTGCCACTTGAATGGTCACTTGCCACTTGAATCGCGCCTATTTCAACTTCATCAACCAAATATCCGAATCCGTCTCGGTCAACGAAAAATAAATCGTTCGATTGTCCCGGGAAAGTCCCACTGATCCGGTCACAACGTGTGGTGGCGAGGAGAAGACTTCACGCGTTTGCTTGGATTGGCTGTCGACCGAAAGGATCTTGCCTTGCTGGACGAATAACAACCTGCGATTGTCGTTGAGCCAAACAGGGGAACTTCCGTCCTCCGATACCTTCTCGTATTTTCCGGTTTCGAACGAATAGGTGGCGATGCCCGTGGAGGAACCATCAGGCATTTGCCAGTCTCCGGCCAGCCACCTCCCATCGGGAGACCACGACCGTGCGATGAACTGGGCTCCAGTTGTATCGGCCAGCGGCAGCAGGGTCGTAGAAGGCATGTTCAAATCGAACGTTAACGAACGGCCCATGCGGGCATCAAAGCAGGCCAGTCGCGAACCATCCGGCGACCACGTAACATAGATAAGATTCAAATTCGGATCATGAGTCAGTTGCCGCAGTCCACTGCCATCGGGATTGATCGCCCAGGCTTGGTAGGCGCCGGAGCGGTCCGAGTAAAAAACAAGCCGCTTGCCGTCGGGCGACCAGCGAGGTCGCCGGTCGCGGTAAGGGTCATCCGTCAACTGGAATTGTCCGGTACCATCGGTTCGAATAATCATCAGGTCGTCCTGCTTGCCTCGTGAGGAAAAGGCCAGCCATCGACCATCCGGCGAGGGATCGGGGGTTACTGCGACTCGAGACCCGGCGGTGATTGCTGTAGGCTGTCCGTTGACGGTCCCGGTCGAGGGATCGAAGGATACTCTTTGAAGGTTCGATCTGGTCACCAGCGCGGCATACGCGATCTGCTGGCCGTCGCGTGAAATGCTCGCGTGTTGAGACCAGGCCGCCACTCCGGTAGTGACCGGCTCGGGCGCAGCCAGGGTCTTTCCTGACTGGTCGTCGATTCGTACCCTCCAGAGGTTCATGCTGCCCTGCCGGTCGCTGGAAAAATAGAGGTACTCGCCATCGGGAGACCAGACAGGATTCCAGTCGAGCGCCTTATCGGCGGTCACGGCAATCGGCTGACCGCCCGCTGCCGGTAAGGTCCAAATGTCGCGCTGCCCGCCCTTGGCGATGCCCCAATAAGCGATTCGACTCCCGGAGGGAGACCAACTGGGCTGCGCGGCGTCTTCTGGTCCTTGAACCTGCCGCTTCTGGCCGCTGGCCGCGTTGACTATCCAAAGTCCGTTGCCGAGCAGATCTCGCACTTGCGGAGACCAATCGGTACTTGCGATGCTGCACAGGATCTCTATTCCATCCGGCGACCAGACCGGGTTGTAGCCAAAATCGGTCAGGCGGCGGACGGATTCGCCCGTGGCGCCCATAATGAAAATACCTCCGCCGGCTCGGCTGGAGCGAAACGCGATGTACTCGCCGTCGGGAGAAAAGGCTGGCTGCGTGTCGGTCGTCGGCGAATCCTTTGTCAGGTTAACGGGGTTTTGGCCGCCCACTCTCTGCAGATAGATATCCCAATTGCCGGAAGCGCGGCTGACATACACAATCGATTTGCCGTCGGGCGAAAGGCTGGGGAAGACTTCCGGACCGGCCTGGTCGGTCAGCTGCGTAACGACGGCGTCGAGCAGCGACGGTCCAGTTTCGACGGCCTGTTTTGTCCATGGCGACCAATACAGCAGGATTATCGACGCGGCCGCGATTGCCACCAATCCGGCTCCCACTGCAGCGCGCTTTCGCCACCGTCGAGTGAATGGCGAGGCAATCGTTGCGCCGGCTGTGGCCGCTCGTCCCGAACCGCTGTCGCGCTGCAGCCGGCGCAGGTCGATAACCATCTCGCGCGCCGACTGGTAGCGGATCTCGCGATCCTTTTCCAGAGCCTTGCTGACGATTTGTTCGAACTCGACGGGCAATTCCGGATTCAAACGCAACGGCGACGTGGGCGCTTTGTTAAGGATGGCATCGAACAGCGCCGCCGACGTGCCGCCTTTAAACGCCGGCACGCCGGTAGCCATCTCATACAACACGATTCCAAAGGAGAACAAATCCGTGCGGGCGTCGAGCTCCTCACCCAGCGCCTGCTCAGGCGACATGTAGGCAACCGTTCCCATGGCTGTACCAGGGCTGGTCTGCAGATCCTCGTTGATCGTCTGCACCGCCGAGGCCACCTTTGGCGCCGCCTCCTTGGCGTGCTGGGGCACCAGTTTTGCCAAGCCGAAATCCAGAACCTTGGCTTGCTTATCGGAACTGATGAAGATATTGGCCGGCTTGATGTCGCGATGGACGATCCCTTTCGAATGCGCCGCATCCAGTGCGTTGGCAATTTGAATCGAAAGATCGAGCAGTTCCTGGAGCTGGAAGGACTTGCCCTCGATGCGGTGCTTGAGGGTCTGGCCCTCGAGCAGTTCCATTGCGATGAAAGGCTTCCCCTCGAATTCGTCGATGTCGTAGATGGTGCAGATGTGAGGATGGTTGAGCGCCGAGGCAGTTCGAGCTTCGCGCTGGAAGCGCTCGAGCGTCATCGGGTCGTTGGAAAATTCAGCAGGGAGGAACTTGAGCGCGACGCTCCTGCCCAGGCGCAAATCTTCGGCCCGGTAGACAACGCCCATACCCCCGCCGCCGAGTTTCTCCAGTATCTTGTAGTGTGAGATGGTCTGGCCGATCATGAATTCTTTGGAGAATAGCGTACCCGCGCGGCAAAAACCAGATGGTCGGTAGGACAGGCTAGCCTGTCAAACTGCCACGCGGAATCCCGCGCTCCCAAGGCGCGCAACCCAGGGCGATTGATCGGCTGACCGATGTTGCCCCGCGACTTTCCGGTCGCGGCCCAAAGCAAGCACTTCATTCGACCTTGATTGTCCATGAAAGGCTAGCGATCTAACCACTGGCCCGGGTTATTCACAAAAAAACCTAGTCACGAATTTCACGAATTTCACGAATAACGGAACGGCTTTGAGCCCCTTGGGCGGGGCTTGCAGTTTTCAACAGCCTGTCTTGGCCACGGCTTTCGGCAACAACTGTCGAACCCTATGGCCGCCCGCGACCGACGACTGCGAGACCGTGAGCCTGGGCGCCGAGGCCGAGCGCGCCGTCATGGGTGGCCATCACCAGATCCAAATGCGTCATGTCCTTCCAGAGTAGAGCTGTGGCCAGGTGGATCGCGTCAAGCGTGCCCAGTTCCGTGGGCATCGGTTGGGCCGCCCGATCGAGGACCACCACATCGACTTCCACGAGCTCCAGGGATGCGATCAGCCGTAGGATCGTCCCCCGGAACTGCGCAACATCCGCGTCAGGCAAGTTCGCGCGCAGGCGGAGCCGGTCCAAAGTGCGCAGACTCTCAGTCATCACCAGCGTGCTCGACACGCCTCGCTGGATATGCCGCCATTCAGGCAACGCGTCGGGCTGCCGCAACGCCACGCGGAGGAGCACCGACGCATCCACGTAGGCGATCACCGATGCCCCTGTCGCTCCTCGAGCAGCAGTTGAACAATATCGACGCTCAGCTTCGCCGGTTTGGGAAGCGGGACGCGATTGGGCGCCGGCGCGCCGCGCGCCGGCTTTCGGACGCGCAGTGCGGCTCGGTCGCGAACCGGCACGATCTGAGCGACCGGCGTCTCACGGTCTAGAACCGCGATTGTCTCGCCACGACGCACGGCGCGCAGGTATTCGCTGAGCCGGGCTTTGAGTTCGGCGATGCGTACTTCCTTCATGACCACATTATGACTATAACTGGTCATATGTGCAATCAGGCCGCAGGTTGACAAAGCTCTTGGTCGAGATCGCGCCTATCTGCTCGTTACGCATAGCATGACGTATTTCTGGTCGGCGGAGCGAGCCATTGTTGCATCGACGAACGGCCAACCGGCGCTATCGCAGATCCAACTTCAATAAATGGAGGGCTGAGGAATCAAGCAGGACGAGCGTATCGAGTTCGGCTGAAAAACCCATGTCCTTGGGCGTGAAGCTCAAGATGCTTGAGTGAATGATCTTTCGCTGCAACAGGTCAACGATTCTCAGTTTGTTCTGGCGGGTGAGATATACCCTGCCGCCGCCTACCGTTTTTGTGTCGATTTGCTCGCCGACAAAAATCTGGTCTGACCGTCCGGAGTCGAGGTAGTAAAGCGTCAGCAGTTTACTGCCGTTGCCTACGGCAGAAGCCTCTGGTCCGAAGGCGATCACGTTGTCGCTGCTGAAGTGCTCCCTGTTCGCCGACGAACCTGCAGGAAGGGTCCAGTAGAGCGGCCCCTCCAGCGAGGGCACCGTGGACGTCGCGAAGGATGCTCCACCGCCAGCCAGGACCACCTTTCCGTTGCGTACGTCGGGCCGGCCCACGTTGCTGCCGCTTCTGAGAGTCCGTGTCGCAACCAGGTTGAAGTTCTCCCCGAGCGCTTGAAGTCTGGTGGCCGGAGGGCCAGCGCCAGCGTTGAACTGCGTGACGAGTACCAGAGTATCTGTCGAATCGTCGAACGCGATCGAGGCGGACGTTTGAGGAAATCGTCTTATGACGGCCAGAGTTGTCGTATCCACCACGATGATTTCGGCGGCGCCAGCGACAGCCACCAGTGGCTTCAGCCGGTGAAACGCGATGCGGCGGCCAAAGGAAAGGGTCCTTATCGCCGGCACTGGGATGGTGCTCAGAAGCGCTCTCTGTTTGAGATTGATAATATTGACGCCATTGCTGCCGGTGACAACGGCGATGTTATCTTGTACGCCTACCTCATAAGGCGCGAAGCCTAAGTCGATCTGTTCATGCTCGAGGACAAGTCGTCGATCGAGGACCTCAATGACCGGATTGCCGACCATCTCGCTCGCATTTTGTGCCACGCTGACGGCCGCGAATAGCCCGCTGCGGGAAATCAGTTCCACTGACGCGCCTGCCAGGCCCAGTTCATCCAGGAAGAGCGCGCGCTGTCCATGCGGTGGCAATGTCCAGGAGAGCTTTCCGACCATTTCGCCTCGCGCGCCCAAAACTTCAACATCAAGCATGAGCGGAGCCGCTGACGGATTGCAGACCGCCATCGCGGTCCGGCGCGCCGTTTCCCCTCCGGCGCTGATTCTGGCCGTGCTGACCAGATCCAGGTTGTCGAAGGAAACCGACGAAACGACTCCCGGCGTCGGCAAATAGGATATCGAAAGCGAACCGCCGATAAGAGCTGTGCTGGTGGCGCGGGCCCAGCCGGCCAGATCCTGACCGCCGCGTTTCAGACGCAGCAGTTCAGTGCTTCGCCCACTGACAACAAGTGCCGGAGTGTCTGCGAACGCATCCGTGGTTTCGCCCTGTGGGGTAAAAAACGAAAGCGTGACGGTCGCAGGCACGTCTCCAAGGTTGGCAATTTTCAGTTCAGCGATGTAGCGGGGCCCACTGACAAGATGCGGAAATACCACTTCACCGGCCAAACCAACTCCGCAACAGAGCCATCCCGCGGTTAAGGCAAGAAAAATACGTTTCATCCGGAGGTCCGATTCTATCAACAGGCGAGGGAGTTGCAAGCCGGCTTCCTGACGGTCACCGCTCTCTTCGCTCGCGGCACCGACACCCTGCTAACTTGCCACTGATCACTGTTCACTTGAAGGGAATAACAACCGCTTGAGCGTGAAACGGAGTTCATCGAGATTATAGGGCTTCAGCAGCAGCGCCTGTGCTCCAGCCTCTATTGCGAGCTCGCGGTCGAAGTCGAGTTTCCCCGTGAGGAAAATGACCGGCGTTTTGCCATCAAACTTGCGGATATCCCGGCACAATTGGAGGCCATCTCCATCGGGAAGCCCAATGTCGAGCAGGAACAAGTCGAAATTCCCGCCGCGGACTGCCTCCAACCCTTCAGCGTACGATCGAGCCGACACGATCTCATACAAGGATGAATCCAGCAGGGTGGTCACCAGCAGAACGGCGTCCTCGCCGTCCTCGACAAACAGAATTTTCCGTCTCACGCGCGATCACCATATCGCGCCGGCCATTGAGGTGCAACCACCAATCTCCCCGCGCCGGCCAGCCAGCGGACGTGTTCGTGCTCGTTGACGTGCTCGTGCACGTGCACGTAGACGTGGTCGGTTTTTCTTCTTGGTTACGGCTATGACGCGCGGTGCCGCAGTGGTGAATTCACTTGCAAATAATCCGGGATGAAAACCAAGTCTAGGACCGTTCCAGATTCTTCCGACTGACCTCACGGAACGACCTACACCCGGCCAGCCCCAGCGTCAGATCCAAATCGGCCAGAAGGTTGCTGACCACATCGCGCACACCTTGCTCGCCGCCGACGGCCAGGCCGTAACAGTACGGCCGGCCCAGCAGGACGCCTTGCGCGCCAAGCGCCATCGCCTTGAACACATCGGCGCCGCGCCGAATTCCACTGTCGAACAGCACCGCGGCGCGGCCGGCTACCGCATCGGCCACGGCAGGCAACGCGTCGAGCGCCGCCGGGGCTCCATCCAACTGCCTTCCGCCGTGGTTGGAAACAACCATTCCATCCACACCATGATCGACCGCTTTGCGCGCGTCCTCCGGATTCAAAATGCCCTTCAAAATGATGGGGAGTTTCGTATGTTGCCGCAGGAAACCCAGGTTGTCCCAGGTGAGACTCGGATCAGAAAAGATCTTCGCGAAATACAGTACGGCCTGCTTTGGATCCCGCTCGGGGGGCGAATCGAGCGCGGATCGGAAGATCGGGTCGCTGAAATAGTTGGCCAGCCCTTGTCCGTACAGAAAAGGGAGGTACCCATTTTGGAGGTCACGCTCGCGCCAACCCAGGAGGTACGTGTCCAGGGTCACGACAAGTCCGCTATAGCCGGCTTGTTCTGCCCTCCTCAAAAAGCTGATTGCAAGGTCCGGGTTTTTCGGCCAGTACAGTTGAAACCAGCGCGGCATATCGCCGATGGCAACCGCTACTTCCTCCATTGTCTTGGAAGAGGCTGTGCTCAATATCATCGGAACGCCCAGCCATCGGGCCGCCCGCGCGACGGCTAATTCTGCCTCTGCATGAATGATCGACTGAACGCCAACTGGAGCCAGGAAAACCGGGGTCGGCAGTCGTTTGCCGAGCAGGTCTACGCCGAGACTCCGCTCGGACACGTTTTGAAGCAGGCGCGGCACGATCGACCAGCGGCTGAAGGCTTCCCGGTTGGCCCGCAGCGTCTGTTCGGATCCGGCGCCACACGCCACATAGGCGTAAGCCTCCGGCGTCATCACTTCCTTAGCTCGCAGTTCCAGTTCTTCGACCGAGACCGGCTGCACAGGTTTTTGCCCCTGCAACCCCGCCATGTAGATCTCAAGTTGGCGTCGTGTGCCCAGCGACTCCGAGGTCTTATCTGGATTTTTCATCGTGCGAAAGTTTACCATTGGAGTCAGCCCCCGCACTGTCGTCGACGCCACAATTAACGGTGCCGCGAGCGACGCGAGCGGGTCGGCTACTCTCATTCGGTCCGATAGTGCGAGAATGTAACATCAATCTCAAATAGCTTTGTGTAAGGTCAAGCCGGTGCTGACCCGAAACTCCCTCGGAGGATCGACATCATGACAAACGCATTTTCGAACTCCCGTCGAACTTTCCTGAAAGGCTCTGTGATGACGCCACTGCTGGCGCCGCTGGCGCGCGTCAGCCAAGGCCCGGCTCCGGCCGACGCAATCCGCACGGCTGTCATCGGGATCGGAGGCCAAGGTACCGGTGACATCAACGCTGCGCTGCAGGTCCCCGGTGTCCGGATGGTGGCGGCCGCCGACGTCTACGATGGCCGGCTGGCCCGGGCGCGCGAGGTATTCGGAAGCGAGTTGTTCACGACGCGCGACTATCGCGAAGTCCTGGCCCGCAGCGACGTGGACGCCGTCATCATCGCCACGCCCGATCACTGGCACGCGCAGATTTCTGTCGATGCGCTGCAGGCGGGCAAGCACGTCTATTGCGAAAAGCCGATGGTCTGGACCGTCCAGGAAGGCCACAAGGTAATTGCCGCCCAGAGGAAGACAGGCCGTGTCCTTCAGGTCGGAAGCCAGCGCGTCAGTTCGCCGCTCTACGCCAAGGCGCGCGATCTGCTGGCATCAGGAGCGATCGGACAGTTGAATTTGGTGGAATCGTGGATCGACCGCAACAGCGCCATCGGCGCCTGGCAGTATACGATTCCCGCCGACGCTAGCCCCGTGACAATCGACTGGGATCGTTTCCTGGGAAGCGCTCCGCGACGGCCTTTCGAGCCAATTCGCCTTTTCCGTTGGCGCAACTATCGCGATTATGGAACGGGAATTCCCGGCGACCTGTTCGTGCACCTGTTCAGCGGACTGCACTTCATCACGGGGTCGAACGGACCGTCGCGAATTCAGGCCACCGGCGGTCTGCGTCACTGGAAGGACGGGCGTGACGTGCCCGATGTGATGGCCGGGTTGTACGACTATCCGGGATTCAACGTCAGCCTGAAGGTAAACTTCGCGGCCGGCGCTGAATCGTCCGGGTATCGTTTTGTCGGCAGCGAAGGCGTCATGACTATCGACGCAGGGATCAGTATTGCACGCTCACCCCGCGCGCCTGAGCCGGGTTACACCATCGGCACGTTTCCTCGCGCCGAGCAGGAAGCGTTCCTGCGGGAATACCGCCAGAAGTACCCCGAGCAGAAGATCCGTTCCGAGCAGCAAGAGCGCTATACGATTCCGCGCGCCGTCAACGACTCGGTCGAGCACTTCCGCGTCTTCTTTGACGCCATTCGCCAAGGCAAATCCGTCGTCGAGGATGCCGCATTCGGACTGCGGGCGGCCGCCCCGGCCCTGCTCTCCAACGACGCCTATTTCGAACAGAAAATCATCAATTGGGATCCGGAGGCGATGGTACGACGATAGACGCACCGCCAGCCGCGTCGTCACGAACTGTTTTCATAAATCCGGGATTCACCAAGTCTGAGCCGAGGAGCGCCTTTTCATGACAGCGTTCATGGATCCGGGAAATCATCACCCCGGATGAAAGGACGTAGAGGTGGACGGCGCCGCCAAGTCAGTGCCGTACCCGGAAGGGTACGGGCCCGACGGGGAGCTGGACGCAATTCACACAATCCGCGCTCCGTCTCGCAGAAAGGCACACCGGCCCGGCGGCCGGTGCCACTGCCTCCTGTATTTTCACTGCAGGACAAGACAAGGCGCCCTTCGAGCGTTACAATATCGTGTCCAAGGTGGCTTGACCGAAGCCGCAGGCTTGTCAACGCCCCCAAAGTATTTGTCTTCAACGTGCGAAAGTGGCGGAACTGGCAGACGCGCTGGAATTAGGATCCAGTGGAGAAATCCATGGGGGTTCGACTCCCCCCTTTCGCACCAGATTGTGAATTCTAATTAACTCTCGCTCAAACACGAGCGGAATGTCTGCACTCTCACTGAGCTCGCTCGAGCGCTGTCTCCAGTTTGCTCCAGTCCGCCGGACCGCCTCGGTGCTCTGGACTTCCGGCATTAGAAAAGCCCGTGATCGCCTGTACCACGAATCGACCATCATTCTTCATCGGGCTTCGAGTCGGGACGAGCGCACAATTGTGGCTGAACCTCCAGAGCCTTTACGAGCTGCGCATCGCGGAGGAAAAGGCCGGAACGGCAATCAAGAAACTGCCAACCCTGAACCGCCTGACGAGGAATCTTCCGGCTCTTTGAGTCGCCGTCCAGATTTCCCCGTCTGGTCTGCCCTTCAGCCCTTCTGTGAAGACTGTATCAACATCATGACCGAGTTGAAGAAGGTCGGTGGCCAGGCCGGCTGGAAAGTTTTCGTCTAGTTTGACCCTCAGAGTTTGGCTGGAATGGCCGGCGTGGGGATATCTCCTTCAGCAGAAGCTGCGGCGAAGGCGATAACCGCGCGCACATCGTCTTGGTTTAGGGAGGGGAAATCGCCAAGGATCTCCGCAATACTGGCTCCCTCGGCAAGGCTGGCCAACACCGTACGCAAAGTTACGCGGGTTCCCTTGATCACGGGCTCCCCACCACAGATTTCCGGATTCCGTTCGAGGTGACTCTGATAATCGATCATCGTTCTGTTGCTCCGACTGGAAACATGATACGAAAACACTTGCAATGAAACATAACTTTTTCGCTTCGTGATGTCTGTTGTGGCGGATCGACATTCCGCTTGATTCTGGATATAAATCTGGATTGTATAATTCCCTCAGTAGCGGCCGCGCACGCCGATTTTAAGAAAAGAGAGCAGGGGCGATGAGTAAGAAGCCAGCAAGTGTTGCCGCGCTGTTGGCGCTGGTGCTGCTCGTCGGAGCGTGCACAGCATCCGCGGCTACCAAGGACGTCACCATCAAGGTGACAGGGATGACCTGAGCGGGCTGTGCCCGCTCGGTCGAGCAGGCGCTCAAGAAAACAAAGGGTGTGAGGCAAGCGCGCGTGAGCTTCGAGCGCGGCGAGGCGTCGGTCAAGTACGACGACCGGGAGGTCACAGTCGCCCGTCTGTGCGACGTCATCAACGACGCGGGCTTTACGGCCGTCGAAGAAGAAAGTAAGCAGGGCAGTAACCTGCCACCGAATACGAGTCGCGGCTATTCAAAGGACCTGAGTGAGCTGCGCGCCAAGTTCAACGGCGACCGCGACAAGGTGCGGCTCCTGATGCTTTTGTCGCCCACCTGATCGATGTGCCTTCGGGGGGCCTCCGAAGTCCAGAGCAAGGTGATCGACCAAGTGAAGAATGCGGACCTGCGCGTCTACTCCGTTTACGTGCCGATCCTGAAGGCAGATGTGGAAAGTAGCGTCCCGGCGGCCACCGCGCGCCTTAGCGACGAGCGCGTCACTTTCTTCTGGGATGGCAACGGTGAGTTGGTCGAAGCATACGCGCGCGTCATGAAACTTGGCGCAGGCCAACCCGCCTGGGACATCTATTTCGTTTTCGATCGGGGCATCGAATGGAAGGCTGAGCCGCCCGTTCCCACTTACTGGATGCACCAACTGAAGCTTGATCCCGACCGGAGGCTGGATGGCGACAAGCTGGCCGCCGAGATCAACAAGCTGCTGGCTGGCCGGTGAGTCAGGCTCCGCGCTGTTGTCGGCGCCACAATGAACAGTGCCGCGAGCGACGCGAGCGGGTTCGTTGGGCGGATTTGGTCAGATAGTACGAGTAAGTAGCATCAATCCAAAATAGTTCGCCAGTCGTGGTTGGTGGCACTGACCCGCTCGCGTCGCTCGCGGCACCGTTGATGGCGGCCCCTTGGGCACCTGCGGGAACTTGGATGGTTTTGCTCCAGATTATGGGGTAACCGAAACGCCGGTTGGCTTTCGTTTGCAGGGGTTGCCACTGATTGCCCACTTGCTTACGCGCGTGGCCCGGTGTTTGTCGCGGCACCGTTGATGGGCGCCCCTTTGGCGCGCACGGAGGCGTAGGCGATGAGCAATGCAGCAAACAGCATTCGAAAGGGCTTGGAACAGTCCATCAATACGCTGCGTCACTGGGAGCAGGGCAAGCGCGAACCAGAGGGGGCCCGACACGCGCCTATCTGCTCGTCATTGAGCGGGCCCCGCAGGTAGAGCAGAAGGTGTTACGCATCGCATAGCGTGTCCGGATTAACCAACGTGCTCGGCTTTGCCGATCTGCCTCCATCGGTCTGACTGACTGCCGGTGCCATCTCAGGGGCCGAGTGATCGGTAGCAAGAATACAAGAATCACCCCAGCGCTGAAATCACAACCACCGTCATGTCGTCGTCGGTTTCGCGGCCTCGAGCAAACTGATCGCATGCGGAGATCAACTGCCTGGCTGTTTCTTCGGCGCGCGCTCCCGCCTGGCAAATTCTCGTCACTTCGCGTGTGACGGTTTCGTAGCCCCAGCATTCATCTGCCGCATTCATGCGTTCATGGAATCCATCACTGAGAAAGATCAGCCGGTCTTGCGGCCCAAGCTGGACTTTGAGCGAGCGCACCTGGATCTTCTTCATGAATCCGAGCGGCGGTCCCGGCATCTCGATGGTCTGAACTCGTCCAGTGCGGCCCTCATAAAGACAAGGGAACGGCATTCCAGTAGAGCAAATGTCGACGGCCATCGTCCGAGTATCGACCACTGCAATGCCCAGGCACATTCCCATACCGCGGTGCGTCAGCGAGGCTTTCAGTGTTGTGTTCAGATCGACCATCAGATCCTGAACCGTGGAGTCCGGCGTCAGGCGGAACAGGGAATTCAGCAACGCCGTTTTGACCATCCCGACGACCAATCCTGCGCCTACGCCGTGGCCGGTCGCATCACCGATGGCGACACAATACCGGCTTTCGTCGACCTTGATGAAGTCATAGTAATCGCCGCCCACTTCAGTGGCCGTGCGGATCTGGCCTACGATCTCAACCTGCTCCAGCAGAATATTCTGCTTGGGAAGCATGGACAACTGCAGTTGGCGGGCAAACTCAAGTTCCTCGCTTTTGCGGCGATTCTCCGCTTCGACCGCTTTGGCCTGCGCTTCGGCCGCCTCGGCCCTCAACTCCGCTTCGTTAAGGCGGGCTTGCTCTTTCTGCTTCTCAAGGGCCGCCTGGGCTCTGACGTTGACCCGGTTGATCTGGACCCGTGCGACCGCGTAAGCCACGGCCGCTACTCCAAGTGTGTACAGCAGGTAAGCCCACCACGTGCGCCAGGGTGCGGCACGAATTGAAAACGCCTGGATCGCCGGTCCCGCCACATTGCCTGCGTAATCTCTCGCCCAGACGTTAAAGACGTACTCTCCCTCTCCCAGATTGGTGTACTCTTTGCGGTTTTCAGCCACCCATTCCGAGGGCGCCGCATCGAAGCCGGCCAGTTGAAACCGATAGCGCGTATCGGACTCGCGAAAATAACTCAGCAGCGCGTACTCAAATTGGAAATTGTTCTCGTTATGGCCTAGGACCGCTTGCCCGGGGATGATTCTCTCTCTGCCGCCGACCAGCGTGCGTTCGATGTACAGAGTTTTTGGAGTGCGATCCGCCCTTTCGACCGCGGGATCGAACACCGCGGCCCCCGCACCCGTGCCGACCCACAATTTCCCTCGGTTGTCCAGCAGCGCGGCTCCTTGATTGCAGCCGTTGCTCGGCAAACCATCTGCCGTCGTGAACGTATAGAGATCATATTCTGTAGGAGCTTCCCGCGTCGGCGTTCGCGGCGTGAGCCGGGCGACGCCCTTGTCGGTGAAAAGGTAAATTCGTTTGCCGGCATCCTGACGGATCTGCCAGACCGTGTCGTTGGGCAAGGCCGGATTCGTCGTCGCCGAAAGCGCCAGCCACTTACCGTTCGGGAAAGCCGGATCAAAACGGGCCACTCCCCCGCCTACCGTGCCCGCCCATAGAAAATGTTGGCCCGTGCCGCTGATTGTCTCGCGCAGCCCCCACACCTGGTTGTTCGGCAAGGGCGAGTTGGCTGTGTTGAACGTCGTCCAGCGGCCTCCTTCGTATCTGGCTAAACCGCCGTGTGTTCCTGCCCACAATGCTCTCTTGCCCGCCGGCGAGATCGTTTCAACCAGGCTCAGTACCTTGTCATGCGGGAGTTCCGAGTTGGAGGTGTCGAATTTTGTCCAGTTGCCATCCTGATAACGTCCCAGCCCGCCGCTTTCTGTTCCAACCCACAAGGCGCGGCTGCCGTTTTCGGCCGCCGTCTCCAGTATTGCCAGGATGACATTGCCCGGTAGTCCCGAGTTGCGAGTGTTCAGCGTGGTCCATTGCCCCGACTCGTAGCGGCCCAGGCCGGCGCCATTGGTTCCAACCCACACGACGGCGCGACCGGAAGTCGCTCGGGTTTGCAGCAGGCTCAACGTGTAATTGGCCGGCAGTCCCGAATTGCGGGTAGTAAAAGACGTCCACCTGCCCGCTTCGAACCGCGCCAAGCCGCCGGTGGTTCCAAACCAAAAGGTGGAGCCTCGCTCTCCTTCGGTCGTTTCCAGCAGACCCCAAACCTGACTGCCGCCCGAAATCGCGTGGCTCGCATCAAACGTGCTCCATCCACCCGGCACATAATGTGCCAGCCCGCCATCCAGCGTCCCGATCCATAAGGATTGCCTTCCCGAAGGAGAAGAATCCCCGATCAGACTCAACACGGCATCATTCGGCAGTTTCGAATTACCGGTATCGTAGGCGCTCCAGCGTCCTGCTTCAAACCGCCCGAGCCCGTTCCCATTTGTTCCGACCCAGATGGTGCGGCGTCCCGAAGCGTCCACAGTCTCGGCCAGACTTCGGACAACATTGCTCGGCAATCCGGAATTAGCTTCAGTGAAAATGGTCCAGCGGCCTTCCTCGTAGCGGGCCAATCCGCCGCCAGTGGTGCCAATCCACAAAGAAGCCGCCGGCCGGCCGACAGGCTGCAAAGGACGATCGGCTATCAGACAACGAACTTGATTGCTGGGCAAACCCGAGTTGCTGGCATCAAGCGTGGACCACTTGCCATCTTCATAACGGGCCAGGCCGCCGCCCAGTGTGCCGACCCAAAGCGTCGAGGCGCCTCCGGGTAAACTCGTGACAGCCATGCTGCGGACGTTGTCGCTGCGCAGCGCGGAATTCGAGCTTTTGAACGTCGTCCACTTTCCGCTTTCATATCGCGCTACGCCGCCACCGCCTGTGCCGATCCACAGCGTCGAGTTGCCGGGTCCTGTACTGATTTCCAGAAGGCTCCGGATTTCGTTGCTGGCCAGCCCGGAGTTGGCGGTGTCAAACGTTTCCCACTTTCCTTCCTTTAGACGGGCGAGGCCGGCCAGTTGCGTTCCGAACCACATGCTGCCGTCAGCGGCTGCCAGAATCGAATACACGTAGTTTGAGGCCGTCCGGTTGGGCAGATTGACGGTCGTCCAGGTACGGCCGTTGTAATAGGCCGCGCCGTTTTGCGTGCCGACCCACAGGTATCCCTTTTTGTCTAACGTCAGACACTCAATCACATTTTGTGGCAACCCGTCTTTGTCGGTGTAGATGCGAAAGCCGGGACGAGCCAGACTGGCAAGATCGACTGACCGTTGCGTTTCAAGTCCAGCGGGAAATGACAGGCAGGGCGAAAAGGCAAGTGCACCAAAGGCGAGGATAAAGCTCAAAAACGTTCCGCTGGCCGAGGTTCCGGGAGATCTATCCACGAATTTCAGCACACCCATCCGCAAGCCGCGAGGGTGCGGCGCCGCGGCGTATTGGAGCAGGCAATCAGTATTCGAGAGTCAAACTGTCGCCACTGATTGCCCACTCGCTTACGCTCGTGGCCCGGTGAGCGATGTTGCCGCCAGCGCACTGTTCAAGGGGCCGAAAATACCCAATTCAGGATGTAGTGTTTCTCGAAAGCAGCGCCGGTGGACGATGTGAAACCTACGAAGGCCTTCCCACTGTCCAAATTCACCTTCGTCGCCAGATCCACAGCAACCGTCAGCTTTGGACTTGCTGAGCCATCCAGGTAGACTTTCAGCGTCCCGGGGACGTAGACGATCTTGACAATGTGCACCGCCCCATCTGAGAAAGTGGGCGAGGCTATCGAAGCGGACCCCATGGAATAATTCTCGTTGGCGTTATTGGCCAGAGCACCGTTGGTGTGCACGCTGATGTGATTGTCCTTCAGAGCGGTTTCATTCGCACCGTTATTCGTTTCATTCCCACCGTTATTCCATGTGTCAAACTCGACCGCAAGGCTGTTGGCAATGCCGCCATAACCAAGGCTTCCTCCGCCTCCGCCCAACGCCTGTGTGCTGTTGTTCTGGATGACAAACGCGATCCCCTCGGCGCCGCCTTTTGGATTCAATCCGTTTTCAAGTCCGCCAGGATCGGTGATTTGAAACTGGAAGGTCGTTTCAAAGCCATTCGTGACGTTCTGCTTCGTTGAGTACCACGCTGCGCCCACCTGATCAGTAAGGGCAGAGGTCAGGCGTAGGACATTCCCGCTTGGCGCAGCAGTACCAACCAGGCTAAGTCCAGCCGTCGAGCTGAAATTCGCGAAGGTCGGAGACGGCGCAATCACGGTTTGAGTCACCGCCGGTGACGTGCTGCCCGCGTGAGCCGGATCGCCTCCATAAACCGCCGTGATCGCATGAGAGCCCGAGGCAAGCGAACTGGTGCTGAAGGCAGCCTGGAACGAATTATTCAGGGCGGCTGTGCCCAGATCGGTTACGCCATTCTTAAACGTCACTATGCCAGACGGCGCTCCGCCTATCACCGTAGCCGTAAAAGTCACGTTGCGCCCAAACTGCGAGGGGTTCAAGCTGGAGCCAAGCGCCGTGGATGTATTCACCGGATTGACGGTTTGAACCAGCGTCGCTGAGATGCCGCCTTGGAAGATCGAGTCACCGCCATAGACGGCGGTAATCGAGTGGGGGCCCGGTGTGAGGGTACTAGTGCTGAAGACCGCATGGCCCGTTGCATCCAGCACACCCGTTCCAAGCGGGGTTGCTCCGTCTTTGAATGCCACCGATCCGGTGGGGGAGCCGGCGCCGGGCGCAGCCGTAGTCACCGTCGCTGTGAAAAGCACTCCTTGACCAAATGCCGATGGGTTAGGGCTGGAGACCAGACTGGTTGATGTATTCCTGGGGTTGACCGTTTGACCGAGCGCTGGGGAAGTGCTGCCCTGGAAGCTGGAGTCACCGCCATACGCCGCAGTGATTGAGTGCGTGCCCACGCTCATTCCACTGGTGATGAGCGCCGCCTCTCCGAATCCGTCCAACGGGCTGACACCGATCAGAGTCCCCGCATCTGTGAACGTTACTTTGCCCGCCGGAGTCCCCGCGCCGGGCGCAACGGCCGTCACTGTAACCTTGAATGTCACCGACTGGCCATGCGTCGATGGATTGAGGTTGGAAACAAGACTGGTCGAAGTGTTCGCCGGATTGACTGCCTGATCCAGCGCCGCCGCCGTACTTCCTGAAAAGTTATTGCTATCGCTGCCGTAAACCGCCGTCATCGAGTGCGGGCCTGCCGACAGGCTACTCGTACTGACCGTCGCCTGTCCGGACCCGTTGAGCACACCCGTTCCGATCGCGTTTGCTCCCTCTTTGAACGTCACCGATCCGGTGGGTGTTCCGGTGCCGGGCGCAACAGTCGCTACCGTGGCGGTAAACGTCACCAACTGGCCAACTACGGACGGATTCTGGCTGGAGGCAACACTCGTTGACGCGGCACCTTGGTTGACTGTCTGGCCGAGAGCGGCCGAAGTGCTGGCAACGAAGTTGCCGTCTCCTAAGTACGAGACGGCGACTGAATGCGGGCCGACCGCCAGTGAAGAAATCGCCAGTGTCGCCTCGCTGCTGCCGTCTGGCGCCGGTGTAACCGCGACGGGCACGCCGAGTACAATCCCGCCCGCCTGAAAGCTAACCGCGCCGGTTGGCGTCCCGATGCTGGGTGCGGCTGCGGCCACCCGGGCCCTGAAAGTTATGGTCTGTCCAAAGACGGACGGATTGGGCAAGGATGAAATCGTCGTCGCCGTACCTGCCGGGCTTACCGAATGTGGCAACGCCGCGGATGCGCTTGCGTCGAAGTTCGGATCGCCGTTGTAAGTCGCCGTGATCGTGTGCGCGCCGGCCGAGAGCGCTGCCGTAGTGAAGTTGACCTGGCCCGAACTGTTCAACGTGCCCGTGCCCAGGACGGTCGCGCCGTCGTTGAATGTGACAATTCCCGTGGGAGTACCTCCGCTGGCGCCGACGGCAGCCGTCAGGACGGCCGGTTGGCCAAAAACGGAAGAGGCAACCGATGAGGAAAGCGTTGTGGAGGTTGCCTGCGGCTTGCCCTGGTTGACCGTATGGTCCAAACCGGCCGAGGCGCTCGAGCTGAAGTTGCTGTTTCCGGCGTAGACTGCGACGATCGTCAGCGTTCCCGGGGCCAGCTGGCTTGTGGTCAGAGTTGCTTTACCCAAAGCATTGAGGACAGCCGTTCCGAGGACGGTTGCTCCATCTCGAAAGGTAACAATCCCGGCCGGAGCGCCTTCGCTTGGAGGCAAAGCGCTGACGGCGGCCGTAAACGTGACCGGCTGACCAAGGGTGGAGGGAGTTGGCGACGCGGTAAGCTCGGTCCCTGTTTCGGCTTGACCGATTGTCGCGCCGAGCACGGGTGATGTGCTCGCGCTGTAGCTGGAATCTCCGCCGTAAGCGGCCGTGATCGTGTGAGCGCCAACCGACAGCGTTGTGGTTACAACCGACGCCTGCCCGACTGGATTGAGTGTTGCCGTACCCAGGATTGTCGCGCCATCCTTGAAGGTGACTGCGCCGGTCGGAAAGCCCACGGCAGAAGTTACCTGGGCAACCAGCGCCACCGGCTGGCCGAAGACCGCTCCGCTCGGCGAAAGGGACAGTGTCGTAGCCGTCGGCTGCGCGACGGGAGGATCCACGGTCAAAGGAAAGGGAGTCGAAGAGCTGGCGTCAAGGCCGGCGTTGCCGTCATAGGCCGCGGTAATGATGTGCAGCCCCACCGAGAACGAACTGAACGAGAACGTCGCATTCCCCGCAGCGTTCAATGCGACAGTCCCGATCTTGGTACCGTTGTCCAGAAAAGACACCGTGCCTGTCGGGATGGAACTGTGGGTCACGCTGGCGACAAAGGTGATGGACTGTCCGAGCGAAATGGTCGTGCCTGGATTGGCGGGGCTCGAAGCCGGCGATGTAATCGCAGTCGCCGTATTGGGACTCGTTACCTTTAATGAATAGTTTCTGCTGTTGGTCTGTCCGGATGTATCGCTCACCGCAAGCGTGAAGCTAAAATCGCCAAGCGTTGACGGCGTTCCCACAATTAGAGCCTGTCCTGAGGTAAGCAATTCAAGATTCAACCCCGGCGGCAAGTTGCCGCTTGCGACCACCCAGGTTCTGTCACCGTAGCCGCCGGCTGCTTCTACGCGTATGGCGTAGCCGACGCCCACGTTTCCGTTTGGAAGCGCGGCCGTCGTAATTATCAAGGCATCGCCTGCCGACACGGGCGCACTCGCCGCCAACTCCCCGCCGGCCGTTTGAATCGATCCGGCGACGACTGTTTGCGTGACCGAACTCTCCACGACGGACGGTCCCGATGGCGTCGGTTGCGTGAGCTGATCAAACAGTGCGGGATAAGAGGAAGGCGCAGTTCCCGCCGGGGGAAAAATCCGCAGTGTCACTTTGACGGCGTCTCGCGGCATGTCCGGATTGGATGCGTCCGACGGCGCGACAAAAAACGAACTGTTGCTGATCTGCGGATTGGAGATCTGAGGGTTGCTGATCTGCGGGTTCTGGATGACCGACACCAGCCTGTCCTCAGCGGTTGGAACGGTGGCGCAACCCTGAGCGCCTGGCGCCAGCGCAGTGCGATAGATGAACAACTGGAACTGGTATCCCGGAAATTTTTCCGTAACTTTCGAAACGTTGACAAACGGGTTGTAGACCGACGTCGTGTTGCCGTCGTTGGTCACACTCCATGTCACATCCATCAACGGCGCGTTGCTAATTTGCGGGTTCGAGATTTGCGGATTGCTGATCTGCGGATTAGAAATCTGCGGATTGGAAATCTGCGGATTGGAAATCTGCGGATTGCTGATCTGCGGATTGCTGATCTGCGGGTTATGGACCTCGGTGTTGCTGATCTGCGGGTTGGAGATTTGCGGATTTGTCGGATCGCCGTTGAAAGTCACGCCGCCGGTGTAGCCGGTTGCAAGAACGGCTCCGTCGCCGGAAATCTCATTGACGTCTACCCGAACCGACGCCAGCGGGTCGGCCGATGTCACATAGACCGCCTGGGTCACAGTCGAGCTTGGGAAAACCACGACATCCAGAACTTTTTGATCGCCCGTCTGGAAAAAAGATCCCACCACGCTCGGACTAGCGGTCCGATTGTCCACGACGGCCAAGCGGAACAGTTTGGAGGCCAGCTTGTCGGTGTTCTGGACATACATGATGAAGGCCCGCTGAATTGGTTTGCCGTGCTGGTCGATACCCAGACGCTTGAAGGCGCTGGGCGATCCCACGGTTGGACCGTTGGAAATTTCCGACGCGTAGATGTTGGAGTTCCGGGAGCCTGGGTTCAAGCAGGACAGGGCGCCCAAGCCGGGAGGGCTATAGATCGACCAATCTCCGTACATGCTCTTCAGCTGCGTGCCCGCAAAAATCGACGGGAAGATTGCATCTCGATTGTCGGTCCAGACTGCATGGTAGGAGAAATCGCTTTTCGACTCGGTGCCTGGATCGCCGGCGGCCACGGCCCAGCGCCAGCCGTTGGCTGTCCGCACAAACTGCACGGACGGGATCAAGGTGATGTAGTCCCCGACAAAAGGTGTGGTTCCACCTTTGTACATCGGCAAATTGGGACGGTTGACCGCTTGAAACCCCGGCGCACCGGGAACTTCGACGATCGAGCCGGTCGCCGTCGAAATGGCGTACCTGGAGACCTGGACCGGCGGATCGAAGAGTGGAGAACTGGATACCTTGGCCTGTGCGACCTGGACGTGGAGCTCCCGTTCAATGCCGCTGATGAAACCGGTGCTGTTACTTAATTGAGTGGGGTTGCCGGCTTCGTTGTAGAGGAGCATGAGCTGGGAATGCCGTTGGCCTGTTTGGCGGTCCTTGGCCAGGCCCACCGTAAGAGAAGGCATGACTTGCGGGCCCGAGTTGGGTCCGAAATCAGCCGCGCGGCGAGGCGTCCAGGTGGCGCCGCCATTGCCCGAGGTAGTCACCACGATCCGCGGATTGCCGTTTGCATGCGGCAAGCCGGCGCTGTCGACACGCTCCTGCCAGGCGACATGAACCCGGCCTTCGGGGTCCACCGCGGTGGTCGGAAAGGCGTTGGTGCGAAAAGTCAATCGGTTGTACGAACTGGAGCCCGGCACATCCGTCGCCTGAAACTGGTCAAATGCAAGAATTGGCGCTGCGCCCGTTAGCGAAATCGGAGAGGAAAAGTTTGTCCCGCCGTCAGTCGAGCGGACCATAACCATGTAGTTGTTGTCGAAAGTTCGCCAGACAACGTAAATATGGCCATTGGCCGGGTCGACGCCGATTGCGGTGCCTTGATTGCGGTTGCCAGAATTGCCCTCGAACGGCGCGCTGATCTTGATGGATTTTTCCCAGGTGAGTCCACAATCGATCGACCGCGCGAACTTCACCGAGCTGCGGAACGTTCCGTTTGACTCCAGACCGGTAAACTGCGTGAAGGTCATGTAGACACTCTCACAGGCATTCGGGTTGGTCGAATTTCGAGGAATATCCACCGCAAGTGCGGGCTTATCTTCAAATCTCCCGTTGGATGACTGCGATCCGGATTCAACGGTTTTGGTAAAGTCATAACGAAAGCTGTCGCCGCCTTCAATGTTGTTGAAATCGGTATATCGAGTGGCGAAAATCCGGCTGATGCCGCCGCGGTCGAAAGCGAGACCGCCAAGGTAAATACGACCATTCAAACCAGAAGCCATGACCGGATCGCTGGCGGCAGCCAGCCCGAACAGCGGCGACTGGATCCCATTCTTCGAGCGGTCCTGCGGGTAACCCGGCAACAGAGCGGTTGCCCAGGTCCGGCCGCGGTCATAAGAACGGTAAACCCCCATCCATGCCTCGGCGGCTCCTTCAGGGAAGGACTCTTCGAGCGCCAAATCGACAGTTCGGTAATCGTTGGCCGCTGCCATCATGTGGTCGGCGTTGCGGCTGGAAACGGCGATGGTCGGCTCGTTCTGACGCTGCAGAAAACGGTCGCCATCGAACTGATTCTTGCTGCCCGAAATCATGTTCACGTTGGGACCCGGATTCTGGGCCAGGCCGACACTACAACAGGCGACCGTCAAGAGGACGAGCCGGTAGTAGAATGATGGGCGCAAAAATTTCACGATTTTCCCCCTAAGCGGCTTGCAACCCCGAGAGCTGGCAAGCGCAGAAAACAAAAAAGGACAGGCGTGCGCCCGGCCTATCGAAAGAATAAGCAACTCCAGTAATCCCCTTCTGGAGCCCCCATTTTTATCCTGCCTCGAGACAGGATACTTGCCCTATGGAACCATCCCAAGCTCCGATTCGTCAAGTCTTTTCGGTAAGGGAGGTAAGGGAGAGACAGCGGGCTGGACGCCCAATCCAAGACTTACCGCAGCCGCTTGAGCACCATCAGTGTAATGTCGTCGTGTTGAAGGGCGGCGCCGGCGAAGCGGTCGACTTCTTCAATCATCCGGGTCACAACAGTTGCTGCCGGTTCGTTCGTAACCCTTCGCAGGCAGTCGAGCAGGCGCGCTTCCCCAAATTCGTTCTCGTCTCGGTCCCACGCCTCGGTCACACCATCAGAGTAAAGCGCCACAAGATCTCCGGGCTGCAAAGGAAGAGATTTTTCCTCATAGACGGCGTGCGGCAACAACCCCAGTGGAGGACCCGTCGACTTCAGCCACTCTACGCCGCCGCCGGATTGCAGCAAAACGCAGTCGACATGGCCGGCGTTGACGTAGCGCACAGTTTCTGCGGCGGGGTTGACCTCAACGAGAATCGCGGTTGCGTACTTGTTCGATGGAGTCGTCGCATAGAGCAGTTCGCTGGTTCGACCGGCAAGATCAACCAGTGACGGGACGTGACCCAGCAAGGCGCGCAGCGTCGCCTGAATACTGCTCATCAGCAGCGCTGCGGGAAGGCCTTTGCCGGAGACGTCCGCCAAACAGAGTAGATGCGAGCGGGTTGGTTCAGACAGTGAAACCAGCAAGGTGTCGTAATAGTCGCCGCCGACCTGACGGGCCGGCCGGCTACGGGCGGCTATGTCGAAACCCGTCAGCGACGGAAGTGACGTGGGAAAGAGCTCCTGCTGAATACTTGCAGCCAGTTCCAGTTCCTGCTCGATCCACTGTCGCTGGAGCGTTTCCCGAAAGTACCACGAGTTTTCGAATGCAACCGCTGCCTGGGCGACCAAGCCCGCGCCGAACTCAAGGTCCGACTTTTCATAGCTAAACTGGCCCGCGCGCGGCCCGAGAGCGACGATACCAAGGGTCCTGTCCGAGCTTCGGATGGGAAAGAGCACGGCGGCTTGTTGAGCGACCATTGCCCGTTTCAACTCGCTGTCGGCAAGTTCGTCTGTGGCGATCGCGTCGGGCAGCCCCTTCAACAGCGGCTCGTGCTTTTCGAGGCCCGGGAGATCCATGCCTTTTTGCCGGCAAACGGATGGATGGCCTTCCTTCCACACCGTCAGCGAATACCTGCGAACCAGCCAGCGTCCCGCCAGAGTCAGCGCCAGCAAGCGAGCGACCTCCCCGGGTTCCAAAGAGGAGGTCAGGCCCCTGACCAGATCGAGTAATGCTCGCAGGTCTTGGATCTTTTGATCCAGATCCCGGTTCAGCCGATGAGCCTGCGTGTGGATGCGGGCGTTGACTATGCCGCTGGCGGCAATGCCGAGAAGGGCGTTGAGAAAATCCCTTTCCTCAGCCGCCAAAGCTCCCCCGGATGCAGGACCAAGTCCGAGCAGCCCCACCGGCTGGTCGCTTGGGCCGATAAAATGGATCGATTCGATTCCAGCGGCCCGGGCGGCAGTCTCGTCAAATGGACCTCCGGCGACCAGGCGGGGTGTTCCCCGGACCAGGGCGATTTGCTGAACTCCGTCGTGGGCAACCGCGATAAGCGCGCGGCCGACCAGGAGACGACCCATGACCGTACGCAACAAATGCCGCAGCAGGTCTTCGAGGTTCAACGTCGAGTGCAGTAACTGCGCTGACTCGAGCAGAGATTCCAGCCGGGAGGTATCAAGCCGTGCCGTCATCACGCCTTGCGGATGCGTTTGACCATGTGGAGCTCATTTTTTATCCCGGGCTCCATTTCATAATGAACTTCATCCATCACCGACTTGATCAGCTGCAGCCCTAAGCCTCCCGATTTGCGTTTTGCGGCAAGCTGCCCGAGAGGGGCTCTCCCGATGGTAGGGGGCTGAAATCCACATCCCGAATCTTCGACGTCGATCCGCAACACTTCATCGTCGAAGGTCGCGCGAACAACGACCTCCTTGGAGCTGTCGTTGCCGTATGCGTGTTCGATGACATTGGCGCAGGCCTCGTCGACGGCCATTTCCAGCCGGGCGATATCCGAGTCATCGAGGCCAGCTTGGGCTCCGACGCCGCCTACAAGTTCGCGGATCAGCGCAAGGTTTTCGGTCGAGGAGGGAACTCGAAGAGTAAACTGTCGCTGCAGCGCCGCCATCCCTCTAGGCGTCTCGAGGGGGCGCGTCAGCGAAGCGGCGCACGGCGGCGTCGACGTTGTCAACCAGATCGAAGAGCGTGGGAAATCCCAGAATGTCGAAGACTTGCCGTACGTTCGGAACCAGGCCGCAGATCTTGATGTCGCCACCCTGCTCTCGAATCTCTTCTATGAAGCTCATGAAAACCCCGAGCCCTGCGGAAGAAATGTAAGTCAGTTTTTCGCAGTTTACAATGATGCGCAGGCGGGCCGCATCCATTTCGGACTGGACAGCCTGTTCGAACTGCGGTGCTGTGTGGGCATCAATGAAACCGTCGACACTGAGAATACTCAGGTCATCCTGAAATGATTTTTGAATCGCAAGCACGTTGGACACGATGGTTCTCCGCAGAGCGCCGCGAGTGTACCACACTCATTCGGCGTTGAGGCGGCGCGACCCGCAGCAGTGCCGTACCCGGAAGGGTACGGGTCCGATGAAAACGGGTACGACCATTTGCGGGCGATGCACCATGTCAGTGCCGCACCCGGAAGGGTACGGGTTCGATGAAAATCGCTACCATTGACCGACCCACTGGGAAGTATAAGATAGCGTTCAAGGAGGCAACTATGCTGATGAGTCGACGGAATTTTGTTAGGCAGGCGACAATCGCTTCCGTGGCCGTGCCGGGGCTTGCGCGGGCGCAGGCGCAGGCACCGGCGGCAGACCCTTTGCCGATCAGAGTCGGGATGACCGACTGGAACCTGGGCAAGCGCGGCGACGTCACCAAGGTCGCCCTGGCCCGCCAGATCGGGCTTGACGGAATCCAGGTGAGCTTGACCTTTCCGACTGACGACAGCCCGCACCTTCGGGATCCAAAAACCCAGGCGGCCTTCAAACAGGCTGCGCTCGAAAACGGGATCCAGATCTGTTCACTGGCGATCGGTTCGCCCGGCAAGTCGCGGCTTCCGCTTCACACCAATCCGGCCGCAGCCATCCTGCTCGTCGAAGCCGTCGACGTGGCGCGAAGCATCGGGACGAACAATATCCTGCTGCCGATCCTGGGAGACAGCCACATCAACATGCAAAACCAGCAGGAGGTCGACACCTTCGTTGCGATGATGAAAGAGGTGGCCCGCTACGCCGAGAAGGCCGGCGTGGTTGTCGCGCTGGAAGACTGGATTTCGGCCGAGGACAATATTCGATTGCTTGACGCCATCGGATCCGATTTCGTCGCCGTGTATTACGACGCGCGCAACATTAAATCCCGGCTGCACGATCCCTACGGTGAACCGAAACGCCTCGGCAAGCGAATTCACCAGATCCATGTCAAGAATGGCTCCAAGCTGATGAGCGATTCGGACATCCTCGACTGGCCGCGCCTTGCGCAGGAGTATTACGAGATCGGGTACCGGGGATGGTACGTTCTGGAGACAGGGGCGCCGTCTAAGGATCTGATCGCCGACACCCGGGCCAACCTGGAGTACGTTCGTAAGACCTTTAAGATGCCGCCGGCCTGACCCGCCGAGGCACAGCGCGCAACCGTATGCCGTATGCCGCGCGCCGTATGCCGTGCGCAAACAGCGACGACGGAGCGCCAACGGTGCCGCGACGGGAAGTTCGCGGGCCGGCAGATAGGAAGCGCCAACCGTATGCCGTATGCCGCGAGCCGTATGCCGGGCGCAAATAGCCGACGACGAAGCGCCAACAGAGCCGCGACCGGAAGGGAGCGGGCCGGTTGATCGAAGCGGTAATGGAGAATCACTGCGAAATTCCAAGGAGAACCCCATGAAGAGAAAGAC
>JBPCNK010000156.1:0-5954 GCA_051001345.1 Acidobacteriota bacterium | reverse complement strand
TTTTCTTTTTACGCTTTCGCGATTGTTGGCGGCCTCTCTTTTTTTTTGCGTGGCCTCCATCCTCCTTTCCCTCCACTGCCAGCGCGGCGCCTCCCGCCCTGTTGGCTGGATCATCTGGCGACTGGCGACTTTGGTTGCGGCCCCAAAGGCCGCGCTGGGCCTTGGCGCCTTTGTGTTTGTTTGAGCAACGGCTCTGGATTTCGTTGCCTCAGTTCGGAGCTCCCACTCTTAGCCCGTTGTCTACGCCTGTGACCACGGAGCGGCCAGATTTTCAAAAAGCTACTATCTGGCAATTTATCCGGCATTCGATGCTACAATATTCTAGATTAAGTTATAGGTATTAAAGGCCAATATGGCGGCAGATAATCCGGCAAATGATGCGGCATTTTAAAGCCACTCTTTGATGGAACCGATGATGCCCCGCGAGGGCGAAAGACGGCTTGAAGATCTGGCCGTGGAGCTTGTGTCCAAAGCGAGTGCCTTAGCCGGCCAGGTCAACCCGGTTGTGCAGCAGTCTATGAGCACGCTTGTCCGTTCCATGAACTGCTATTACTCGAACCTCATCGAGGGTCATGACACGCACCCCCGCGATATCGATCGCGCCCTGGCACACAATTATGCGAAGGAACCGACGCGTCGAGCCTTACAGCTTGAGGCCGTGGCGCATATTGAGGTCCAGACTCGAATAGACGAAAAGAAAGATCAAGGCGCCGATCCCATGTCGGCAGAGTACATCCTCTGGCTTCACCGGGAGTTTTGCCAGCGACTACCGGAAGAATTGCTTTGGGTCGAAGATCCCGAGACCCACCAGAAAGTTCGAGTACGGCCTGGCCAAATGCGCGATGGCAATGTAGCGGTGGGCAAGCACGTCCCGCCTTCGGCAGGCGCCCTGGAGAAATTCATGGGGCGCTTCGAAGAGGCTTACAGTCCACGCCAACTGTCTACAGTGCGGCAGATCATTTCGGTCGGCGCTGCACATCACCGGCTGCTCTGGATTCACCCGTTCTACGATGGCAACGGCCGTGTTGCGCGGCTCATGTCGCACGGGATGTTGCAGAGGCTGGGCATAGGAAGCAGCTTGTGGTCGGTGGCGCGAGGTCTGGCACGCAGCGTGAATCGCTACAAAGAATTGCTTATGGCGGCAGATGAGCCGAGACGGAATGATCTCGATGGCAGGGGCAGCTTGTCTGAGGCTGCGCTCACAAATTTTTGCGAGTTCTTCTTGCAGGTTTGCGTCGATCAGGTGGACTTCATGGAGTCGCTGTTGCAGCCATCAGAACTGCTCCGCCGGATAGAAAACTACGTGGAAGATGAAGTCCGCGCCGGCCGTCTGCCGAGGGGCAGTTTCGTGGTATTGCGTGAGGCGGTCCTTGCGGGCCAAGTGGATCGTGGGCAAGCGCGTCAGCTCACTGGCTATCAGGAGCGCATGGGGCGCATGATTCTTTCAAAGTTACTGCAGAAGGGCCTGCTGTTGTCGAACAGTCCTAAAGATGCAGTTCGGCTAGGGTTTCCCATCGATGTGGTAGAGCGCTGGTTTCCGAAACTGTATCCGACCGCTTAGCGAGCCCAATACGCGATGAGCGCCGCTCACTACGGGCGGCGAACTACTATGGATAGGCTGCAAGCGCTTGTTGGGCGGCTTGGCAAGTGCTACGCTCTCTTGCATGACCCTCAAGGCGCGTGTCCGAGCAGGTCGACTTGTCGTCGACGTGCCGACGGATCTGCCCGACGGAACGGAAATCGAGCTGCTACCGCTTGACCCGGGCGACTGGCTCGACCAAGCCGATCGTGCAGAACTCCACGAAGCTCTGCGCCAGTCTGATGCTGACGTCGCTGCCAGTCGGCTCGGCGAAGCTGAGAAGATTCTCAAGGAACTCCGGTCGCGTCAAAGCAGCGTCGCGTCGTCAGACCCCCTGACCCCTGACCCCTGACAATGATTCGGCCACTCGTAGTCCTTTGTATTTTCCTGTCCTCGTTGCCGTTCGTCGCCGGTCAGACACCCGAGCGCTACAACATCATTTCAATTGTCACCGACGATCAGGCACGCTGGGGTGTTGGCGCTTACGGCAATCGGGAGGTACAGACGCCCAACATGGACCGGTTGGCCCGCCAGGGGGCTCGCTTCGTCAATGCGTTTGTTCCGACCCCGGTTTGCTCACCCAGCCGCGCGTCGTTTTTGACGGGACGCTACGGCACCGAACTTGGAATTACCGATTGGATCGCCCCAAACGAGTCCGAAGCGGGCCTCGGCCTGCCGCCGGGCGCGGTCACCTGGCCCGAGGTGTTGCGGCAAAACGGGTACCGGACGGCGCTCATTGGCAAGTGGCATCTCGGCGGCCAGCCGCAATATCACCCTACCCGGCGCGGCTTCGATCACTTTTTTGGTTTTTTGGGTGGCGGCAACACGCCGATGGATCCGACGCTGGAAGTCGAGGGCCAGCAAAAAAAGCTGAGTGGTTCGCTGCCGGATCTTCTGGCCGGCGATGCGATCGAATTTGTGCGCGCCAACCGCGACCGTCCGTTTGCGCTGCTGCTGCACTTTCGCGCCCCGCATTTGCCCTACGGGCCCGTGCCCGAGGAGGACTCAGCGCCCTTTAAAGAACTGGATCCGGCCGTGCCTACCGTGCCGGGCGCCGACCTGGCCCAGGTCAAGAAATGGACCCGCGATTACTACGCCAGTATCCATTCGGTCGACCGCAATCTCGGCCGGCTGCTCGACGCCCTCGACCAGCTCGATTTGGCGCGCAAGACCATCGTCCTGTTTACGAGCGATCACGGGTACATGATCGGGCATCACAACCTGCACACAAAAGGCAACGCCGCCTGGGTTGCCGGCGGCGTCAACGGGCCGAAGCGCCCCAACATGTTTGAAGAATCGATCCGCGTGCCGTTGCTGGTTCGCTGGCCCGGCGTTGTTCGGCCCGGTACCGACATCACCGAGGTGGTGTCCAACATCGATACCTTCGCCTCGGTGCTGGGCATGCTCGGGGTCCCGGCGCCTGCCGGCCTGCTGCAGCGCGGCGCAGATTTTTCCCCGTTGCTGCGCGGCCAGAAGGTCGCTTGGCGCCAGGCTCTGTTCGGGCAATATGACTTGCACAACAGTGGCCTGGCCTACATGCGCATGGTCCGCACCAGCGAGTGGAAGTTGGTTCGCCACCACTTCGCAAATCTGATGGACGAGCTTTACAATTTAGAGAACGATCCGGGTGAGACCCGCAACCTGTACAACAGCGCCGAGGCGCGCGCCATCCGCGACCAACTGCAGCTGCGTCTGACGGAGTGGCAGCGGTCGATCGATGATCCGATTTTGAAAGATAGCCGCGAGTCGCGAGTCGTGGGCCGCCAGTAGCGCAGGATGAGACTCGCCCGCGTAGCTCCGGCTAGATTCGGTCGTATGCGAATAATTTATTCGATTATGTTTGAATAACGTCAAGAACGCTCCGCTGTCTAAACTTTTTTTGGCGCGTTTACCTGAGGCTCCTCCCTCTCCAATCGTCACCAGTTTCGTCCAATGTTTTGGGTGCGTACTCATGCGGATGCTGGCCGAGGAAATAGAGATCCTGGCCATCTGGTGAAACCGCCATGTCCCACGGCTAGGGCCCTGACCCGGCCCGGATAGACCAGCAGCGGGAGCGGGAGCGGGACGCTCCATTCCTTTCCTTGAACACCGCGTGGTGCATGATGTCCACGCCGTCGATGAGGCGCGTGCAGAAGAACTCGCGGCCGTCGGGTGTAAACACGCCGTTGAGCTCGATCGCGTCGGTGCTGACGATACCAGGCGCCCTTTCGACGGGCCGGAGCACGAAGTCGCGGCCACGATACAGGGGTGCAGCGCCTTGTTGGGCCGCGTCTCCAAGACGGCTGTGGTCTCTTGACTACAGCTTCTCAGCTCCGTCGAGCTTGCTGAGATCGCGGTCGAACGTACCGAGTGGAAGATGCCCAGCCTTCTGAGCGATCTCGAGCAGGAGGCAGTCGGAGAAGCCCAGTGCCGGCCGGGTCCGGAAAATTTCGAGCGCCGCCACCACAACGTCCGGGTCCTGCAAGGTCAGGTCCTTGTGATTCAGGAGCATCTCAACTGCCGTGGCAATGTCGGCAGGCCCACGGTCGTACACCGCTGCAAGCACCCAGGTCGCTTCGGCAAGCACGAGGAGCGACACCCAGGCCCCCTTTTCTACGAACCTGTCGGCTGACGCGAGTTGCCTGGCGTCGTCGCGCGTAATGAGACGAACGAGGACGTTGGTGTCAACGGCGCGCATGACGCCTCCGCACGCGTCGCCGGATGCCCTCCTTCATGTCCTCGAGCGTGCGAGGCTTCGGCGCCTGTTTGGCGAACAAGGCCCGATGGATGTCCTGCGAGGTATACCGAGCCGACCGCCGCACCACGATCTGTTCGCCCTCTTCGTCCCATTCCAGGACCGACCCCGGGCCAATGCCGAGCCTCCGACGCACTTCGGCGGGAACCGAGATTTGCCCCTGCGCCGTGACCTTCGAATGAGCCAGTGCCATGCTTGTATAGTACCACGGTAATGGGACTAGACCTCTGCCCTCAAAGCCCAGCGCCCCTTGTCGGCCCAACGTACAAGTAGACAGGTCTGTGTATCTGGATACCTAGCGAAGATACAACATGCACCCTTGCACCCTGCGTGCGCCCGTGGTCCGCGAATCCACGAGTCGCGCCGCGCGGCCGCCGACGGGTGGAGCCGCCCGTCAGGCAGCAATCCGGCACAGTCAGTGGTGTTGCAAGTACGAGAAGAATACATCGTCTGGATCGTACCTGCGTTTGAGCTGGACCCGCTTGTCCCACGCCGGCGCCGATGAATGGACGGATCTGCAATCTGGATCAAGTAAATTATTCCCGAACGGGAATATTTTGATGTTCTGAAGGTCAACGGCCGACAAATATTCCCCAACGGGAATATTCTGTCCGGCACGCTTTCCGCACGCGGCGCTGGCCTTCGCCCACTGATTCATCAAAGGGCGATGAGTCAGTCGCTGCCTAGTCGCCCTGTCGCCTTCATCCGGCTTTCAGCCTCGAGGCGAAAGACGAATACTGGCCGGCGTATCGCCGGTACTTGTCAGGCGCGTCTCGATCCAACCGCACCAGTAGCTTACTCCCGCGAAAAACAAGCTCGCGATAGTTGCCAAGCAGGTCGTTTCCGCAGGCAATAGTGAGCCCCAGAAGAGGCTCGAGGGGATCGGCCACGACCGACGGGCTGCCCACGTTCTGAATGGCTTCGTTTCGTGGTTGATGTTCGATCGGCGCGGCCTTCACGATTGCCGTGGCGGCGTCGTTATAGGCGTTCCGGATCTCAACGTTACGCTGGCAAAGGCTCCAAGGACGCGGTCGTGCTGCGGACCCACGCCTGGTTGGCCAGCGCAATGAACGGCCGATTTCTATTTTTGGTTTGTACCTTTTATGGTACACTCCTCATTGCAGAGGAAGGCTAAGGGAATAACGTCTCGATCGGGACAGGAAGCGATAGTCCGGCAGAAGCCAATTCCCGCAGTCTTTTTCAAAACCGCGGCGGGCAGAGAGCAGGTTCGGGATTGGTTGAAGAGTTTGACTCCTGGAGAGCGGAAGCTGATCGGTACCGACATTATGACTGTTGAGTTCGGTTGGCCAATGGGTATGCCGGTGTGTCGACCACTCGGTAAAGGTTTGTACGAAGTCAGAACGGATCTGCCAAGCAACCGAATCTCAAGAGTGCTCTTTTATATAGACAAGAAGAGCCGCATGGTTCTGCTGCATGGCTTCGTCAAGAAGACGCAGAAGACGCCGGATGAAGATTTGAAGCTTGCTGCGAGCAACAAGAGCAAACATGAGCGAGGTTTGAGATGAGCAATACAAAAAAGAGAATGGATCATAGCGGTTCTTCTTTTGAGGAATTCCTGCGAGAAGAAAGGGTTTTGGAAGAAGCCGAAGCAGTCGCAATCAAGCGAGTGATCGCATGGCA
>JBPCNK010000155.1:0-9165 GCA_051001345.1 Acidobacteriota bacterium | reverse complement strand
TCACTGAACTGCCCGACCGGTACCGCCAGGTCTTTGTGCTGTCGGCCGTCGAGCGTCTCGATTACCAGACCATCGCCGGCATTTTCGGCCGCAGCTTGGCCTCCATCAAGTCGGACATCCACCGCGCCAGAGTCGAAGTGCGCGACAAGATCAAGGAGTACCTGGGGTCACCCTATGAGCTGTCGAAAGCTTGAACTGCACCTTACCGCCTATGTCGACGACCAGTTGCCGGTCGGCGAAAGGACGGCCCTTTTTTCACACCTAGGCGCATGCAAAGGCTGTAGCCATGGTGTCAGCCTGCACACGCGCCTGCTTGAAGAGCTGCTGCGATTGTACCCGCCTGTCGATCCAAACGATGCCACCTGGCAGATGGTTTGCGCCAAGCTCCAGCGCGCGGCAAACCGTCGCCGCAAGCACCCGGTCGGACACTGATCCCAATTGCGGATTGCGGATTGCGGATTGAACAGCCGCAATGTAAACCGGTTCCAATTTCCCTCGTCCAATTGGCAGCAAATCAAAAATGAAAGCCGCGGCGATAGCGCTGCGGCTTCGAGGGGACGGACCAAATGAAAAAGACAAAACAAGTTACGGGAATGACGCTAGCTGTTCTACTAGTCATGGGATCGAGCCTGGCGTTGGCACAACGGCCCGAGCGCGGCGACCGGACTCAGCGGCAGGGGCACGCGGACAAACTGAATAAGGTCGACGAAAATCGCGATGGTGTCATCAGCCGCGAAGAGGCGGGCCGCCACGGCGCGCAACGCTTTCAGAAGATGGACATCGACGGCGATGGCGTGCTGAGCCCCGCCGAGATGCAGCAGGGCCGCTCCAACCGGCGCGGCGACGCTCGCAAACAAGCTTTCGGAAAGATGGACGCAAACGGGGACGGGACAATCCAGTCCAATGAGTTCCGTGACGGCGCCGAGGCGTTCGCGAAATTGGACGGCAACGGCGATGGGAATTTGTCGGCCGAAGAATTGAAGTCGGGAAGGCGCCAAGGCGGCAAGACCGCTCGAGGCGCCCGAGATCCTTTCGGACGTCTTGACACCAACCAGGACGGCAAGCTTGACCGTGGCGAATTCCGTGGAGACGACGAACAGTTCGGGCGATTGGATGCCAACAAGGATGGCTGGCTTTCTACCGACGAACTGAAGAGCGCCGTCAAGCGGCGCGGCGGCCGTTAACAGGTACCTCCGAGCCACGAGCGTAAGCGAGTGGGCAATCAGTGGCGGCATCTTGAATTACGAGTTACGAGTTGCGAGTTACGAATGACACACGAACCGTGCATTTCGAAATTCGTAATTTGTAACTCGTAATTATCGTTTGTAATTGCCAGCCCCCTTATGCGGATTATTCACAAGTACTTCACCACAGAGATACAGCGCGGCAAGCCGCAACCAAAAGTCGGCAGGTGGCAGCGGGCCGTGTGCCGACCAACTCAGGGCCGCGACCGTAAGGGAGCGGGCAGTCAGAGGCAGCAATTACGAATTACGAGTTACGAATTACGAGAATATGAAGTTTGGCATCCTAACTCGTCATTCATGACTCGTAACGCGTAATTCCGGATCCTGCTACTGATTGCCCGCTCCCTTACGGTCGCGGCCCGGAAATGCTCCGTTGATCTGGCGACTCGCGACTGGCGACTGGCGACTGGCTGGTATAGGCTTCCGCTTGTGGTGGACTCGGTAAAGCCGCTGAACCGTCTGGCCGTCGTGCTGGTCCGCACTCAGGCGTCGGGCAATCTCGGCTCGGTGGCGCGCGCGATGATGAACTTCGGGGCGGGCCAGTTGATCCTGGTCGACCCACGCGCTCGCATCAATCAGGAAGCATTCAACATGGCCACCCGCGGGCGGCCCTTGTTGGAGCATCCCAAACTATATCCGGACCTGGCCGAAGCACTGGCGCCTTTTCATCGCAGCGTCGCCACAACATCCAATCGCGGCCGCCAGGAACTCGGGTTGCTGCACCCTCACCAACTCGCGCACCAGGTCGCGCTCCTGTTGGCGCAAAAAAAACGCGTGGCGCTGGTTTTCGGAAGCGAAGACAAGGGACTCGAGGCAGCAGAAATCGACCTGTGCCACTGGCGTGTCCAGATTGCCGCCAACGCGAACTACAACGTCCTAAACCTGGCCCAGGCTGCGGCGATTCTGCTCGCTCAGATTTTCGCCGCTATCC
Organism: Acidobacteriota bacterium; assembly: GCA_051001345.1. Lineage (GTDB taxonomy): Bacteria > Acidobacteriota > UBA6911 > JACQSX01 > JBPCNK01 > JBPCNK01. The sequence continues at coordinate 6,990 of JBPCNK010000155.1, read as the reverse complement.
CCGACAATGTTCCCCCTGCTCCGGCTCTGGCCCGCAGCGCTGAAGTCGAGGAAATGCTCGGGCACCTGCGAGCGTCGCTAATTGAGATCGGGTTTCTCAAAAAAAACAACCCCGACCGGATCATGCGAGACCTTCGGAGAATTCTGACCAGCGGGCCACTCGAGCCACGCGATGTCCGGATCCTGCGCGGAATCTGCCGGCAGATCGATTATGTCGTTGGAAGAAAGTGACCCAGGCCGGCCAGGCACTCCTTCATGCGCTGCATGGCCTTCTGCAGATTTTCCATCGACGTCGCGTACGAAATCCTGATGTAGCCCTCGGCGCCAAAACCGCTTCCGGCTACGGTGGCAATCTTGGCTTCGGACAGCAGATGCGAAGTGAATTGCAGGGAGTCGGACATGCCAGGCCGACCGAGAAACGCCTGGACGTTCGGAAAAACATAAAAGGCGCCCTCGGGCCGTGCGCAACGGACTCCTTCCATGGTGTGCATAACCGACAACACATAGTCTCTTCGTTTGCGATATTCCTCGCGCATGAGCGCCACGGACTCCTGAGGCCCGCCCAGGGCTTCGATAGCGGCTTTCTGCGAGATTGAAACCGGATTGGAGGTCGTCTGGCTCTGCAGCTTTCCCATCGCCTGCACGAGAGCCTTCGGTCCGACCGTGTAGCCCAGGCGCCATCCCGTCATCGAGTAGGCCTTGGAAACAGCGTTGAGGACGATGATTCGATCGGGCGCCTCGGCGCGGCAGGCCAGCACCGAAAAGGCGCCGGAGTCCGAATAGATCAGCTTTTCGTAGACCTCATCGAAGGCCACAAAGATATCGTGCTTGCGCGCGATGGCGACGATTTCACGCACCTGTGCCTCCGGAATTACTGCGCCGGTCGGGTTGTTCGGGCTGTTTATCAGAAGCAACTTTGTGCGCGGAGTGATCGCCCGGGCCATCTCGTCCGGATCCAGAACAAAGCCGTCCTGTTCGCGTGTCTGGACAATCACCGGCTTGGCGCCGGCCATGGCGGCTATTTCCGGAAACGATACCCAGTACGGCGCCGGGATAATCACTTCGTCGCCGGCATCCAGCAGCGTCATGCACAGATTAAAAATCGAATGCTTGGCGCCACAGCTGATCAGGACTTCATCAGGCGAGATGTCCAGAGCCCATTCCCTTTTGTACTTCGAAGCCACTTCTTTGCGCAGCGGCAGAATTCCGGATGAGTCCGTGTATTTCGTAAAATTGGCGCGGATAGCGGCTATGCCCGCTTCCTTGACGTTATCGGGCGTGGGAAAATCCGGCTCGCCCGGACCGAGATCGATGACGTCTTCTCCCTGCTCCTTCAGCCGGGCAGCCTGCTTCATGACTTCGATCGTCATAGAGGGCTGCAGTTGTTCGACCCGTTTCGAAAACTTCATGTCGGTTCCTTTTTAGTAGGCTTCAGGCTCCAGGCTTCAGGGAATTGCGGATTAAGAATCGAACGACCGCGCGAGAATCGCAATTCCCTGGAGCTTGGAGCCTGAGCCTGAAGCCTGGAGCCTGAGCCTTATCCGAAGAACACGCGCGCGATATCGAAGAGCTCCTGGTTGACTTCTTTGCGTTTCTCCAGCGCCTCTTGCAAATCGACCGCCACAATCTCGGTTCCGCGCAGCGCAGCCATCTTTCCAAACTCCCGGTTATTGACCATTTCGGCCGCCTTGACGCCAAAGCGTGTCGCCAGGACACGGTCGAAAGCCGTGGGCGTTCCGCCCCGCTGGACATAACCCAAAATTGTCACCCGAGTCTCGATCTGAGTGCACTTTTCAATCTCCTTGGCCAGAACATGCCCGATGCCACCCAATCGTACGTGTCCGAATTCATCGACTTCATCGGCAACCGTCGCGAAGTTGCCGCCCATCCGGGCGCCTTCGGCCACGACGATGATGCTGAAACGCCGGCCACGGGATTTGCGCCTCTCGACGGTGGCGCAAATGTCAGCGATGTCGACGGGAATTTCGGGAATCACGATGTAATCGGCGCCGCCCGCGATCCCCGACATCACAGCGATCCAGCCGGTATGGCGACCCATGACTTCCACAACCAGAATACGATTGTGCGCCTCGGCCGTCGAGTGCAGCCGGTCGATCGCCTCGGTTGCAATCGACACGGCCGTATTGAATCCAAATGTATAGTCGGTGCCGTTCAGATCGTTGTCGATCGTCTTCGGAACGCCGATACAGGGAAAGCCCCGCTGATTCAGCTTATGCGCCACGCCCAGCGTGTCGTCACCGCCGACGGCTACCAGAGCGTCGATCTTGTGTTTCTTCAGGTTGTCTTCGACTTTTTTTACCTCTTCTTCCTTCTTGAAAGGGTTCTTTCGGGACGACCCGAGGATCGTTCCACCTAAATGAAGAATTCCCGACACGTCCGACGACGTCACCGGTTCCACCTTGTCACTGACCAGTCCATCCCAGCCATCGCGGATCCCCAGTATCTGATGCCCAAAGCGTCCTTCGGCCATCCGAACCACGCCCCGGATGACGGCGTTTAGTCCGGGACAATCCCCGCCTCCCGTAAGGATTCCAATTTTCACGTTCGCGCGTCCTCCATTCAAGTGGCAAGTGACCAGTAGCAAGAATACAAGGAAGAGCCGGAACATGGCACTGCCTTTCGACTGACACACACTGTCACATTTTCCTTGTATTCCTGCCACTTGCCACTTGCCACTCACTTGTATTCCAGCCACTTGTCACTTACCACTTGAAGCCTCAGCCTCCGTATTGCCACCCGGTCGCGCGTAGTTCAAGAGGAGCAGCCTCCCTTCGAACGCCTGCAGCGATAACTTCTCCCATCACCACCTCGTGGTCGCCTTGTGCGAGCGATCCGACGACCTTGCATTCGAGGTAGGCCGGGCTCTCTTCGAGTAGCGGCGATCCGGTCTGGCCGGGCTGAAAAGCATACCCGCTGAGAAGCTCCGATGGCTGGACGGGCGTCTTAAAGAATGTCGTTGCGATTTTTTTCTGGCCTTCATCGAGCAGATTAATGGCGAACGTCCCGCTTTCGGAAACCACCTGGAACAGATTGCTGTCCTTGCGCAACCCGACAACAACCAGAGGTGGCTCAAACGAAACCTGGGAGAGCCAGGTCACCGTCGCAGCTGCGACACGCTCGCCGGCGCGAGATGTCGCCACATACACTCCATAGGTGATCATTCGCAACGCTGTTTTCTTGGCGGCAGAGTCCATGATTCTCCCCGTGCGGTTCGCGCGTACTATACCATCGTTGCTCTTGCCACCCCTTTTACAACCAGTTGAGCCAATCGAGCATTTCGGGAAAATTCAAAGCAAGCTTCCGTTTCATAGCCTGGCCGACCAGGCTTCTGAGAAACAGCGTCCGGAAAAACCTCGGCTTATAGAAAGCCGGCCGCGACACCCGTCCATGGGCGTAAGGATGCTTCAGATAGAACTTCAGGACTTCCTCAAAAGCCCGATCTTCAAGCGCGACAATTTCGCGAAACCTTAGATCCCGGATTGGAACCCATCGCTCTTGCAGACGGATCTTGCGATCCCTCAACTTCTCTTCAATTGCCTCCCGGCTCTGATGGCTGCCCCGAACGCGTGTCCAAAGCAGTTCTTCGGCCTGCCCCCGCGTGGTGATTCCGAGCCCTATGTTTTCGGCCAGATTGCGGACCAGTTCAAAATCCGGGTAGATCCGAAATAGTTCGCGGGTCAACTCGCGGATGTTGACGTCCGGCATCTTCTTATTTTACCATTCGTACGTTGGCCAGATATTGGCGTTGGTCCGAGGAGTCTCATGCAGCGGAGCCATGTTGTGATGAACGGAAAAGACCTAAAGGAGTTTATCGAGGCAAATGCCCGTGTCGATTTCTCGTTCAGCCAGAATGCCAACTCGTGGAAATCACGCTGCCCTCTGGAAAAGGAATCGGCCAATGACTCCTTTTTTGTATTCAATTCCCCGCGCGGAGAATTTTACTGCACCGAGTGCAAGCAGTCCGGAGGTTATCAGGAATTTCTGCAGGCGTGGAAAATCGTGTTGCCCCCCGCTGGCCTGCAAGACGCCAAGCTCGCGATCCTCAACGAGCTGGTTGCCACGGGATCGGACAAGAGCATTATCCCTGAGCAGCTCGAACAGGAGAATTTGAATTTAAGCGCCGCGCTGGCCAAGGCGCAGTCCCAGATCGAGGACCTGACACGCATTCTGAGCAAGAGCACCAGCAAGAAGTCGAAAGAGGCAGTCTCGGATCAGGCGGCCCGGCTGGAAGAGATGATGAAGGAGTACCAGTTGCTGCGGCTGCAACTGACCATGCTTGTGGCAGACTTTGAGCGGTGCTTTGCCAATCTGAAAAATTTTCTAGGATAGTCTTTCCAGTCGCGGGTCGCGAGCCAGTCGCCAGTCGCCGGTCACCAGTCGCCAGTCACCAGTCGCCAGTCTACAGTCGCCAGTCGCCGGTCACCAGTCGCCAGTCGCCAGTCGCCGGTCGCCGGTCGCCAGTCGCCAGTCGCCAGTCGCCAGTCTACAATCCGCAATCTACTATTCAATCCTCAATTCTCCAATCCTCAATCGTCAATCAACTCCGCAATCGGCAATCCGCAATCCGAAATTCAATCCCCAATCCCCAATCCCCAATCCCCAATTTTCGAATGAGCCGCAATTTCGGATTGTGGATTGCCCCAATCCCCAATTGTCAGTATCTGGAACAGATGTGCTGAAGTGCAATCAATTCGAGCCGGGCAGGTTCGCCAAAGAAAAAAGGGCCGGGGGGAAACCGGCCCTTTTGCTGCTGTCATGAAGGTAACGGGTGTCGAGGTTGACTACCTGCCAAAAAGGGGGGTAAAAGCAGGTGGCCCGCCTCAATCACTTCTTCATGCTGCGAGGAGTCTAGTCTAACCCCAAAACGACTCCCGTGATACGAATCACATTAGATAAATTTTTTTGAAGGGCCGGACGGTCCGTCTAACTCAAATAACGGACACGGTTTTCGAGCTCCCCAATGCCCTCGACTTCGGCGCGCATCTTGTCGCCGTCGCTCAGGAAAATGGGCGGTTTCCGAAAAACCCCGACGCCACCGGGAGTACCCGTGGAAATCACGTCACCCGGTTTGAGCGTAATAAATTGGGAAATGAAGGAAACCAGAAATGGAACATTGAAGATCAGATTGCGGGTGTTCGAAAGCTGACGTTCCTCGCCATTGACAGTCATGCGGACAGTCAGGACGTGAGGGTCTTTGATTTCGTCGGCCGTGACCAGACAGGGTCCCATGGGCGCAAATGTATCGCTGCTTTTTGCGCGGAGCCACTGCTTGTCACGACTTTGGAAATCGCGCGCACTAATGTCGTTGACTATGGTGTATCCGCCCACATAGTCCAGCGCTCCGGCTTCGCCGACCCGGCTGCACAGCTTTCCGATAACGACGCCAAGCTCCACTTCGTAGTCGAGTTGATTGGTCTGGGACGGTTTGAGGACATCTTCTCGATGACCGATGACGGTGGTGGGAAACTTCGCAAACAGCAAAGGCTCGGCTGGCGGCTGCACGTTCTGTTCTTCGGCGTGGTCGCGGTAGTTCAAGCCAACACAGACGATCTTCTCCGGGTGCGCAATCGGCGCAAACCAGCGGAGTCCCTCGACTCGGACCTGGGCCGACTCTGCCCGGTCCTCATGTTTAGCCTGCAGGTCCGAGAAGGTTTCGGACAAGACGCGCAAACGATCGATTGCGCCGCCTGTTTCCAGAATCCGGAGAATCTCTGTTTCTCCATAGGGCAGCTCCCCCATGAGTTCACAGGCTTGTGCTACATCCACCAGGCCTTCGGCCCTCATCCACCCCAGGCGCTTTGCGCCGTCCGACGATGCGTAGTTTACGAGTTTCATTTCGATAGGGGCGTGAGGATGACCAGGCGGCTGCCGGCTCGAATCGTCCCCGAGGCCAATCCGTTCCATCTACGCAGTTGGGTAACGCCGACCTTGTAGCGGCGAGCGATGGACGCCAGGGACTCCCCTTTGCGAACTTGGTGGGACTTAGACGCCGCGGGCGCACCGCGACTCGCGACCTTGGTTCCCTTGGTTCGGGCTTTGGCGCTTCGAAGCTCTGGGGCGGATGCGGGCCTGCGAATCACCAATCCCTGATCAACTCGCAAGACCGAGCGCGCGCCGAGACGGTTCCAGGAACGTAGGGCCGCGACCGATACCTTGTAACGCCTGGCAACCGCTCCAAGGGTTTCTCCGCGACGAACTCGGTGTGTTCGGGTTCGTGTCGCCAGAGTCGTCTGCGCCTCGAAGGCGGGCTTCATCCAGAGGTGGGCGGGGATGAGCAGCTCGGATCCGATTTTGAGGCGCGAACGCACCGTCAGATCATTGGCCGAAGCGAGGCTGAACTTGGAAATTCCCCGACGCCGGGCGATCGAAGCCAGCGTATCGCCAGGCCGGATCTGGTAGGATTCGTTGCGCACCCACCGACTGGACGGCAGTTGCGCCAGCTGCTCTTGGAGTTCTTCCCCGAGCCCCTGCGGTACGCGCAGTGAAAAATCGAGATCCTTGGGGGTGATTCCGCGAACCAGCTCGGGATTGAGTTCCAGCAGGTGCTGGACCTCCGTTCCAATCAGTTCGGAGGCAACGCGTAGATCGAGTTGTCCCCGCATGGGCACTTTATCGAAGGCCAGCGGCGCTTCGTACTGGACTTGAAACCCATACTTTTCCGGATTTTTGGCAATGATGATCGTCGCCAGGATCGAGGGGACGTAATTGAAAGTCTCCTGTGGCAGAAAATCTTTGTCCATCATTTCCCAGAACGACAGCGCGCCGTGCCTGTTCAATAAGCGCTCGATACGTCCAGGCCCCCAGTTATAGGCTCCCAGGGCCAGATACCAGTCGCCGAACATCTCATGCAGCGCCTTGAGGTAGCGCGCCGCTGCCCGCGTAGATTTCTCCACGTCCGAGCGTTCGTCGATCCAGAAGTTCTGACGCAATCCGTAATCGTTGCCGGTATAGGACATAAACTGCCAGATCC
>JBPCNK010000154.1:0-23624 GCA_051001345.1 Acidobacteriota bacterium | reverse complement strand
TTTTCTCTGTGTCCTCTGTATTACCAGTTGGCGAAATCTTGTTATTTCAGCAAGATTTTCGATCCCGCTTCCTTTTTACCGGCCCGCAGCCTTCCGGCCGCGGCACTGTTGGCGCTCCGTCGCCGGCCTGCGGCATACGGCATACGGTTTGCGGCTATGCCGCGCTGTGTCTCTGTGGTGAATTCACTTGTAAATAATCCGGCAGATTCGAAGGGCAGAGAGTTGCAAAGGGAACGCGACAGAGCTTTCACTCCTACTGTGTTACCTCTGCGCCGCCTCTGCGTCCTTTGCGTCTCTGCGGTGATTAGTAAATGACGACGGTTGAAATCTCACCCGCGCGCCTGGCGGCATTGCGCATTCTCAAGCAGGCTCGCGAATCCGGCTTACCGCTGTCCGAGGTCCTGCACGGGAGAACGGCCGATCTGATCGGCCGCCTGGCGCCGCGGGATCGTGCCCTGACGATGGAAATCGTCTACGGCACGCTGCGCTGGCAGGGTCAGTTGGACTGGTTGCTTGAAAGGGTCGCCGAACGCAGCGTCGACCGGATCCAGTCGACTGTGCTGCTGATCCTGCGCATGTCGCTCTATCAGATTCGGTTCCTTGACCGGGTACCCGAGCCGGCTGCCGTCAACGAAGCCGCATTGCTGGCGCGCGAAAGCCACCTGGAAGGTTTGGTCGGGTTCATCAACGGCGTCCTGCGCGGAGCGATTCGCCGTTCGGACGAACTCAACGAGGCTCTGGCATCGGCACCCGAATGGATTCGGCAATCGCATCCGGAGTGGCTGTGGGTGCGTTGGCAAAAACGCTTTGGTGCGGAGGCGGCGCGTGCGCTGGCGGCTCGCAACAACGAACCGCCGCCGTCGACCCTGTGCTGTAATTTCAAAAAAGCGGACGCGCGCACGCTGGTCGAACGGCTGCGACGGGACGGTGTTGTCGTGGAGAATTCGCGCTGGGTGGACGGAAGTTTTCGCGTTGTCTCCGGCGACGTGACTTCAAGTTCCGCCTTCAAAAACGGTTTGGCATGGTTGCAGGACGAAGGCTCGCAGTTGGCGGCCTCCTTGGGTACATTACGGGGAGTGAGCAAAATTGTCGATTTGTGCTCCGCTCCCGGCGGCAAGAGTTTTTTTTGGGCCAGAGATCGAGCCCTGGAAGTCTGTTCGTTTGACATCAATGTCGAGAGGGCGCTGGCGATGGAAAGGCGCCGGATTCTGTATGGCCTCGATAATGTCGCGATTGTGGCCGCTGACGCCCGGCAACGCCTGCCCATCGGTTTCAAACCCGACCTGGTGTTTGTCGACGCGCCCTGCTCGGGGTTGGGAACAATCAGGCGCAATCCAGACATCCGCTGGAAAATCGAAGCGGCCGATCTGGCGCGCTTTCAGGAGCGGCAACTCGCCATATTGCAAAGTGCCGCTGGCGTTCAGGCGCCGCACCTGATCTATGTCACTTGTTCGACCGAGCCGGAGGAAAACGAACAGGTAGTCGAAGCGTTCCTCGCATCGCAGAAACACTATCGACGGCTGTTTCCAGCCCAAGCCGCCCTCAAACGATTGGTCGATACGCAGGGTTATTTTCGAACCTTCCCCGCCGAAGATGACATCGACGGCTTCTTCGGTGCTGTGTTTCGGTTGAGTGCGAGCTTCTGACGAAGGAGTTACGAATTACGAATTACAAGTTACGAAAGACGAAGGGTGTTAACAATTTTCAAGTGGATGAGATCGGCGCCTGATTTTCAGTGCCGCGAACGAAGAGAGCGGTGACCCCCGAGTTGGCGGCAGGTGGGACAATACAACCACTCTCTGGCGTTCGTGCACTGCCGGTTCGCGGCACCGTTGATTGTGGCGCCGCCGGCGGCACGGTGGCTGAAATAGGGAGAGGCCAGGATGAATGTCACCGAAATACGAGTGCTGTTCGTCTACAACGAATGGGCCAATGTGCGGCTCCTGGACGCTGTCGGACAGCTGAGCGATGAGCAATTTACTCGACCTCTCGCTAGTAGCTTTCCTTCAATTCGAGACACGTTTTCCCACGTTATCGCGGTTGAGTGGGTGTGGCTGCGGCGGTGGAAGGGCGAAAGCCCTGCGCTTATCCCGGAGTGGGCTGTCGGGTCACCACTGGAGCTGCTCCGGAAAAAACTCAAGGGGATCGAGGCCGAGCGTGCGACTTTCCTGACTGCGCTGGGCGAGCAGGAAATGCAACAGCCAGTCAGCTACACGAACTTCAAAGGCGAGCGATGGCGATACGCCCTCGAAGACTTGCTTCTCCATCTGGTCAATCATTCAACCTATCACCGTGGCCAGGTCGCAACGATGCTTCGACAGGTCGGTGCGTTACCGCCCGCCACGGATTTTCTCGTGTACAAGGACGAATTACGAATGAAGAAGGACTAAGGACTAAGGACTAAGGACGATGCGGGGCGCCCAGGACCATTTTCCCGTCGTACTTCGTACTCCATCCTTTGTACTTCGTCCTTTGTCCTTTGTCCTTCGTCCTTAGTCCTTCGTACTCAGTCCTTCGTAGTTCGGTTACAATGCTGCCATGCGCCTAGCAAAAAGCAGCTTCTTTGTTCTCGTCGTCCTCAGCGTCCTGGAGATTTCTGCGATGCAGTCAGCCAAGAAGATCATCAAGGTAGGTCCTGACCTCGGTTACCCATTCAGTCCTGCCGTACGGGCAGGCAACCTGATTTATCTGGCTGGTACGATGGCTATCGATGACCAGGGAAAGTTGGCGACCGGGGACATCCGCGCGCAGACTCGCCGGGTTCTGGACAACCTGTCGGGCGTGCTCGATGCCTCCGGATCGAGCCTTTCCAATGTCGTGTCCGTTCACGTGTACCTGAAAAGCAGCTCAGATTTCCAGGCGATGAATGAAGTGTATCGCGGCTATTTCCCGAAAGACCCGCCTGCACGCACCACCGTCGTGGCCGACTTTGTGTTACCCGGGGGGTTGGTCGAAATTTCCATGGTGGCCGTTCCAAATGGGGCCGAGCGGCGCGTCGTCCATCCGGATCACTGGGTCAAGTCGCCCAGTCCGTACAGCTACGGAATCCAATCGGGCGACACGCTCTTTGTGTCCGGTCTGGTTTCCCGCAACGGCAAGGATAACACCGTCGTTGCAGGCGATATCACCACGCAGACCAAGACCATCCTGGATAATGCCGGGGAGATTTTAGAGGCGGCAGGAATGTCCCATGCCGACGTGGTTAGTTCTCGCGTCTTCATCACCGACACAGCACTATTCCAGGCGATGAACGCGGCCTACCGCGGCTATTTCGGCCAGAGTCCTCCGGCGCGCGCGACTGTGCGTTCCGGCTTGATGGGGCCCCAGTACTTGATCGAGGTCACATTGGTCGCCGTCAAGGGCCCGAAACGCGAAGCGATCACAACGCCAAACGCCGACGGCGCCTCGGCCCAGCCCAGTCCAAATTTGAGTTCCGCGATCCGCGTTGGAAACCGGCTGTATCTGTCCGGGATGCTCGGCAACACGGAAGCGACGCGCACGGACACGGCGGCCCAAACCCGCGAGACGCTTGTGCGCATCGGCCGAACCTTGAAGGCGGCAGGTTTTGAGTGGAGCCACGTTGTCGATGGTGTCGTTTATCTGACCGACGCGGGGAACTTCGCGGCGATGAACGGAGCCTACCGGGAGATTTTCAAGGCCGACTTTCCCGCTCGCGCGACGGTTCAATCCGGTCTGGTGGCTCCCGATGGCCTCGTAGAGATCATGTTCACCGCAGTCAAATAGTAGGGGTCAGGCTTCAGGCTTCAGGGGTCAGGGGTCGCGTTTCAGGGGGTCGGGAATCGTGGTTGCGAATGCGAATCGCGAATGGATCGACGATCGATCTGCACCCCCGTCGTTTGATCAACAATCCGCAGCTTGCTATCCTTGGAGCCTTGGAGCCTGGAGCCTGGAGCCTGGAGCCTGATATGGTTTCCGATGCGGCGGCTCTCAGACGGCGCTTCTTTCGCGTTGGCCGTATCGTTTTGCTGGGGTCGATCCTGCTGCTGGCCGGCGCCATTAGTGCCTTTACCACGATGCGCCTGATTATTCGCAGCGGTGAAGTCCAAATCCCACAGCTAGTTGGAAAGAGCTCTTCGCAGGCCAAGGTCCTGCTGGAGGCGACCGATCTCGGACTGAAGATTTTGGGCGAGCGATATGACCCGGCAGTTCCCGGCACCGTTCTGGTGCAAAGTCCGGTTGCTGGAACAGCAATCAAAGAAGGCCGCGACGTGCGTGTCGTTGTCAGCCTGGGACCACGCCGCAGCGTGACGCCCAGCCTGGCGGGGGCGACTTTGCGGGCTGCGCGTCTGATGGCCGAAGAGCGCGGATACGAATTGGGGGATATCGGCTACATCTCGGCAGATGCGCCTCCTGATGAAATCATCGCGCAGACTCCCGAACCGAACACCAAGGAAGTCGTCAATCGCAAGATCGACCTGCTGATCAGCAACGGGAGCACGTCGCGCACCTTCGTGATGCCCGACCTGATCGGCCAGGAATTCAACCAGGCCATTGCGGCTCTGGAACGCTTCAACCTGAGAGTGGGAGCCGTGACCTACCGCCTGTACGAAAACGTCGCGAAGGGCACTGTCGCCCGCCAGACCCCCGAGGCGGGCTATCCCGTTGCTGGCGGCGCTGGTGTCAGCCTGGAGGTGACCAAGTAATGGCGATTGTGGCGCCGTCTCTCCTGTCGGCGGATTTCGCCAACCTCGAGCGCGACATTCGCTCGGTCGAGGCGGCCGGGGCTACCGTGCTTCATTTTGACGTCATGGATGGCCGGTTTGTTCCCAATATAACGATGGGCACGCCCGTTCTCCGATCAATCCGGCGATGTACGCGGCTCAAGCTGGATGTACACCTGATGATCGTCGAACCGGAAAAGTATGTGGAGGATTTCGTCAAAGCCGGCGCCGATACCCTAGCGGTCCACTTCGAGGCGGTCGATCATCTGGATCGGGTTGTCGACCAGATCCATGAGGCAGGCGTGCTCGCCGGCATCGCAATCAACCCAGCCACACCCGTGTCGGCGGTGGGAGAAATCGCTCATAAGATCGATTTTGTCCTGGTCATGTCGGTCAATCCAGGCTTCGGTGGGCAGAAATTCATCGACTACAGCCTCCTAAAAGTGCGAAGATTAAAGGACATGCTGTCGACTGTGGGCTCGCAGGCTACTATTACTATAGACGGAGGCATTGGCCCGGACAATGCCCAGCAAGTTGTCGCCGCAGGCGCCGACTTGCTGGTGGCGGGTTCTTCGGTTTTTGGAAACGGTCAACCTGGAGCCGCGTTTAAGCAATTAGCGGCACTGGCCGCGGCTAGCCGGGGTTGACCGTCGTCAGTTAGTCGAAGAAAAGGGGAATGTCGTTTCATGTTTGAGAACGATCGTAGATGGGTTGTCGTGGCCCTGGCAGTGCTACTGCTGTTGTCGGCCTGCGGCAAAAAAGGGGCGGGACTGCAGGACAACCGCACCCCACCCGACAAGATATTGTTCGAGAACGGGATGAAGTTTCTCGACAAGAGCCAGTTCATCAAGGCGCGGATTGCGTTTCAAACCCTGATTAGCGCGTACCCGGACAGTGACCTGTCGGCCAAAGCCTACCTGGCCGTCGGAGATTCTTATTACAAGGAAGGGGGCACGGCCAATCTGTTGCAGGCCGAAGCCCAGTATAAGGATTTTCAGATTTTCTATCCGAAACACGAAGATACCGATGACGCTCAATTCAAGGTGGTTGCCCTCAATATCCGCTTGATGCGACCTTCGGACCGAGACCCGACCTACGCGCGAAAGGCGGAAGCCGAGTTGAAGCGGTTCTTCGGTAACTACCCGGACAGTCCTCTGGTGGCAGTCGCGCGCGGCGCGCTGCGTGATGTCGAAGAAATTCTCGCCGACGGCATCCAGGGGAAGGCCCAGTTCTATCGTGAGAAGGGAGAGCGCTCTCTCCCGGCCGCCGAGAGCAGGTTTAAGGAATTAATCGCAAAGTACCCGCGCTTTAGTGCAACCGACGAGACTCTTTTCTGGCTGGCCGACACGCTGGAAAAGCAGGGTCGCGTTCAGGAAAGCGTCGCTTACTTCGCAAAGATCGTCTCCGATTACCCGTTCAGCCGGCATGCCGAGGAAGCGCGCAAGCGGCTGATCGATCTGGAGCATCCCGTACCGGCGGTCAACGAGAAGGCGGCGGCGGAAAACGAACAGTACCGCATCGAAAAAGATTTTTCGATCTGGAATCCGTTCCGCAACCTGTGGGATACCTTTTCCGGCGGGCCCGATCCCTATGAAGAAGCGATCAAGTCAGTTGGGGGAAAGACTGAAAACGGCAATGAACAGGACGACAAGGACCAGAAAGAGTCCAAGAAAAAGAAGCCGAAAACAAACGGACCAAAGACAGACGGACCCAAGAAAACCAAGTAGCGATCGGTACACGCCATTATGAAAAGCCTTTTGCTCGCCGACGACAGCATGACGATCCAGAAAGTTGTGGAACTTTCTTTTACCGACGAGGACGTAGTTGTCACCAGTGTGGGCAACGGCCGGGCGGCGCTGGACAGCTTCTGGGCGTCTCGCCAGGACATCGTGCTGGCAGACATTGTCATGCCCGGCGAGGATGGATACGAGGTTTGCAGACAAATCAAGGAGAAGTCTCCCGGCACGCCGGTTGTCTTGCTGGTGGGAACCTTCGAATCGTTTGACGAGGAACAAGCCGCATCCTGCCGCTGTGACGCATCATTGACCAAGCCCTTTGAAACGTCCAAACTGATCGGTCTGGTCAAAGATCTGCTGGCGAAAGCCGACCAGTTTCCATCGGAAGCGACCACCAACACGGAACAGCAACGTGCAAGTGCTCCCGTTCCAAGCGCCCAGTCGCATGCCCCGAAGCGGCTGTCCATTCTGTCGATTGGCGTCGACGATATTACCGTAGCGCTGACCAGGCTGGAACGGCGCGTGATGCTGTCGGACGATTTGTCACCATCGCAACAGGCCGTCTCCGCGCCGGCCGCTCAACCAGCGCCAGCGCCGTCGGCCCCGCCCGAGACGGTCGTTCAGGCCTTGCCAGCCGACCAACCAGCGGCAGAGTCGCCGCAGCAGGCCGACGGAACCGAGAAGCTTGTTCACGAGATCATGAGCCGGCTGGCGCCGACAATCAGCGAGGAAATCCGCAAGGTGATGCTCCTCCGCAAATGAACAAAATGGCCTGGCTGCCTGGCACAAGCCGACCACGGCCACGAGCACGTGCACGAGCGCGTCAACGAGCACGATCACGTTCGGGCCAAACGAAAAATACAGTCGGCAGTCGGCAGTGAGGCAGAGTGGCATCAGCCGCCAGGCCGGTGCGACTTTGCGGAGACGGAGCAAGGAATGTGCCGACTGGAAAGAGTCCAGTCGCCACAGGGCCGCGACCTTCTGGTTGCGGCACCGCCAGGCGGCCCAGCTAGGTATTTCTGGATTCCGGTTGGGGCCCAAACCAAAGAGATGAGCATGCAGGAAATTCCCAAGGGGTTTGAGCCCGGGACGATCGAGGAGAAGTGGTTTCGAGCCTGGGACCAGGCCGGACTCTTTGCGGGCGATCCTCTGTCCCCGCGGCCTCCCTATTCGATGGTCATTCCGCCGCCCAACGTTACAGGTTCGCTCCATATGGGCCACGCTCTCAACAACACGCTCCAGGACGTCCTGGCGCGCTGGCGGCGGATGAGCGGGGATAACACATTATGGGTGGTCGGAACCGATCATGCCGGCATCGGAGCACAGAACGTCGTGGAGCGCAAACTAGCCGAGCAAAATGTGCGGCGGGAGGACCTGGGGCGGGAACGCTTCGAAGCCGAAGTCTGGAAGTGGAAGGAGACCTACGAGGCTCGAATCCTGTCCCAATTGAAGAAGCTGGGTTGTTCGTGTGACTGGTCGCGCCCCCGCTTTACGATGGATGAAGGGTTGTCGCGGGCCGTGCGTGAAGTATTCGTCCGGTTGTATGAGGACGAACTGCTCTATCGCGGCGAGTACATGGTCAATTGGTGCCCGCGCTGCACGACGGCGATCTCCGACCTGGAAGTTATCCACACGTCAAAGAACGGCAAGCTCTATTACTTGCGTTATCCGTTCTCGGACGGGAGCGGCCACGTCGTGGTCGCCACGACGCGACCGGAGACGATGCTGGGCGATGTCGCCGTAGCGGTGCATCCTTCCGACTTGCGTTATTTGGATTTGCACGGCCGTACGGTCGTGCTTCCTCTGGTCGATCGAAGCCTGCCCGTTATCCTGGATGAGTTCGTCGACCAGACGTTCGGCACCGGCGTCGTCAAGATCACCCCGGCGCATGATTCCAACGACTATGAGGTGGGACGCCGGCACGGTTTGGTTCTGTGCCGCGTCCTCGACAACCACGGCAAAATGACCGCCGAGACCGGGCGGTTTGCGGGGCTGGACCGTTTTGCCGCGCGCAAGCAGATACTGGCGGCGCTCGACGCGCAAGGCCTGATCGAAAGAATCGAAGACCATGTGCACAGCATCGGGCACTGCCAGCGCTGTGAAACGGTAGTCGAGCCGATGGTTTCGACGCAGTGGTTCATCCGAATTCAGCCGCTTGCCGACGAGGCGATCCGGGTCGTCGAGGAAGGTCGCATCGAGTTTGTACCCGCGAACTACAAAAAAATCTATTTGAACTGGATGTACAACATCCACGACTGGTGCGTCAGCCGGCAGCTCTGGTGGGGACACAGGATTCCCGCTTGGCACTGCCGCGACTGCAGCCAGATGACGGTTGCCCGCCAGGACCCACAACGGTGTCAGCACTGTGGCAGCCAGCGGATCGATCAAGACAGCGACGTTTTGGATACCTGGTTCAGCTCGGCGCTGTGGCCCTTTTCGACACTGGGCTGGCCCGACGAGACTCCCGAGCTGAAGACGTTCTATCCGACGAGCGCCCTGGTGACCGGTTCCGATATCATCTTTTTCTGGGTGGCGCGCATGATCATGATGGGACAGCGATTCATGAAAGATGTCCCGTTTCGGCGCGTGCATATGACCGGCCTGGTTCGCGACGAGCGCAAGCAGAAGATGAGCAAATCCAAGGGAAACGTTATCGACCCGCTGGAGATCATCGACGAATTCGGGACCGACGCAGTCCGGTTTACCCTGGCTGTCCTGGCGGCGCCAGGTACCGATATTCCGTTTTCGACCGACCGGATGATGGGGTATCGGAATTTTGTCAACAAGATCTGGAATGTGGGCCGATTTTTTTTGATGAACATCGGCGACGAGCAGTCGCCTGTGGCTGAAAACGCCGTCGCAAATCTACTCGACGACCACAAGACACTGGGACTTGTCAATCGCTGGATCCTCCACCGGCTGCACGAAGTCATCGAGAACCTCGACGGCAACCTGGCGCAGTTCCGATTTCACGAGGCTGCCAACCAGCTCTACCATTTTTTCTGGCACGAGCTATGCGACTGGTATATCGAGTTGATCAAACCTGTGCTGGCACGCGATGTTGCAGACCCGGAACGGCAGAAGACGGCACAGATCCTGGTGTATGTGTTTGATCAGTCGCTGCGGCTCCTGCACCCCTTTATGCCTTTTATCACCGAGGAGCTGTGGCAGCGGCTTCCGCACGAGGGAGAGTTTCTGGCAGCGGCATCCTTTCCGCGCCGGCAGCCGATGTTTGATGACCCGGCAGCCGTCGCACAGATGGGGGCGCTGATGGATCTGATCACACAAATCCGGACGTCGCGCTCGGAGAGTAACGTCAATCCTGGAGTGCGCCTGTCGGCGGAGTTGATCGTTTCCGGCGAGGCCTCGGCGGCGTTTAACGACGGCAAAGATTACGTTCTGCTGTTGGCGAAGCTGGACCGACTGGAAGTGGTTTCCGCTTTTGCGACCCAGGGACGCTCCGTCAAAGGCATTTCTCAGCTGGGCGAATTCCTGCTGTCACTTGATGGCGCCGTCGACCGGACGGCCGAAGTGGAACGGCTGGAACGCGAGATTGTCCGATTGCGTCCTGAAGTAGTCAAGCTCAATGCCAAGCTTCAGAACGAGAGTTTTGTCGGCAACGCTCCGCCGGAGGTGGTCGCCGCCACGCGAAACCGGTTTGCGGAAATGTCGGACCGGCTGCAAAAACTAGAGAAAGCGATCGCCGCGGCGAACGACTGAATTACGAGCTACGAATTACGAAGAACAAAGGACCAAGGACTAAGGACTAGGGACTGGACTAACCCGGTTTATTCACAAAAAAGCAAAAAGCTTAGTCACGAATTTCACGAATTATCCCGAATGACACGAAAACATATCGGTTTCGACAACTGGTGCTCAAATCGGTGGCCGAGACAGCTTGTTGAAACTGCAAGCCCGGCCAAAGGTGCTCAATGCCGTTCATAGATTCGTGATCATTCGTGAAATTCGTGAAATTCGTGACTAGGCTTTTCATTATGTGAACAATCCGGACTAAGGACTAAGGAAGAGGTGTTTTGGTAGGTCGTAACTCGTAACTCGTAAGTCGTAACTTGTAACTCGTCCTTCGTCCTTCGTCCTTTCCGCCCCAGCGGAGAGGCATTGAGAAGCCGCATGGCAGACGCTGCGGAGAAGCATTGAGAATTTAGATGTCATACGTTGTGGCGAAATTATCTGATGATTATTTAGCAACGCTGGTTCGATTTGCGCTGAAGGAAGACATCGGACGGGGCGATATCACTTCGCAGGCCGTCATCGACGAAGACCGCCACGCGCGCGCACAGTTGGTGGCGCGGCAGCCTCAAGTGATCGCCGGCCTTTCGCTTCTCGAACGGGTTTTCGCCGAACTGGACCCGACAGTCGAGGTTACTCCGGTTGTTGTCGAGGGCCAGGAAGTGTTGGCCGGAGCTATTGTCGCGACGCTGGAAGGGCCGGCGCGCTCGCTCCTTTCGGGAGAACGCGTCGCGCTGAATTTCATGCAACGACTGTCGGGAATCGCGACATTGACCCGGCGGTTCATCTTGGCCATGGGCGGCGCAAGGACAGTGCTGCTCGACACGCGCAAAACAACGCCGCTGTTGCGCGCCATTGAGAAGTATGCCGTGACTGTCGGCGGGGGCGCCAACCACCGCACTTCACTGGACGATGCGTACCTGATCAAGGAGAACCACATTCGAGCGGCCGGCGGGATAGGCAAAGCTCTGGAACGAGCCTTCCGGCATTCGGGGAATCCGGCCCGCGTGGAGATTGAAGTTACGTCTGAGGACGAGTTGGTCGAAGCACTCGAAGCGGGAGCCCTTTGGATTTTGCTCGACAACATGACAGTCGGCCAGATCGGGCGCTGCGTTGATGTCACGGCCGGCCGCGCTCGACTGGAAGCCAGTGGCGGCATCACCCTGGACAATGTCGCCGCGTACGCGGCCACCGGCGTTGACAGCGTCTCGGTTGGAGCTCTGACTCACTCAGCGCCGTCTACCGATCTGAGTTTTTTGATCACGATCGAGTAAAAGGACGAAGTACGAAGGACGAAGGACTAGTTACGAGCTATGAATTACGTGTTACGAATTACGAACTACTAGCCCGGATTATTCACAAGTGCATTCACCACCGAGACACAGAGGACACAGAGGAACACAGAGAAAACAAAGGCTTTTGGGTATCTTATGATCCCAATCTCTGTAGACGTATTCCTTGCTATGCGCGTAAAGCCCGACGCTCTATGCCTCTGTGCCCTCTGCGCCTCTGTGGTGAATGCCATTCATGAATAATGCCGGCTACTAGGGCTCGGCTAGGGCATGTCGCTTCGTCCTTCGTAACTCGTAACTCGTAACTCGCAATTCGTACTGGCGACTGGCGCATGATTGAAGAATCCTTCTCACCCCTGCCCGCGTATCTGTTGCGAAATAGCGGTCATGTTCTGCGGCTGGACGATATTGCGCTGCGTTTTCGAATCTCTAGCGCTCAGTTGCAGGATTGGATCGAACAGCTGAATCGATGCGGCGTAGGCCTGGCAGTCGAAGAGGGACACTTGGTCGCTCCCCGCAGCCTGGATCTACTGCTGCCCGATCAGGTGCGGAGTCTGTGCCGCGCCGAGAACCTGTTGGCGCGCGACATTCATTATTTCATGTCGGTTCGGTCGACCAACGATCTGGCGCTGCGTTGCGCCGAGGAGGCAGCCGAAGGGACCCTGTTTGTCACCGAAGACCAAAGCGCTGGACGCGGCCGTGCAGGACGGCAATGGACCAGCCAGCCCGGCAAAGGACTCCACATGACATGGATCGCCAAGCCACCTCACGGCGCCTGTTTGACGCTGTTGCCGCTGGCCGTAGGAGTGGGCGTGGTGGAAGGGTTGATCCGCCTGTTTTCAGGATCGATTTCCGTTTCGCTGAAGTGGCCAAACGACATCCTCCTCGGAGACAAGAAGGTGGGCGGAATCCTGTGCGAGAGCGTACAGGCGGGTGATACGATCAAAGGGATCGCCGTTGGAATCGGGATCAATGTGTATCCGATGCAGTGGCCCGCCGAAGTCCTTAGAAAAGCGGCTGCGCTGGCCGACGCAGTCAACGATATGCCGCCGCGGGCTGGCATTCTCGCATCGATTCTTGATGGCCTGGAGGATTGGTACGGAATCTACAAGCAGGGACGCTATGACGACATCCTGGAGCGTTGGAGCGAAGCGGCCCCGATGTCGCTGGGACAGAGGGTGCGATGGGGCACTCTGGAAGGGATAACCCGCGGGGTGACTTCACAAGGTGCACTGCGGCTGGAAACACCTGATGGCGGCAGCAGGGAAGTACTGGCAGGAGATGTTGAGTTGGTATGAGCATTTTTAATTACAAAGAGCAACCAGGGTACTTCGCGCGTCTGAAGGAAGCGCTGACCTTCACCAAAAATGAGCTGGTTCAGAAGGTCGAAGAGGTCGTTCAAGCCCGTACGATCGACGAGGAGTTGCTCGAGGAACTCGAGAGCGTTCTGATCGGTTCAGACATCGGCGTGGCAACGACGTTGGAAATTATCGAGAAGATTCGCCAGCGCGCCGCGCGCCGGGAGTTGCAGAATGCCGAAGATGTCAAAGCGCTCATCCGTAAAGAAATCCTCTTCATCCTGCAGAGCGTTCAGAACAAACGCGACTATCAACCCACATTTGAAACAAGCCGTGCGCGGCCATGGGTGCTCATGGTAATCGGTGTCAACGGCGTGGGCAAAACGACGACCATCGGCAAGATCGCCGCGCGTTTTGCGCGGCAGGGACAGACGCCGGTCATCTGCGCATCGGACACTTTTCGCGCTGCCGCCATCGAACAACTGGGCATCTGGGCAGAGCGCACCGGCGCGGAACTCGTCAAGCAGCACTCCGGAGCAGACCCCTCGGCTGTTTTATTCGATGCGATAGCCGCGGCCCGTTCACGCAATCGTGAGGTGTTGATTGTCGATACGGCAGGACGGCTGCACACCAAGAGTAACCTGATGCAGGAACTCGACAAGATGAAACGGATTGCCGGTCGGGAAGTGCCCGGCGCCCCGCACGAGGTGCTGTTGGTTCTGGATGCCACCACCGGACAAAACGGCTTGCCGCAGGCGCGCGAGTTTCTCAAGACGGCGGGAGTGACCGGCCTGGTGATCACGAAGCTGGATGGAACGGCCAAGGGCGGGATTGTCGTGGCCATTGCCAAGGAGCTGGCCATCCCGATCCGCTATATTGGAGTCGGGGAAAAGATCGAAGATCTGATGGAGTTTTCACCCGAGGCCTTTGTCGACTCACTCTTTGGGGCCGAGCAGCCGGTTGTCAGTCGCTAGTCCGGATTATTCATGTTTTTCTGGCGACTGGCGACCGGCGACTGGACTGAACCAAATGGGTACAAAATGCATCTAGATCAAAGGATGAGATTGCTCGCAGTGGTTTGTGCCGTCGGTCTGGCGGTCGCCGGTCTGGCGTTAGCTGGATACAAGTTTAAGCCGCTGCCTGTCGAGGCGGCCAGTTCGTACGTTGCTCGGCAGGAATTCCAGAAACTTACTATTGGCGCTCGAACCTTCGCTTCGGAATCGGAACTGACCGGCATCTTCGACCGCAAGGACATTTACAAGAACGGCTACGTTGCCGTTCTTCTGGTTGTGCAAAACGACAATGACTTTCCCGTCGAACTCAGCAACGGCGATATTTATCTGGTAACCAGCGAAGGAAACCGGCGCGCTGTGCCGCCGGAAACCGTGATCACCCGCCTCCACGGAAGGATTCCTGGCGACACCAGGCAGAAGAGATCGGTGCTGGGCGCCCTCAAGGGCAATGAGTGGGCCGAAGACCTTGACAAGAAGGCCTGGGGAAGGAAAATCATCGCCCCGTTTAGCAGCGATCACGGGTTGGCATATTTTCAGCACGACAGCACCCCGGACTTTTTCAGGGGAACAAAACTGTATTTGCCGAAGGTGTACAACATGCAGACCGATCAGGAGCTGATCTTCTTTGAATTCGATTTGATGCCTGCAGGAGGAAAGTGAAGTGAGACGAAACGCGTTGCTGACTGCAATTCTGGCGTGTGCCGCGGGTCTGGGATTGGCGGCACAATCCGAACCCGAAAAGCCAATTATCATTCCCGCCAAGACCGATGTGTTCATTACGCTGACCAGCCGGGTCACAACCAAGACGGCGGCCGTGGGAGACCGCTTTACCTCGCAGGTAGCCGTGCCGGTGACGATCAACGACGAAATCGTGATCCCGGTGGGCTCCTACATTCTGGGCCGCGTCGCGCGAACAGAGCGCGCTGGCAGGGTCCGCGGGAGGGCTGCTCTGGAACTCCAATTCGACACCGTCATTCTGCCCAGCGGTGTGACGCGGAACTTCGAGGCGGTTGTCCAGTCCGCTGAATCTCAGGATGCCGGCGCCGTTGACGAAACCACAGGCACGATTCACACTAGCGGCAACCAGACGGTCGAAGCCGTCAAGACCGCCGGCGGTGTGGCTGCCACGGGCGCCGGTGTCGGCGCCATTGCGTCGCGCGGCTGGAAGGGCGTGGGAGTCGGCGCTGCGATCGGCGCCGCCGCCGGGGCTCTGTACGGCACAGCACAGCGCGGGCCGGACGTCGTACTGGAGAAAGGGTCGCAGGTGAGTGTATCGCTATACACCGATGTGTCGCTTGCCAAACCCGATCCATCCAAGCCGCGCTACACCGTTCGTCCGTAGACTAAGGACTAAGGACTAAGGACCAAGGACGAATCATAAAGTACGAGTTACGAGTTACGAAGTTCGTGTTTCGCCCTTTGTCCTTAGTACTTCGTCCTTTGTCCTCTGCAGTACCAGTTGGTGAAATCTTGTTATTTGAGCAAGATTTTTGATCTCGCTTCCTATTTGCCGGCCCGCAGCCTTCCGGCCGCGGCTCTGTTGGCACTCCGTCGCCGGGCTGCGGCATACGGCATACGGCATACGGTTACGGCTATGCCGCGTTGGGTCTCTGCGGTGAAGCCGATTGCCCTGAGACAGTAACTTCCCGCTCACGGTTGGTCGCGGCTCCGTGTATTTGCGGCTCTGTTGAGGTGCAACTGAATCCTTTCGATTCGCTGCAGCCGGCCACCCCGGTTTGGGTAATGTTCATTGGCCCAGTAGCGGGCCACGCCCACACTAAGGCCTCCCAGTGCGGTTATCCCGCAAAATAGCAGCGTAAATAGAATGGCCGTGACGACCGTTCCCATCACTCCCGATGCCTCACGTTCGGCCAGCCGCCGCAGGTAGGTCGAGTCGTCTTCCTTCTTGTAGATCCATTTGACCGACGGAGCGTACTGAACCCGCTCCAGGACTTGCCGGGTTGTCTGCGGATCCATTCCCGAAGCCACAGCCACAATGACGCCGGCCCGCTTGATGCCGACAGGAACGGGATATCCCTGGATGAACTGTTTGAGCCGTTCGTGGTATTGCCGCGCCAGTGCCGCCGTCGGATAGCCAAGCAACACCAGGCGGCCTCCGCCCTGGTAGTCTCCAACGGCGGCTTCCACGTTCTTTCGCATCTCGAACTGAGCTAGTAGCTCGGCATCGACATAGCGGCCCAAGCCGGCAACGCCGAGTTCGTACCGAACCGTTCCTGGCAGGAGCCGAGTGGGAGGCAAGTGCTTGACCATAACGGGAACGGGCGCCGTCTCGCCGATTGTTTCGGCCCAGGAGCGTCCCTGTGCTGCAACAGCGTCGACCACCGCTACGGAGACCGACGCCGGGACGTGGACTCGCAGAACGTAGTTTTGACGCCAGCACAGAATCGATCCATCGGCGCTTCGGATCATCGACCCTTCGGCCAGCGGAGTTCCGCCACCACTCCCTCCAAGGAAGAAAGAATACGCGCCTGCAACATCGGCGAACTCATGGGTCTCGATTGGATAATGCCGGCCTGACACCACAACATTCTGTTGCCAAAGACGAGTCAGTCCCGCTTCTTTGAGAATGGCGGCGTCCTTTCGGTCCATCACAACCTTATGGCCTGCTTCGTAGACCCTGGACGGCCCGGCAAGCGGCAGCGACTGCATGCTGGCCTGTTGGGATACGCCCGCTGACTGAACGCCTTGTTGGGCCAGCGACGTCTGCGAGGAAATCGATGGGACCATGAAACAAATGATCAGAAACAGGCCCGGGAGCGCACGCGTTTTGCGCGGTCCTGACCGGCTGATGCCAGAATACGGGCGGGGCTCCCGCGCTCCCAGGCTAGCGCGGAGCAGACTGTGTTTTGGCATACGCAGGTATGGCGCCCAGCGCCTTGAAATACTCCTCGATTCCGTTGTAGAGCGCCTCGGCCAGCACCGACTGTCCAGGCCCGGTTGATACAAAGGCCTCATCTTCGGGATTACTGATAAAAGAAATCTCGGCGAGAATACTGGGCATACGCGCGCCGATCAGCACGATAAAGGGCGCCTGCTTGACACCACGATTGCGCGTCGGAGGGCGATGCAGACTGACCTGCCGGAAGAGATTTTCCTGGATGACGGCCGCCAGTTCGCTCGATTCGTCGACGAAGTCGCGCAGGGCAATCTTCTTTACGAGCTTTTCCAAATCGCGAATATTTTTCTGGGCTACGGCGTTTTCACGTGAGGCAACTTCCCGCTCGGAGGCTGTCTTGGCAAAACTCAGAAAGTAAGTTTCCACGCCGGAGACATCCGGATTCGGGCTGGAATTGGCGTGCACGGAAACAAACAAGTCGGCCGAATGCTGGTTGGCAATCGCAGTGCGTTCTTCCAGCGGAACAAAATCGTCGCGCTTGCGCGTCAGGACGACCTGCGCTCCCAGCCTGCTTTCCAGAAGGTCTTTCAGCTTCAGCGCGACGTCCAGGACCAACTCCTTCTCCCGCAATCCCTGTGGTCCGATCGTCCCGGTATCATGGCCACCATGTCCGGGATCCAGAACAATTCTGTCGACCTTCAGGCCAAGCGTTCGCGTCAGCGTCCGATTGCCCTGACGGGTCGGAGCTGCCGGTTTCGGCATAACCACCACCGGCGATTCGGCTGCGTCCTGCTTCCGGTCTGAGGCCGTCGGCAGCACCGCACTTTGCACAGGGCCCGCCGGCGTTGTCCCCGAAAGTCCCTGCCCGCTGCGCGTAACAACTGGAGCACGGGGTGCGGCGCTCCCACCCGATGCCGTCTTTGAAACGGGGCGGCCGGCCTTATCGGTAGAGCTGTCGGTTGTTTTTGACACCGCCCGCTGCGCTGGGGTTCCCGGCGCCTCCGGCGTGGCGGCACGCGTCACAACAGCATGCGTATCGATGACAAGCCGGAACGGGTTGTAGAGTTCGAAAATGCTCGGCGCCTGGATCTTCTCGAAATCCAGAACGACGCGGACCCGATCGGACTGGTTTTGCGCGACTCGAACCTGCTTGATCAGGAGGTCGTTGATGACGTAGGACTTCCCGTTGAGTTCGGGAGCTACCTGGGTCGCCTTAAAATCAAAATAAATTCGCGGCGGATCGGAGAGCAACTCCTTGGTGAACTCGGTCTCACGATCGAGTTGAAGCACCACGCGAGTGGTGTCTTGATTAGACCAATAACGGATTTCTCGCAGCGTCGACAGCCCGCCGGCCGAAACAGTCGGTGCGACAGGCGCCGGTCGTTGGGCTCCAGCGCTCTTGATGGCGGTTGTGAGCCGGCCCGCACGGGTTGCTGCTTCCTGAGCGGCGGGTCGCCGTGGAAACTTTTGCTGAATCTGATTGAAGACATGCAGGGCCGAGTCGCCGTCCATCAGATGGTCTTGATAGAGAATCCCGATTTCCAGCAGCGCTTGATCCTGAAGCGGGCTGCTGGGGTATTCGCGCACGAGGAATCGGGCCCGGTCGAGCGCCCTGCGAAAGTGGGGCGTCGATTCCGTCAGCGTGCCCAGCCTGCGATAGAGCCGCGCCTGGGCCAGCAGCGCATCATCCACTCCGGAATAGGAAGGATCGGAGGCCACGACGACTTCAAACCGGGAGATGACGCGTTCGATCTCGCGTGCCGTGACCTGCTCGGATCGTTTCCCTTCGAGATGTTGTAGACTCTGCTGGGCCTGGCTGAACGCCTTTCGCGCGGCTTGCCGGTTGGGGGCGGAAACTACGGGGGATAAAAAAAACAAGAACGATAAAAGTGCCGCGCCAACGGCGCAACTCCCTGAAACAAGCGGCATGGGCCATTGTAGCATAGGGGTCAGGGGGGGCAGGAGGCAAGACGGGACCGTACTCGTTGACGTGCTCGTGCTCGTGCACGGCAACGGCATGTCTTCCGGATGGTAGTTGTGAAAATAACTGATGGTGTTTTTGTCCGTTGATGTTTTTTCATGCGGCCCACCGGAGTTGCAGTGCCGCGAACGAAAGAGAGCGGTGACCATCGCGTTCATGCCGCGCGCGTCAATATCACCACTCTGTTCGTTCGTGGCACTGACACTTTCGTGGCACTGACACTTCCGAACCCATATGACCAGTACCTCAGCCGGAGGCACCCATGATCACCCTGCTTTCAAGCTTTTGCGCGTTGATGTTTTTTCAAGCTGCCCCAACTCCGCAGCTACCGGAGTTCTACAAGACTGTCCACCGCGTCAGTTGGGTCGTCAAGGACCTTGACCGCGTCCGATCCGGCTGGAGCCGTCTGGGTTTTCCGCCCGCCAACGACGAAGGCGAAATCGAATTGGCAAACTTGAAGGGGAAAGGCGAGCCTTCGGCCTCGGTGGTCCGTGTCGCCACGACTCGACTGGGTGATTTGGAGATCGATTGGATCCAGCCGATTTCAGGCCGCAATGCCTATTCCGATTTTCTCGCGCGTCACGGCGAGGGCATTTTCGGTTTGGTCCATCACGTTGCGACGCAGGCAGCTCTCAACAGCGAACTGGAACGGCTGGGTCGGGCCGGCATCGGCGTCCTTCAGGATCAACAAATTGATACCGGTGATGGCTTCATCCGGATGGTCTACTTCGACACCGAATCAACCGGGAAATACGCGCTCGGTGTGATCCTGTATCCAGGCGCCCCATTGGTCTCGTCCGGCGCGAACAAGGGAAGGGCGCCGTTTGACGTGAAGAACTCCCAGTTCGCATTTGTGGTGCGCGACCCGAAGCCAGTTTCAGAGTTTTGGCAAAGAGCCGGTTTTCCAGCGATAGCCGTTACCCATGGGCCGTTGCGCGATCGCATTTACCGCGGTCAGCCCGGCCAGTTTGATCACAATCTGGGCTGGCAACGGCACGGCACGGTGGTCTATGAATGGTGCATTCCGCTACAGGGCCCGACGGCCTACGAGGACCACTTGAAGGCTCACGGCGAAGGATTCCACCACCTGGCTTTTCAGGTCGACGACATTGACAAGGTCATCACCGACTGGACCGCACGTGGTTTTCCGTCGATTCAATCGGGCGCTTGGGGGGAGGCAGGAAAACAGGGTTCAGGGCGTTTCGCTTATATGGACACTGACGCAATTGGGGGTGTCACGGTCGAGTTGCTCTGGAGTTTTCGGTGAAGTCCGGTTCAAAGAAGGCTGCTAGTTCGTTCCGCCGGATGCTTCGGTCGATGCGATCTGGATCAGTTCGCGAGTTGGACGGTTGGTGAAAATCCCATTGCCCTGCTCATCGCGTGCTCGAACAATCCGAAAGATGGGTTCCTGCGCCGGAGCTTCGGCTACCAGGGATGCCACAGCCACCTGCTTGGAGCCGTAGATGCGCGTGATCTTGGCAACGTAGTCTTGCGTTTCGCGAATGCGCGGAATCCCTTTGACCCGAAGAACTCTGTTCTCTCCGGCGTTGTAGGACGCCAGCACCATGTTCAGGTCTCCCTTGAACATGTCGATGAGGAAGCGAACGTATTTCACGCCGCCCTCGATGTTCTCGCTGGGATCGTAGATATTCTTTACTCCGAAGCGTCGGGCCGTTCCCGGGATCAGCTGCATCAGGCCGTGAGCGTCCTTATTCGACCGAGCCAGGGGATTGTATCCGGACTCGACTCCCATCATGGCTTTGACCAGTTCCGGGTCGACGCCGTGGGTGGACGAATGTTTCAAAATCAAGTCGTCATATCGGGAAGCGCGCAACTGGCGCTCGGGGATGACCGGCGCCGGCTGTGGGGTCGTGCCTGCAACTTCGGCCGATACGGCCAACGCAGAAGGAAGGTTGTAGAAGATCTTGTTACCGTCCTCATCGACGTAGAACTGGATCTTGCCGGCCAGGATTACGCCTGGGATAAGAGCCAGAATCAGGCAAAACAGTGAGCTTTTGCGAAACATACGTCTTTGAGATCCCACTAAGGTAGATGTGCTGTTTCTCTCTGGATGTCCGAATTCCGAAAAAGTTTATCGAAACCGCCAATAAAATACAATCCGAAGTATAGGGGAGGGTTACCCACAAGCTTGTGATTTGGCTCACGATCAGGGAAAAAATGTCTAAATGATAGGTAGGAAAGGCTTCCGGCCAGGTCAGCCGGGGAAAACGGCTCAAAACCGACAGACTGGTTTCACCCTAAATCTTCCGCCCCCTGCGGGGCTCGCCGAAACGACTAACCCGAAACCCCAGGCTTGCGCCCTGGGCTTTAATCTTTCGCCCCTGCGGGGCGACCTTCGTTTGGGCTCCCGCGACAGGCATTTAAGTCTCTCGGCCGGTCGCCTCCGCAGACGAAGCGATCCTGCGGGGCGACCTTCGTTTGGACTCCCGCGACAGGCATTTAAGTCTCTCGGCCGGTGCCTCCGTAGACGAAGCGATCCTGCGGGGCGACCTTCGTTTGGGCTCCCGCGACGGCATTTGAGTCTCTCGGCCGGTCGCATCCGTAGACGAAGCGATCCTGCGGGCGACCTTCGTTTGGGCTCCCGCGACAGGCATTTGAGTTCCTCGGCCGGTCGCCTCCGTAGACGAAGCGATCCTGCGGGGCGACCTTCGTTTTGGACTCCCCCGACAGACCCCAACAGTCTCTCACCCATCCGATGCGGAGAGCCGAATGACGTGCCCCCGCAGGGGGCAAAGAATAAAGCCCAGGGCGCAAGCCCTGGGTTTCGGGTTCGTCGTTTTTAGCAAGCCCCGCAGGGGCGGAAGATTATTGCCCAGGGCGTAAGCCAAGGCATAAGCCCTGGGTTTTCTGGCCGGCTCTCGACAATCGGCTTCGAGATTGTTGTACAATGAAGTAGAACTTTTTGTACAAGAGGGCGCCCATGGGGTACACCAACATCGATCTCGATGACGAACTTGTCAAACAGGCGATGAAATTGTCCGGCTGTCGCAGTAAGAAGCAGGTCATTCACGTAGCCTTGAAGGATTTCGTAATTCGGGAAAAGCGCAAAGAAATCCTACAGCTGGAAGGAAAGGTCCGCTGGGAAGGAGACCTGGACGCGTGGCGCAAGGATCGAACCTCGTCCTCGTAGACACCAGTGTCTGGGTGGATTTCCTAACTGGGGCGGAGTCAGCGCAACGACACGAGCTCCACCGTTTGATTGACGGCGGAAAGCCTGTGATCTTGACGGGCTTGATCGTGATGGAAATCCTCCAGGGGATTCGGCGCGACAAACACTTCGACGCTGTTCGGACACAGCTCAGTCTTTATCCCATTGTCGAGCCGAGCATGGCCACTTATTTTCAGGCTGCCTCGCTTTACCGAAAGTGCCGCAAACAGGGGATTACAGTCCGCTCACCGATTGATTGTTTGATTTCAGTCATTGCAGTTGAGTCCGGAGCCACGCTGCTGCACAAAGATCGAGATTTCACGGCGATCTCGCGAGTTTTCCCTCTCAAGCTGCACTCATTTGCCCAGACTAAAAATTGAACGAGGGCTCGGGTAATTGTGCCAGTGAGATTGTCTGAAAATAAGTAGACTCTGCCTCTGTTTCTGGCCTTAATATCTCCAATGAGTCAGTCGAAAGGAGACGCGATGAATCAGTTTGGTCTCAACTCGATCGGCCGGCGCCGTTTTCTGGTAGGCGCCGCATCGGGCCTGGTCGCCGGCGGTGTTGCGGGAGTAGGCGGTTTTGCCCTGTACGACCGCTTTTTGCGCCCGGCTGACTATATACGCAAGAAATTCACGGGCAAATGCATCGAGGTTCCCAATCCGGCCTTTGCTCTGCCTGGCCGCTACCCTGGCCGCGTCGTCGAGGTGCGTCACAGCGGCTCGGTATCCTCCGGAAAGATCGACCGACAGTACGTCCGCCCGATGGTTTCCCGCGGAATCACGGAGCTGACGGGCGCACCCGATGCGACGGCGGCGTGGAGGAGTCTCTTTCAGAGCGGGGATCGGGTCGGCATCAAGGTCAACCCGGTCGGTCGCGCCAGGGAGGCTGGGCAACCCGGCTCGATCTCCAGTTTCGAAGTGATTCTCGAAGTGGTTGAAGGCCTGCGGAGTGCGGGTCTGGCCGACTCCGACATCATCCTCTTTGAGCGCTACGCCGACGAGTTTCGGGAGGCCGGATACGAGAAGTTTCTCGGAAGCGAGTTGCCCGAGGTCCAATGGTACGCCTCGGCGGTTCGCGGCGGCAACGTGCAGATTGACCTGGAAGGCCGGGACCCAGGCAGGGAAGGTGCGCGGCCTGCTCCCGATCAGCACGTGGTCGGGTATGACGCGGATGTATTTCGACGCTTCGACTATACGATGCCCCAGTACGATCCGTCCGAGGGCCTGAGCTTTCAGTCGCACCTTTCCAAAATAGTCAGCGGCGATCTCGTCAACAAAATCATCAACATTCCAACTTTGAAGGATCATGCTTCGGCCGGCGTTACGCTGGCGCTCAAAAACCTGTCGCATGGCCTAGTCAGCAACGTCGCTCGAACGCACGTAGAGAAGCTGCGCGAGGGTAACCGCTGCGGCACGTTCATTCCCAGAATCGTCGAACTGGAGCCGATTCGCCGCAAGACGGTCCTGAACATCGTGGATGGCCTGATCGGTGTTTACGAAGGCGGGCCTGGGCCGTGGAAAAAATCCTTCAGCACCTGGGAGTACAAGTCCTTGCTGTTTGCAACCGATCCGGTTGCAATCGATCACGTCGGGTGGGACATCCTGGACGCGGAAAGAGCTAGCCGGCGCTGGGCTGCCGTGGCCGCCATGGGCCTCAACGAACGAGATCCAGTGGGAGCCGAGAGGTTCTTCATTCGTCAGCCCGAACACATCCCGCTGGCGGGGTTTCTGGATCTCGGAATCTTCGAACCGGCCAAGATTGAGCACCGGCAGGTAGTACTGCAAAGCTAGTGTAGTGTCCAATAAATAACTGGACTATTCATTTCTTCGTTTTCCTGGAGCTC
>JBPCNK010000153.1:0-3758 GCA_051001345.1 Acidobacteriota bacterium | reverse complement strand
GTCTCTGTGGTGAATGCACTTGTGAATAATCCGGGTAAGCGAGCACAGCAAAGATGCTAATCAATTTCGGGATTAGTTTGATGCTCTGGTTGTCGTTGGCGGCTTCCCAGGCTGGATCGCAGGGTCTTGCGGCCGAACTGGCTGCACGTCCCGATGTGCGGGCAGCCCTGGAACGCATTCGCGCAAGCGATGAGGCCACCGTCAACGAACAGATCCGAATCGCCGAGATTCCGGCGCCTCCATTTCACGAGGATCGACGGGGGCAATACATATTGCAGCGGTTTCGCCAACTTGGGCTGCAGCAAGTCGAGAAGGATCAAGTCGGCAACGTCATCGGTCTGCGCGAGGGAACCGACAAGTCGGCGCCCCTGGTGGTTCTTTCAGCCCATTTGGATTCGGTGTTCCCGGAGGACTTGAAGATTTCGATGCGGCGCGAAGGCCGGCGAATCATCGGTCCCGGAATCACCGATGACGCGCGCGGTCTGGCCGTGCTGTTGCGCCTGATTGAAGCCGTCGGGCCAGACGGTGTTCGAACCCGCCACGGAATTTTGTTTGTAGCGACCGTCGGAGAAGAGGGCCTGGGTGACCTGCGCGGCGTCAAACATCTGTTTGGCAAGGGCCACTGGGCAAGTCGAATCGGGTCCTTTGTGTCGATTGACGGGGCCGACGACGATCGGATCGTCAATGGCGCCGTCGGCAGCAAGCGCTATCAAGTGTTTTTCCGCGGACCGGGAGGACACAGTTGGGGCAACTTCGGTCGAGCCAATCCAGCGCATGCCATGGGGCGCGTTATCGAGGGGATCGCACGGCTGACCGTTCCGGCATCTCCCAAGACCACCTACAATGTCGGACGAGTCGGTGGAGGAACATCCGTCAACAGCATTCCCTTTGAAGTCTGGATGGAAATCGACCTGCGCAGCGAGGACCCACCGGCCCTGGCCCGCTTGGACGCTCAGTTTTTAGCGCTGGTCGACAGCGGTGTGCGGGCCGAGAATGCCGCAAGCGAGACGTCGGGCACCGCCGTGCAGGCGCGCAAGATCTTACGAGGCGAACGGCCGCCCGGGCGGACGGATGCGGGCAGTCCGATTGTGAAAATAGCGCAGGACGCCTCGCAGGTTTTGGGAATCGCAGCAGAGTTGACCTATAGCAGCACCGACGCCAATATTCCGATCAGCCGCGGGATTCCCGCCATCACCGTAGGCGGTGGCGGACGTGCCGGCAACGCTCACGCTCCCGACGAATGGTTTGACCCGGAAGGAAGCTATCGTGGTGTTCAACGGAATCTGCTTTTGTTGCTCGCGCTTGCGAATTAATTAAACGAGTTACGAATTGCAAGGACTAAGGACTAAAGACGAAGGACGAAGGACGAAGGACGAAGGACTCCTCCATTGATATTTACTGAACATAGTGACAGAACCGGAGAGCCTCACAATCCTTGTGGTAGTGTCCAACACGGCCCACGCATTATGGTCGCGGGTCTGTGATGGTGTCTCCGATGAAGAAAGATCAGGCACTTGGTAATCGTACTTCGTCCCTTTGTACTTTGTCCTTAGTCCTTGGTCCTTAGTCCTTAGTACTTCGTCCTTCGTACTTCGTCCTTTTTTGGAGATCGAACGTAATGCGAAAATCAGTGCTGTTGGTTGTTTTAGGCTTATTCGTCGGAATTACGTGCGGACAGGAGCGGTTCGACTTCTATCCCGGTGGCACGTATGATCCCGCCATTCCCACGCTGAAGGCAGTGCTGGGCTATCAGGTGGGTGAGCGGGTCACCGATCATCACCGCATCGGTCAATACCTGCAGGCACTGGCGGCCAAAAGCGAGCGCATTCGAATCGGGACCTATGCGGTCTCGCACGAGGGCCGTGACCTCTGGTACGCGCTTGTCAGCTCTGCGGAGAACATGAAGCGGCTGGATGAAATTCGAACCGCCATCGGACGGCTGACCGATCCTCGAAAGACTACCGAGGCGGAGGCTGTGCGCATCATCGCAAGCACTCCCGCGATTGTCTGGCTTGCGTACGGCGTTCACGGCAACGAGCACTCCAGCGCCGAGGCGTCGTTGATGACGGCCTACCAGCTCACCGCCGGAACGGACGCCGACACGCGGCGGATTCTGCAGGAGACCGTCACAATTTTGATTCCCGAGCAGAATCCCGACGGCCGCGCTCGCTTCCTGCACTTCCATGACGTGATGAAAGGCCGCGTCGCCAACCCGGATCCTAACGCAGCCGAGCACAACGAAGGCTGGCCGGCAGGGCGCGGAAACCATTACCTGTTTGACATGAACCGGGACTGGTTTTTTCTGACGCAGCCGGAGATCCGCGGCCAGGTCCGGCTCTACCGCGACTGGAATCCTGTCGTGTTTGCCGATCTACACGAGATGGGCGCAAACAGCACCTATTACTTTGCGCCGCCAGCTCTTCCCATCAACAAGAATCTTCCCGAGCAAGCGGTGCGCTGGTGGAAGATTTACGGCCGGGACATTGCAACCCACTTTGATAAACTCGGCTTCGACTATTTCACGGCGGAGAACTACGAAGAATTCTATCCGGGGTATGGAAGTTCCTGGCCGCTCTACAAAGGCGCCACCGGCATGACCTATGAGCAGGCTTCGGCCGAGGGACTGGCCTTTCGCCGCCGGGATAAAACAATTCTGACGTTGCGCGACGCCGCCTGGCATCACTTCACCGCATCGATGTCCACGTGCCTGACCACAGCCGAACGGCGGCAGGAGCGCCTGAAGGACTTTTATGAATTCTTCCAAACGGCGGTGCGGGAAGGCCGCGAAGGCCCCATCCGCGAATTTCTCGTTGCGCCGACCGATCCGGCCAAGATACGCAAACTGACCGACAATTTGCTCTTGCAGGGAATCGAAGCGCGCGTGGCGCGCGCGCCCTTTACCGTCCGCTCGGCGCGAGATTTCTATTCGGACAAAGCGGTTTCCAGGCAACTGCCGGCCGGAACGGTGATTGTCCCGCTCGACCAGCCTTCCAAGCGGCTGATCCAGGCGATCTTCGAGCGGGAGGCGGCGTTGGACGAGGCGTTCCTGAAGGAAGAAAAACGCCGGCGCGATAAGCGCGACGACACGCAGATCTATGACATTACAGCCTGGTCACTGGCCTACCTGTATGACTTGGAAGCCTACTGGACCAGCGAGCCGACGCGTGTCGAGTCCGAGCCGCTCGAGAACGCGGCGGCGCCGTCCGAGGCGGTTGCCGGAGGGCGGGCGACGTATGCGTACCTGATGCCGCTGGAAACCAACGCCGAATTTCGCGCGCTGGCCGCCTTGCTTCGCGATGACACCTACGTCTCGGTCGCCCGAAAGGAAATCGTTTCGGGCGGACGCCGTTTCAAACGGGGCACAATCGTGCTGCGCGTTCATACCAACAAGGGAGACCTGCACGAGCGCGTCGAAAAGCTGGCCCGCCAGCAGGGTGCGCGCTTTTTTGCGACGGGCACGGGCTGGAGCGACGAGGGCATCAGTTTGGGTAGTTCCAATGTCGTGTACGTGGAGAAGCCTCGCGTGGCGGTCGTCCTGGACACGCCCGTCTCGACGCTTTCGTATGGC
The DNA here is from genome assembly GCA_051001345.1 of Acidobacteriota bacterium. Taxonomy (GTDB): domain Bacteria; phylum Acidobacteriota; class UBA6911; order JACQSX01; family JBPCNK01; genus JBPCNK01. The sequence goes on along the minus strand of JBPCNK010000153.1, from coordinate 190 downwards.
TGGATGGCGCACCTGTTCGATTACCAGTATGAATATCCCTATACGGCCATCCGCGCCTCGCAGCTCAACCGCGTTGCGCTGAAAGACTACAACGTGCTGATTTTTCCCGACAGCGGCGGCGGCCTGCAACAGCTACTCGGCAAGGAGGGCCTGGAGAGAATTCGCGGCTGGGTTCGCGACGGCGGGACTC
>JBPCNK010000152.1:0-6870 GCA_051001345.1 Acidobacteriota bacterium | reverse complement strand
TCCAACTTCTACTTTATCGAACAAAGTGTAAACGATGTTGCTGGGTCAATGTGTAAACGATGTTCGTATATGTTCAGGGTTAGGGGATAGGCAATTGCGGATTGCGGATTGAGTTCGCCCGCCTCGTAATTCGTAACTCGTAACTCGTAATTTCCTGGCCTGATCCCAACCCCTAACCCCTAGACTAGCTCCCAGCAAAAACGGGTCGAATGTTTTGTTGGGCGTCGCGCCGGTGCGTGAAGTTCAGCGCGTCTTCGATGGCGCCGTCACCACGGATGATTCGCACGACGTACATCTTTGCAGCGTTGTCGGCGTGGTGGCGGATCCACACCAAGGCAGGTTGCAGCAAGGGAAAACAACCTTCGTGGAGTCCCTCCGGTTTCTGAATCGCCCAGAAGCCTTCTCGCTCTACTATTTCATAAACTGTCAGCTCATCGTTTGAGTTCACAATCCGAGTCTAGCAGCAGATCGACAGCCGTCAACCGGCTGCCGGTTAGGTCCTTGGGCGCTGGGTTAAACTGAACAGGATCCGGTCACTTGGTTTGCCCGAGCGCACCTGGGCGGCTCGAGGCGTTTCGAAAGGTCTGCATGTCCAAGACGGGGAGCGCAATGGCCCTGCGATACGGCGGGGCAGCCACCTATGTCGTTTTGGCAGCATTGATCAGATGGTTGCTGGGGCCGGTTTTACACGAGAACATTCCCTTCCTAACGTTGTTTGCGGCCGTTGTCTGGACGTCCTGGAGGTCGGGGCTGGGCCCAGCGCTTTTTGCGGCAGCGCTTGGAGCAGTTGCGGCGGCCACGCTCTTCATGCCTCCTGTCGCCGCGATGCGGCCAAGCGACCTGGTAGGCGCCGGTCTTTATGGCGTGGTCAGCATCGGCAGCGCCCTCCTCATTTCGGCGCATCGTTCGGCCAGACACCGGGCCGAGGAAGCCACCCGCCAGGCCAACTTGCAGAGCGAGTGGTTAAACGTGGCCATGATGAGTGTCGGAGCCGGCGTAATAATAACCGACGCGTCCGGTCATGTCACATTCTTGAATCCGGTTGCGCAGTTTCTGACCGGATGGACCGAACACGAAGCCCAGCGGCAACCTCTTCACCAAGTATTCCGGATTCTGGACGAGGCTACGCAGCAGCCCATCGACGACAGCTTCAACCGGGTATTGGCGCTGGGGGTCATATTCGGCTTTGCCCCGCACACCACTCTGCTGGCCCGCGATGGATCGCAGTCATCGATCCAGGAGAACGCAGCGCCCATCCGCGACCCGGAAGGCAATACGGTCGGTATCATCGTGGTGTTTCAGGACGTGGGTGAACGCAGACGAACTCAGAAGGCCATCGAAGAAAGCGAAGCGCGCAAAACAGCGATTGTGGAAACCGCTCTGGATTGCATCATCACGATGGACCACGAAGGGAAAATTGTCGAATTCAATCCGGCCGCCGAGCGAACCTTTGGGTACTCGCGAGCGCAGGCGGTCGGCCGGCTTTTGTCCGATACGATCGTCCCGCCGGCGATGCGCCAGAGTCACGCGCACGGATTGGCCCGCTATCTGGCTACCGGAGAGGGTCCGGTCCTGAGCAAGCGGATCGAGATTACGGCGATGCGCTCTGACCAGACCGAATTCCCGATCGAGCTGGCTATTACTCGAATTCCCGTCACTGGCCCTCCCTTGTTCACCGCGTATCTGCGAGACATCACGGCCCGCCGCGAGGCCGAATCGCAGCGGGCGCGCCTACTTGAGGCCGAGCGGGCCGCCCGCACGGCGGCCGAACTGGCTGGCCAGGCCAAAGACGACTTCTTGGGTGTTGTTTCGCATGAATTGCGAACGCCGCTCAACTCAATTCTTGGATGGGTGCACATCTTGCAGCAGGGGCTGGGCAGTTCTGAAGAGCACGCCCACGGACTGGAGGTCATCGAGCGAAGCGCACGCGCGCAGGCCCATCTGATCGACGATTTGCTGGACGTCTCTCGGATAGCCGCCGGCAAGCTTGTCCTGCAGCTTCGAGCGACCCGGTTGGCGCCGTTGCTCCACGACGCCGTCGCCGCGGTAAGCCCCGCTGCCAAGGCCAGACAGATCCGCCTGACCGTCGACGCCCAAGCACCCGATCAGGTCGTCCGCGCCGACCCGGATCGGCTATTGCAGATCCTGTCCAACCTTCTTTCCAACGCCGTCAAGTTCACCCCCGTTGATGGAAGCGTCGAAGTTCGCCAAGAGTCAGTCGGCACGCAAGCCGTAGTATCCGTAACCGACACAGGCATCGGAATTGCTCCGGAGTTTCTTGCGGAAGTTTTTGCGCCCTTCCAACAAGTCGACGCTTCCAGCAGCCGCCAGTATGGAGGGCTGGGATTGGGCCTGGCTATCAGCCAACAGATCGTCGGACTGCACGGCGGTACCATCGAGGCCCGCAGCCCCGGACTTGGAAAGGGGGCAACGTTTATCGTGCGGCTTCCCCTTGCTGTCCAGGTTTCGGACGCAGTTGAGAAGGGTAACGAACGGGCGCAGCCAGCTGCAGTAGGATCCCTCGGGCTGGGCGCCGAACACGCTCTAAACGGATTGCGGGTCATGGTCGTCGAGGACCACCGCGATTCAGGCGACATGCTGATGATGAGCCTGACACAATTTGGCGCCATCGCCATGCTGGCCGAATCCGCGCCCGAAGCCATCGAACTGCTCGCCGGGTTCAACCCAGATGTCATCGTCGCTGACATCGGTTTGCCGGGCGAAGACGGCTTTTCTCTGATTCGACAAATCCGCGCCATGGCTCCACCGCTCGGCAAAATCCCCGCCATCGCCCTGACGGGTTTTGCCAAATTCGAAGACCGCAATCACGCCCTCAATTCCGGCTTCCAAGAGTATCTTGTCAAGCCCCTGACCCCCACCGATCTGTGTAGGGCGATCGCCCGCATTTCAAAGGACGAAGGACGAAAGGCTAAGGACTAAGGACTAAGGACGAAAATAAGGACGAAAGACTAAGGACGAAGGACCTAAGCGACCTCCGTGCTTGTCGTATTCGTACTTCGTCATCTCCTTAGTCCTTCGTCCTTTGTCCTTCGTCCTTAGTCCTGTGTCCTTCGTAAGTTGTGACAAATCCTCAACTTTCTAAGCCGTCGGGCATCTTACCAAGACAACCATCAGTTACCAAAACAACCATCAGAATGGAGTTGGGTTTCTGGAATCCGTCGTCGAAAATCTCAATGTGCGAGAAGAAGGTGCGGGCTTGCAGAAGGGCTGGCTTTTGGCCGGCGCCCTGCTTTGGACCGGCCTTGTCGGGCTCGCATGGCTTAGCCTGCCACAGGGGATCAGCCTTTCTCCGGAAGGTCTAAACGGCTTTTTTCTGGAGCTGGGCTTCCGCAAAGCCGCTCTACTTTATTTCTGTCTCTACGCTCTGACGATACGTCCTTTTATTCCGGTGCCTGCAAAATTCTATACACTGACTGGTGGATTGATATTCGGACCACTGTGGGGGACCCTCCTGACCCTTGCGGCCGCCTCGATCAACGCATCGATCACCTACGCGATCGGCCGGCGGTTGGGCGCCAATCGGACGACTGGAAAGACCGGACTTTGGTTGGAGAAAGCGCGCCGGCGACTGCAGGGCAAAGGCGGTCGGGGAGTGCTCTTGTTACGGCTGGTTCCGACTGGAATCCCATTCGATGTGACAAGCTATGGTTCCGGTGCTCTGAGAATTCCGTTTCGCCGCTACATTCTGGCGACGCTTTTCGGAATGATTCCCGCAACCATCGTCAACACGTTTCTCGGACATTCGCTATCGTACGGGCGCTGGGGTTTTGCGGGTGTTGGCGCCGGTGCAATTTTCGCGCTGGCCCTGTGGTCAAGCCGACCTGAGTTTCGCCAAGCCTTCCTTCGCCAACTGCAACCCATCCGCGCCTGGCGCCCCGCGCTTCGCGACTGACCGGCGCTGGCGATACTCCGCGACTGCTGGCAACTGGCGACTGATTCACATACAGCCGGGATGTCCGCACTGGCATTTTCCACCGGGGCGTTCAGCGCAGGACGCACAGTGCTCCGAGCAATAGTGTTTCCCATCCCGCGTGATCCCCTGAGCGGTTTCAATTTTGCAATTGCAGGCGGTGTGAGAACACGTCTCTTGGGCCATTGGTTTGTCCTCTTTCAGGTTTTCAGTTTGGAAATAGAGATCAGGGAAGACTCGAGTCTGGACGGGAGATTCGAGTCTTCCCGTGAGAGTACACTATTCGTCGCTATCGGGTGAATCGCTTGGACGTGAACCGCGGCCATGCGAGGATGTGCCGCTGTCATCACGGTCACGCAGTTGACGGCCGCCTTCGCTGTCCTGCCGTCTGGGGCTGCTGGACCCACTGCTCGATCCTTTTCCACTCCGGTTCGGCTGACTGCCCGAACCACTCATGTTCCGGGTGCCCGAACCGCTTCCGCTCTGGCTTCCCTGGTTGCTACGATTCTGGCTGCTCCGATCGGACGTTTGGCTCTGATCGCTTGAGCCATGGTCCTGCCGCCGGCTCGGACCGGATGAATCCTGGCTGCCCTTCTTCTTGTCGCGTTCCATCAGTGAACTCCTTCTACGGAGATCGCGTTTTGCGGTAACCAAAGTTCTCCGATTACTTTGGTCACTTCGCCGAAACCCCGTTCACTTTTGGGGTTTCATTTTCAGTGTAGCAGCAGCAAAAAGCCTCTACCAGCTGGCACCCGAGCTCTAAACATATCTGCAAATTCTGCAACCCTCTCGGCGGCGCTTCGGGAAGTTTTTCTCGGCGCTGCCCTCAGCACCTTGTCCTGGTCCGGCCGGCCGCGCACGTAAGCAAGCGGGCAATCGGTGGCGGCCACGGTTGACAAGCTGCCTACTGCCTACTTTTGGAAGCGACTCAGCGTTTGGAATCATTCTTGCACCACAGCGATTCCGAGGGGGCTTCGAGGGAAAATACTTTGAGGGGTTTTTCAATTGAAAAGAAAATAGGAACGATCTTACCAACGAAAATTCAGAACGATTGTTGCCATGGCGTGGGGCAGCGATTCTGCTCCTGCTCTGCTCGGCGGTAGACACAGCCAGAAGAGTTTGACGGGGGAACGAACGGAGTCATAATAACGATAGTCGGCCTCCCACTGTGGAGTGCCAGCAGGAGTTGGCTTTATGCTGGGGTCCGCTAAAGTTATCTTGGAAGTTTTTCCGACCAAAGAGAGCTGGAAGATCCGTCGAACAGACGGTTCCGAAAACCCCTTGTCATTTGATAGCCTGGATAAGGCGTTGGCTCTGGTTCGCCAAGAGAGCCTCGGATCCGGAACTGTATGTGTTGTTCGTGTCTTGAATTCCGAGGGGGCCATCGACCGCGAGTTCTGCACCTTCTCGCCTTCTCGCCGCCGCTGGCAAACGGAACACTGATTCGGTCGCCAGCCTGCTCAGCTTGGAAAACTTGCGATCGGCGTCTTTTCTACTCCTTGTCCTTGGGACCCTCGCGATCGTCATAGAGCGTCCGAACGCGATTGGAATAGTCATCTTCTTTGCTGATAGCCGGCTTGGCCGCGCTGCGGTTGACACCTAGATTTTCGGCTTCCTCGTCGGTCATATCGGGCGGAGGCGCCAGACCTGTGTCCGCCTGTGTGGCGATGATCTTGCGCCGTGCTGTTTCATCAAGTCGCCCGGAATTGACGGCGCGGTCGTAGGCGTCTTTTTCTGAAGTTTGTTTTGGTAGTTCGGCTGGATCATTGTCGGTAGCTGGTTGATTTTCGTTTTTCACGGAACCTCCTGGATTAGCAATTGGTGAAGCCTTGTTGTTTGAACAAGGTTTTCAATGCCGCTTCCTATCTGCCGGCCCGCGACCTTCCGGTCGCGGCACTGTTGCACTCCGTGGCCACCGGCCCGCGACCTCCCAACCGGTGCCTGGCGACCTTGCCGTGGCACATCTAAAAGATAGCACCGATTATCGAGACCGAAAGATGCCGTAGCGTGCCCGTGCTTGCGGAGCCAGAGCGCGTTCTGGTACCGTGCCTAAGTGATTAGTCTTTGGACGAACCGATTTCTTCAGCGCGGGCTCTTGATTGTTGTGTCAGCTTTCATGGCGGGGCCGGCTTTTGGCCAGGATCATAGCCGCGTGGATTTCTGGCCCGCCGTAATGCTCGAGAATGCCTGGGGCATGCCAGCCGGCGCCTGGTGGGTCCACACCGGAATTGAACTCGAAGAGGACTCAGGCGATTTTCCGACAACTAAAGCTATCGTTCACTTCCGTCACGGTCTTACGCAAAGGGCGATGATGACGGGAACGGCGCAACTCGTGCGCTACAACTCCGACGCCTATACAGCCTGGGGTGGCGCCAACACGGGAATTGGCATTCAGTATCAGGTCTACGGCGGCCAGAACTCCACGTCGGCGTTGCAGCTCAAAGGGGAGTTGCTGGCGCCCACAGGCGGCATGAGCACGGGCCACGTGAATTTTGCCGGTGGGTTGGACGCCAGTTGGAAGCGCGGGGCATCCGGCCTGCACTTCAACGGTCACCACACTTGGGGTTCGGTCAACGGAAAGCGGTTGGATAACCGTGTTGGCGTCAGTGAAGTCGATCGTTGGCGGCTGGCCGCCGGAACGAACCGGTGGTTGGTGGCCGATCGCGTGAACCTTGCCTTGACGTTTCTTGCGGCAAAACCCATTCGTCCCAAGGACACGGAGTTGAGCCTGGAGTTGGGAGTTCGGGCACTGTTGTCCGGGCACTGGGGTTTGAGCGGCGGCGGCGGCGCCGGCCTGCGCGAGCGGGGTCAGGAATACATCTGGCGTTTCGGGATTGATTACCGAAGGTAGGTTGATAGAAGCTGTGGGCTCCAACACCGTGCGCTTTTTTTGATGACGGCCATGGCCACGAGCACGAGCACGTGCACGTGCACGAGCA
>JBPCNK010000151.1:0-6904 GCA_051001345.1 Acidobacteriota bacterium | reverse complement strand
GCCGGCAGGTGGGTCCGGCTGGCGCCCCCTGTACTTCGGCAGCCTGGTCCCCGGACGGAAGCTGGATGTACTTTACTTCCGGCGCCAGTGGCGCAGCCCACATATGGAGGCAGCGCCTCGACGGAGGCGCCCCCGAGCAGATCACGTTTGGGCCCACCGAACAGCAAGGAGTGGAGATAGCTTCTGACGGCCGCTCGCTGATTACGTCGGTGGGCCTGACGCAGAGTTCCGTCTGGGTCGCCGACGAAAGAGGCGAACGTGAGGTTTCCGCAGAAGGCTTCGCCGATTTGCCAGTTTCAATGGGCGCAGCCAATAGCCGCCATTTCTCGCCTGACGGAAAGGGTCTCTACTTTTTCGTGCGCCAAGGGAGCACGCGTGCCTTTGTGGGCGGGGAAGTATGGATGGCCGATCTGGAGGCGGGACGCAGCGAACGGCTCCTGCCCGGTTTTGCTGTCTCGAGTTTCGACATCTCACCCGATGGCAAGCGCATTGTCTTCTGTGCGCTTGACAGTCAACAGAAGCCAAACATCTGGCTTGCGATGACCGACCGCAGTGCGGCGCCGCAGCGGCTGCCGCTTGTCAACGCCGACAGCCCGCTGTTTGGACCCGGCGGCGACATCTTCTTTCGGGCGGTCGAGGGTAGTTCCAATTTCGTTTATCGGTGCCGCCAAGATGGGAGCGGTCAGCGTAAAGCCTTGGACTTCCCAGTCCTGTTCCTGAACCGCTTTTCCCCCGACGGCAAATGGATTGTTGCCGTGGGGGGGACAGAAACCCAGGCATTCCCGCTGGACGGCGGACAGCCCGTGTCGATCTGTAAATTTTGCCCTGTCGGATGGTCGCAGGATGGCAAGACCTTCTATCTGGAGCTGAGTACGAACACCATGGGTGGCAACCAGCGACGAGTCGTGGTCTTGCCGGTTCCGGCCGGCAAGGTTTTTCCTCAGTTGCCAAGCTCCGGAGTTGCCGACCTGACCGCGGCGGCCGCGTTGCCCGGAGTAGAGTTTCTCGACCATGCATCCCTGGCGGCTGGACTTACGCGGTCCACCTACGCCTTCGTACGCACGAGCGTTCATCGTAACCTCTACCGCATTCCGCTGAATTAGGCAACGTCACTGCCGCGAACATCAGTGCGCCGCGAACATCAGTGCCGCGAACGAAGAGAGCGGTGATATTGCCCCCGCGCCAAAACGCCCGATGGTCACCGCGCATTTGAATCAGCCAGTGTCTGTTCGTGATGTTGATGTTGATGTTGATCTTGATCTCAGCCCCCTGTCGTTTGCGGCACCGGTGCGAGTATACTGTGCCCTTATTTCTGCATCCGTGTGCGCCTGTAGCTCAGACGGATAGAGCAAGGGATTCCTAATCCCTGTGCCGCAGGTTCGACTCCTGTCAGGCGCACCAATTCTTTTCATGAACTTGCCGTCGTCTCTCAAAAGCGTACCTAACCCAAGTGCCTGTTTTGTGCCTGTCGAGCGCCGTTTTCGCGCTCACTTTCCTCCAATTGCTGCGCGTCACACTCACGGGGCTGATGCCCTTTTACTGACCATGGCCAACATCCGGGTCTCCAGATTCCGGATCTCCAGTTCCGTGGCTGTCCGCTCGCCTACAATCTCCGCAACCTTCTGTTCAGCCCGGGCCAGGTCGATCGAATCGAAAACAACAGAAACCAGTCCGGATTGTTTGAACGACAATCCGATTCGTACCTTTTCCAGCTCGAGCGCCGCGGTCTTTGCTTGCGCCGTCAAAACGCGTAGATGATCGATCCGTTTCTGCCGCTCCACGTACAGCACTCGTAGCGATGTGAGTCTGTCCCGGTAGAGTCTTTCGTACTCGAGCACCCATTCGCCCGCCCTTGCGCCAGCTTCAGCCATCCTGTCATTACAATCCCCATAATCTCGTATAATCTCGTTGCGGCTTAGTTCAACGGTTTTCTTTCCGGAATCTTTCGATACATCTCGCGGAGTGAACCTCTCGGCCCGAGACTCCGGAAAGAAACTTGTACGTTAGCCAGACTCGGGCCAGATGATCCAAACAGACTCCGCGTGGGTCCAAGGCATATCCTTTCGGCAGCGGCCGATGGCGAGCTAAATTAGAAATTCGCGTGCTGCTCGCCGACAAAGGTCGACCATGCAAATGAATCCCTATCTGAGCTTTGACGGACAGTGCGAGGCAGCGTTCAAGTTCTATGAGCAGTGTCTCGGCGGCCAGCTCGGAGCGATCTTCCGCTACGCGGGGACACCCCTGGCGGATGACGTCCCGGCCGACTGGCAGGACAAGGTCATGCACGGTAGTCTGACGGTCGGTGAGCAGGTATTGATGGGTGGAGACGTAGCGCCGGACCGCTATGAGGAACCCAGAGGCTTCTCGCTCTCGCTCCAGATCAAGAGCACGACTGACGCTGAGCGCATCTTTCGTGAGCTAGCCAAGGACGGTAGGATTGTGGTGGCGCTCGAGAAGACATTCTGGGCCGCTCGTTTTGGCATGCTCGTTGATCGGTTCGGCATACCGTGGCTGATCAACTGCGAGGGATCCGATCAGCCCACGGAAGGGTAACGCCGCTATCGCTTCAGGACTGGGACCCCAAATGGTGCGCGCCCGATCGAAGATGCGCGACGGTAGGCCGCGTTGATGTCAGTGGAAAAGGAGACACGCATGAACCACAGCGCCCGACGTTTGAGTTACGCCTTCCTTTGCAGCATCCCATTGCTTGATCTTGTCATCGTGGGGGTCCGCGCCTTCCGGGTCCCAGGCGTCTATCAGGCCGTCGGAGGCCTGCTGTTTGTGGCGATTGTCGTTGCGGCGTGGATTCTCGGCGCGCGGCAAATCAGAGCCGGCGCGGAAGCGGAGCAACGGCTCGCTCTTGCTGGAGGACTTCTCTTGGCGCCATGGGCGCTCGTGTCGCTGCTCTGGGTCGGCCTTGCGACTCCTTGGGAAGCAACCCCGGCGGAGAATGTGATGCGGTATCTGGTCCTACTCGTCGGGTCGTTCGCCGTAGCGGGTGGATTCGTCGTTCTCAGCGAAGCTCTCAGGGAGACGGGTGAACGTTTCTATTCGGCGCTCGGATTTGCCGCCAACATGCTGGCCGGCCCGGCGTATCTCATCTGGATTACCCTTCAGGTCGGAGGCTGGTCCGCGAAGGTGCACGCTGGCCAGATACCTCCCGCGCTCGTCTCGCTCGATGGCGTGCTCGACGTCCTGCTTTTCGTCGCGTGCGTTCTCACCTACTTCGCGACGGCAGCGTTTGCGGCGTCCTTCGGACGAACTCGCTGGCTTGGACGTGGAGCGACTCGCGCGTACGTGACCGTAAACTTCGTCGCCTTGCTGTTCATTGTGATGCGGGGTATGGCGTTCCCGGACCCGACTGCGCTGTCTACAGCCTGGTACACCGGTCCCGGCTTTATTGCGGGCATTCCGGCTGTTCCATGGATCATGCCCTTCCTGTTAGGCGTCGTCTTGCTGCGGCGCGCTGGCGATGAGCAACGGAGAGGCTAGCGGCCTAACGAACCAACCGGTACCAGCCGACCCGCAGAAAGCACGGGCGGCTGGACCGGGAGCGTTAGGCGCCATGGAGCAGCTCGGCAAGGGAAATGATGCGTGACATGAATATGCAAAGAATCACAATCCACCCGCCTGGCAGGGCTGAATCGGCCTCCTGCCGTCGGTGGTCCGTCTTGGCACTGTCGGCCGCCGTTTAGCCTTGTATTGGGCGGTTGTGCGATACGTCCTCACAACAGTTCTCCGGTCCCCGCGGCTTGCGCGCCGGCGCTCTCACCTTTCCTGCGCAACGTTCTCTACTTCGGACTTAGCAGCCCGCTGGTTCCCGGCGGGACCATCACACCGGAGATTTGGGCCACGTTCGCGCGCGACGCATTGACGGAGCACTTAGTCCGGCGTACAACGAGCGCGGCTGTCTCGGGTCGTGGCGTGACAGGCGCCAAGGTTTCGGCGGAGGCAGACTGCGCTGCGTCGAGCAACGCCCGTGCTTGATCCAGTTGCGGGCGGCAGGAACTACTCCAGATCCCGTAATAGCGCACCTTGGCGCAACGTCTCGGCAGCACGTGCTGCAGGAAGCGCGCGATGAACTCCAGGGCGGGCAACGTGACTCGGCGGATCTGTTGGCTACGGCTGTAGCGATAACGGAAGGTCACCTGTCCGTTCTGGATCTGTTCCAGGCGACTGTTGGTGATGGCGATGCGGAAGACGTAGCGGCCCAGGTCGTTGTCGTATTGCCGTGCGCGTTTTTGGAGTCGGACATGATATACTTAAACCAATGATCCCACAACACTTACGCCCATTTTTCTGGGACGTTAATCAAAACAAGTTTAAACCAACTGCCCACCCCAAGTACACCATTTCCCGCATCCTCGAGTATGGAGACACTGAGGCTGTTGCTTGGTTGAAAGAGACATTCACCGAAGACGAGATCAAAGAGGTCATCCATACCGACCGAAGCCTTTCCCGAAAGTCGGCGAATTTCTGGGCGCTCGTGTACAACATACCAGCAGAAAAGGTTCTCGCGCTCGCACAAGTTATCCCTTAGGTATTTTCCTTTGTCCAATTACGAGAAATTTCATGGATGACCGCGGCAAAGTATGGCATCGAGAAGCCATTGCCTCGGAAGCGGAGCGGACGCTGTTGGATCTCCACCGCAGATCGGTAGTGGGGGAATTCTATCTTGCCGGCGGCACAGGTCTAGCCCTCCATATCGGCCATCGGCGCTCGATTGACCTTGATTTCTTCAACAGTAACGCATTTGACGAGGGTAAGCTGCTGAAGAAGGTCGAGCAAATGACCGGCGTCTCTCTGGTTGAGAAAAGCACTCAGACCATCCACGCAAGCATTCAAGGCACCAAGGTTAGTTTCCTGGGATACGACTACCCGAAGCTGTTTCCACTCGAATCGTTCGCTGAGGTAGCTGTCGCTGACGCCAGGGACATTGCCTGCATGAAGATCAGCGCGATTTTGAGCGGAGGGAAAAAGCGCGACTTCGTAGATGTGTATGCCGCCGCCGAGCGCCACGGCTTGCAGCAGCTGACCGAGATGTTCAGGCGGAAGTACGAACGAACCCATTACAACTTCCAGTACGTCCTGAAATCCTTGACGTACTTTGACGACGCCGAGGGAGACCCCATGCCCGAAATGCTGGCGCCTCTCTCCTGGGACGAAGTAAAACGGTTCTGCCCGCTGCTGTGCCTGGCGGATCGACGTGGCCATTGACTGCTGGTCGAACTTGATTCGGCGCAAGTACCGCTGCGGTCGCGCTCGGATCGGATCTCGGTTGAGGTTTTTGGAATGGGCAGATACTCCTCGGCTACGAGTGCCTGTTTTGTGCCTGCGCTCGTTGGTAATCTCTGGAAGAGATCGTGAGAGGATGGAATTCGCGAAAGACCCGCCCCTCAGAATGCTTCTGTTAGAGTTAGAGCGATTGGGGTTGCGGAAAAAGAGTCCCGAGCCACGAGCGTAAGCGAGTGGGCAATCAGTGGCAACATCTTGGCACGCGAAAAGGTTCTGTTTTGCATCCATGCAAAGGAAAAAATTCCCATGAGTGAGTTGAAAATTGGAGTCGTCGGTCTCGGGTGGGTTGCTGGTGCTCACATCGAAACTTTCAAATCGGTCGAAGGGGCCAGTGTCACGGCGGTCTGTTCGAGGAGACACCTGGATGAAAAGGAACTGGAGCGCCAGTATGGCGCGCCGCTTAAGGCCTACCGTGATCTGGACTCTCTCTTGAAGGATCCCAGCATAGACATCGTCGACATCTGTACTCCTCATCCGCTTCACCCCGAGCAGGCCATCGCGGCGGCCAGGGCAGGCAAGCATTTGATCATCGAAAAGCCAATCTCCATCGATTTCGAGAGCGCCAAAGCCGTGCGCGAGGCCATCCGCAAGGCAGGTGTGCAGGCCTGCGTCTGCTTTGAAGTCCGCTTCAGCCAGCATGCCCAGGCCATTCGATCTACCCTGGACCAGGGACTGCTCGGCGAACTCCACTTCGGGGAATCGGATTACTATCACGGCATCGGACCCTGGTATGGACAGTTTCCCTGGAACGTCAAAAAGGATTTCGGCGGCAGCAGCCTGTTGACGGCGGGATGTCATGCGCTGGACCTTTTACTCCATTTCATGGATTCGAGAGTGGAAGAAGTCACCAGCTACAGCGGCCGTTCGAGCAATCCGGTTTTCCAACCCTACGAATACGACACGACTTCGGTGACGATTCTCAAATTCAGCCATGGGAAGCTGGGCAAAGTTTCCTCTGTGGTGGACTGTCTGCAGCCCTATTACTTCCACATCCATCTAGTTGGAAGCGAAGGAAGCCTGCTCGACAACCGGTTCTATTCGCAGCGTCTCAAGGGAACCTCGAAAGATCGCTGGAGCACGCTGGGGACACCGCTGGTGGATTCCGGCGACGTAGCCGACCATCCCTACCAGCCCCAGTTCCAGGCATTCGTCGACAGTTTGCGCAAGGGAGAACCGATGCCTTTGACGGATTTCGAAACCGCATTCGAATCGCATCGGGTCGTGTTTGCCGCGGATCTTTCGGCCCGGGAAGGCCGTCCGGTCAAGCTCTCGGAACTCAGCTGACTTCGCCGGGAGCGGGTGGAATGGTGCCGATGATCGAGGTCATGCAACCCGAGTTGTCCTAGCAGCGAGTGACGCTCTGCGGTGCAGTGAAAGACGCTTCACCACAGAGACCCAGCGCGGCCGTCGGGGCCGCAACCAAAGTCAGAGCCGCGACCGGAAGGTCGCGGGCCGGTAGAACGAAGGCGTCATCGAGAATCGTCGCGAAATGCGAAGGTTTCACTAGTTAGTTTCTGTCGCGAAACGACCGAAAAATGGCGCCAATAGCGGCGCTCAAGGCGGCGACGGAGTTGATTGTACCAGTGGAAGTCGAGAGGTGAGCAAGATG
>JBPCNK010000150.1:0-6760 GCA_051001345.1 Acidobacteriota bacterium | reverse complement strand
GACGCGGGAAAGCGGCATCTCCGGTTCGAGTAGGGGAAGGTGAGTCGGGCTACTGCTAGCCTCGCTCTCCTTCCTACTCTACCGGCTCTGATATCGCGGCTCTGATGCCGAGGCCAAAATCATTTATACTCGGTCTTCAAAATGCCGCTCCCTTCCGGAAGTAGTCTCGGCGCGTACGAAAACCTCCAGTTGATCGGTGCGGGAGGAATGGGCGAGGTCTACCGCGCGCACGATACGCGGCTCGGACGAGACGTTGCCATCAAGGTCCTGCCGGATGCGTTCATCCATGATCCGGAGCGGCTGGCGCGATTTGAACGCGAAGCCCGGCTGCTGGCTTCGCTAAATCATCCCAAGATTGGCAGCATCTACGGCCTGGAGGAATCCGGCAGTATGCGGTTCCTCGTTCTGGAATTGATTCCTGGAGAGACGCTGGCCGAGCGCATCGCGGCCACCTCGGTCCCGCGAGCGTCAGCCAGAGGCCAATCTAGCCAACCATCACACACGCTCGGAATTGAAGACTCCCTGGAAATCTGCCGCCAGATTGCCGAGGCCCTGCAGGCTGCTCACGAAAAAGGAATCATCCATCGCGATTTGAAACCCGCCAACATAAAAGTCACCCCGGAGGGAAAGGTCAAAGTTCTCGACTTTGGCCTGGCAAAAGCGTTTACAACCGAGGAATCGTCCCCCAATCTGACCATGTCTCCGACGCTGACGGGCGCCAGCCAGCAAAGCGGAGTCATTCTTGGAACAGCCGCCTATATGAGCCCGGAGCAGGCGCGAGGCAAGCCGCTCGATAAGCGCACCGACATCTGGTCGTTCGGTTGCGTGCTTTACGAGTGCCTCACCGGCCAACGACCCTTCGCCGGAGACACCGTTTCCGACAGCATCGCCGCCATTCTCGGGCGCGACCCGGACTGGAATGCCTTACCCGGCGATACACCCTCAAGAATCAAAGATCTTCTGCGGCGTTGTTTGCGGAAAGACCGTGACCGGCGCCTTCATGACATCGCTGACGCCCGTATCGAGATTGAAGAAGCCCTGGAACATCCCTCGGAAGTGTCGTCAGTCTCAGCGTCTATTCCCGGCGCGTTGGATCTTCGGCGCCCGAGGACGATACACCCCTGGGTCACTCTGGCGCTGGCGGCGGTGGCAACCGGCGCGGTTGCTGTCGCCATTTGGAGCTTCTACCATCCAGCACAATCGGGCGTGACCGAATTGGCAACGGCGGGAAGAACTTCGCAGGTAACCACCTCCTCGAGCCTGGATATCTTTCCGACTCTGTCTCCGGACGGAAGCTCCATAGCTTACAGCTCCGATCGCAGCGGGAACTTTGAAATCTATGTGAAGCAAATGACGGCAGGCGGCCGTGAAATCCAGCTTACGTCGGACGGCGAGCAAAATTTTCAGCCCGCATGGTCCGCCGACGGTCAGCGCATCGCCTATCATAAAAAAAATCGCGGCGGTATCTGGCTGATGCCTGCGTTGGGGGGCATTCCGCGGCAACTTACCGATTTTGGTTCCAGCCCCGCCTGGTCGCGCGACGGCGCCTGGATCGTATTTCAATCCGACCCGCTCATCGATTTAGGTGTCACGAGTTTCCCGGCCATGCCGCCCTCGACGATCTGGACAGTCTCGTTACAAGGCGGACAGCCCCGACAGATTACAAAGGCAGGAATCCCGCAGGGCGGACATGGATCTCCGTGCTGGTCTCCGGATGGCAAACGAATCATCTTCGTCACCAGCGACATCAGCTTGTCGGAAGTATGGTCGGTCACCGCTGCGGGCCAGGATGTCAAGCGCATCCTTCAGGGGCAACGGTTCCTAAATCCGGTCTTCTCACCGGACGGACAATACATCTACTACAGCGCGTCCTCGCGTGACCGCTCCGGGCTATGGAGAGCGCCCATCGATCCGGCCAGTGGGGACCCGCGGGGCCAGCCGGTTGAAATCAAAGACACGGGACCCACCATTTTCAAGAACCTGGCGGTTTCAGGAGACGGAAAGCGGCTTGCTTGCAGCGCCGTGTCGATGAACAACAATCTTTGGTCGGTGCCCGTCTCACCGCGGTCGGGTGAGGCGACAGGGGCGCCCAGACCGCTGACGCGCGATACCAGTTTTCGCAAGAGTTGGCCGATGTTTTCTCCGGATGGACGGCGCATCGTTTTCAACGGGCTTCGCCTTGGAGCAAGCACCGATCTGTGGCGGATGGACGCCGATGGTAAAAACCCGGTGCAACTGATGACCGATTTGAGTGGTCCGGGCTTGAACCTGGCGGGATGGCTGCCTGGCGGCAATCAAGTTGTCTTTTGGTCCAATAGGGCGGGCATCCGGAAATTGTTGTCTACCGACGTCGATACGGGGCGCGAGGCGCAGGTTTTGGATGTAACGGGCGTCGCGCTGATGGACGTGGCGCGGCTGTCCCCGGACGGAACGCACGTTGTATTCAACTCGAAACAAAGTGGGACCATAAACGTCTGGACTCTTCCCCTTTCAGGGGGCCAGCCCAAGCAGCTAACATTTGACAAGGAATTGGCGGGCTTTGCCTGTTGGTCGCCGGACGGAAAGCTCCTGGCCCTCGAAGTGAAGCGGGCAGGCGACACCCACATCGCCATCATGCCCAGCAACGGCGGCCCGGTTACGCAATTGACCTTCGATCGTGGCCAGAGCTGGACTTACAGTTGGTCTCCCGACGGAGACAAAATCGCCTTTGCGGGATTTCGAAATGGCTTCTGGAACATCTGGTGGGTCTCGCGCTCGACGAGGAAACAACAGCGGGTGACAAACTACTCCGCACTCAATGAGTACGTGCGCTATCCCGCCTGGTCGCCGCTCGGAAACCAGATCGTATTTGAGAAGGCCGAAACAACCGGCAACATCTGGCTGATCGATTTGAAGTGAGCGCAGGTGGGTCGCGCCGGCTTCAACCGTGCCGCAATCAACAGTGCCGCGAGCGACGCGAGCGGGTCCGTTGCATAATTGTGAACGGACACACTGTACACAAAAATGTTGGACGCCAAGTAGGAGACAGCTGCCGGCGATAGGCCGGTGGCACGGACCCGCTCGCGTCGCTCGCGGCACTGTTAATTGCAGCCCGAGGAGCACTCACCGAGACTTTGATCCTGTCCTGCGGCACGCGGCGTGTCCTTCACGGATGGATTACCGAGAGTCGAGAAGCGAGGTGGCAAGAGCGCCGTCCCACGCGATCTTGCCACGCAGTCGGCGAATTCCTGTCTGCGCCCGAGTCCGGATGAGCAAACGCAATCCCGCTTCGACGGCCGCTCGCTTCGTCCGGGCTCCGCTTGTTCGCATCGCCTGGCGCATCAGGCGGTCGTCGATGTCGATGTTTGTCCGCATACCGTTCAAGCCTCTATGTGTAAGAATCAACGACTCGATGGTCTCTGCTTGCGCTGTTTGCGGCACTGATACTTCCAAGGGAACTCGCAAACGAAAAAGCACACCGGCTGGAATCCGGTGCTCGCTCTGGCATCGAGTTTTGAGTGATATTGTCACGTTCGGTAACGACTCGGTGGTCACCGCTCTCTGCGTTCGCGGCACCGATGTTCGCGGCACTGCCGCTCGCGACTCGCGACCCGCGACTCGCGACTATTTAGCAACGCGGCGCAGCTCCTCGAACCAATTGAGGACGACGTTCAAGTGGGTCGATCCCGATTCTTCGTCCTCTTTGACGACAACGAAACGCCGACCGTCTGGAGTGATGTCATAAACTCGCCCATAGCGCGTGCCGAGCGCGGTCGGCATCGGCGAAATCTGCCTGGGAACGCTGATTGTAAAACTCAGATGGGTCTCAACAGATACCACCATCAATCGATTCTCCGGATTCAAGTAGAACAGCTCCTTTCCGTTGGGGCCCCAGACCGGTCCCTGGCCACCCCCGGTGGTAATCTGCCTCTTGCCGCCTGGACCCGGAAAGGCCTGCACATAAACTTCGCCGTGTCCTGACTCAGTGGAGGTATAGGCAATCCAGCGCCCATCGGGTGAGAATCGGGGAGCCTCTTCGTCGAAGGGTGTCCGCAAAAATGGCCGTGGTTTCCGATCACCGTCGCGGGGCAGAACCCAAATGTCCTTTTGTGTATCAGGGTGTTCTTCCTCATAAGCCAACAGGCGTCCATCGCGCGACCAGGAACCCGGGTACTGATCATAGCGGCTTTCCAGCAAGCGCTCCTCCGGCGCACTGCCGTCGATGGGCCTCCAAAACAGGTTCGCAGGTCCGTTTTTTTCGGAGGAATACGTCACCCGCTTTCCGTCGGGTGTCCAGCAGGGCATGAAGTCGTCGCCGATCTCGAAGGTCAGCCGGGTCAGGATGCCCCGCCGGAGGTCGTACAACCAAATGTCGCTATCGGCGGCGCCAATGGTGAGGGCTAATTGCCCGCCGTCGGGGGAAAGGCTGGTCGAAATGTAACTGCGTCTGGGCGCCGCAATAGGCGTGCTGCTACCCTGCCGATCAACCCAGCGCAGGCTTTGAATACCGCCCCCTGCAGTGTCCGGCACATAGACAAGAGAGCCGGAGCGGGACAAACTGAAGTGCGCAGCTCCGGTCGTAGGAAGTGTTCTCACACCTTCCAGGATGGGAACAGACGGCCCGGTTACTTGCAATCGATCCAGATCAAATGGCGCGCCGAAGATTCTTCCCGTTCGGCCGTAGAGAA
The DNA here is from genome assembly GCA_051001345.1 of Acidobacteriota bacterium. Taxonomy (GTDB): domain Bacteria; phylum Acidobacteriota; class UBA6911; order JACQSX01; family JBPCNK01; genus JBPCNK01. The sequence goes on along the minus strand of JBPCNK010000150.1, from coordinate 2,093 downwards.
TGTGGCCCGTGGACGAGTAACGGGCGTTGGACCCTCCCTCGATGAGGACTCGCCGCTCACCCGTCTCTAGGGAAAGCAGGCCAATGCGCGCTTCATCGAAGCTCGAACGCCCGGGAGATTCGATGGTGAAAAGAACCCATTTGCCCCCGGGCAGCACTTCAGGCCAGCGATGGTTGCCCTCGTCTTTACCGCGATCCGGTGTCGTAATCATTTCCGGGGCGCCACCCGCAGCCGACACTTTGAAGAGGCCCTTGTCAGGCCGTGTTGTCGGGGTAAAGATAATGACATTATCCGTCCCCCAGCTTGCGCCGCGCTCGTCCTCGGTCCCTCGACAAATCTCCACGGGAGCGCCGCCTGAGATAGGTATCTTCTTCAGCTTGCCCTGGGCGAAGTAACCCACCCACTGTCCATCCGGGGAGAAGAACGGATTACTGGCGCCTTCGGTTCCCTCGATGGGTGCAGCTTCAAACTGGTCGAGCGGCCGGATGAAAAGCTGAACCTGGCCTCCGCGAGTGGCCACGTAGGCTAGCCGCGAGCCGTCGGGGGAAATCGCCGTGGCGAGCTTGACGGTGGCTCTCAGGTTTTCATTTGGCGGTAAGGCAACGACGAGGCGGAATGACGGTTGCGCATCGGCGCCGCGCGACGGAGGCCAAAAGAGCAGACTCGCGGCCAACACAGCCATCACCGCTGTGGCAGCCCACGGCAGGATTTGCTTCCAGCCGGCTCGGGCAGCGGGAGATTCGTTGGCCGCCGTGATCGGATTCTCTTCGGTGACCTGGACTGCGATGCGCGCCTCGGCGACGGATTGCAAGCGGCGTTTGGGATCGCGGTCAAGACAGCGACGCAGCAGTTGGCGGATGGAGGGAGGCGCCGCCGCCGGCAATGAGCGCCAGTCGATGTCGGCGCGCAACACCGCGGCCAAAGTATCTGACACTGTCTCGCCCTCAAAGGCAGGCCGGCCTGTCAACATTTCATACAGCACGCAGCCGAAGGCCCAGATGTCCGAGCGCCTGTCGGCCGGCTTACCTCTGGCCTGCTCCGGTGACATGTAGGCGGCCGTTCCCATGATCACGCCCGCCTGCGTGGCCGCAAAGGTGATCGTCGGCGACTTGGCTGCGTCGACTGCGGCGGGGTCGCCTTCGAGCGCTTTGGCCAATCCGAAATCCAGCACTTTCACGTTGCCGTCGTGCGTGATCTTTACGTTGGCCGGTTTGAGGTCGCGGTGGATGATTCCTTTGTCGTGGGCATATTCGAGCGCTTCGGCGATCTGTCTGGCAATCGGCAACGCTTCGTCAACTGGGATGGGCCCGGCTGCTATGCGCTCGCCGAGCGTGGGTCCATCCACCAGTTCCATCGCCAGCGCGCGCACGCCGTTGGATTCTTCCAGCCCGTAGATTGCCGCGATGTGGGGATGGTTGAGCGAAGCCAGTAATTGCGCCTCGCGCTCCAGGCGCGCCATGCGCTCGTCGTCGCGTGAAAACTCTCCGGGCAGGACCTTGAGCGCGACATCGCGACGGAGTTTCGTATCCGTCGCGCGATAGACTTCGCCCATGCCGCCCGCGCCGAGCAGCTTACCAACTTCGTAGGGACCTAGCCTGGTTCCAGCCGAGAGTGTCATCTTCCAGTAACTGTCACGTCAGAACGACTGGTGACAAGTGGACTGTAACATCTGAATCGATACCAACGGTATTGATCCGCCCTCAGGACGCGATCGTGGTCGTGGACGTGATCGTGCTCGTGGACGTGATCGTGGACGTGCTCGTGCTCGTGCAGCTCGTGGACGTGGTCGATTACCCGTACCCTTCCGGGTACGGCACTGACATCGGCGGAACCTCCTAAGGCTGCGTCCTTTTCATCCGGGGTGATGAATCCTCGAATTCATAAACGCGTCACGCCGGGGATTGTACAGCGGTTGGCACGGACGTGCCGCGGAAAAGCACAATATCAGTGCAGCAAACATCAGTTCCGCGAACATCAGTGCCGGTAGAGTAGGAAGGAGAGCGAGGCTAGCAGTAGCCCGACTCACCTTCCCCTCCTCGAACCGGAGATGCAGATTTCCCGCGTCCGGCTCTCCAACAAGCTCTCGCCTAGGG
>JBPCNK010000149.1:0-19610 GCA_051001345.1 Acidobacteriota bacterium | reverse complement strand
ATTATGGTGACGGCACGTTCGAAATTGCCGGAGTGATGAACTCCCTTTCAGCACGTTTCAGATGGAACCCAACTGTGCAACGAACTAGGAGCATGAATGACCGAGAAGCCCAATAGCCGCCCTCCTCTCCCACCCTTCTCCCATGAAACCGCGACGCAGAAAGTGCGCATGGCCGAGGATGGGTGGAACACGCGCGATGCCCAGCGTGTCTCGCTGGCCTATACCGCCGACAGCACGTGGCGCAACCGCGCCGAGTTTGTGTCAGGTCGCGACGCCATCGTGCAGTTCCTCCAGCGCAAATGGGCAAAAGAGTTAGACTATCGCCTCATCAAGGAGCTTTGGGCCTTTCACGAGGCGCGTATCGCGGTTCGTTTCGCCTACGAGTGGCACGACGATTCGGGCAACTGCTTTCGCTCCTATGGCAATGAGAACTGGGAGTTCGACGAACACGGCCTCATGCGCCGTCGCATCGCCAGCATCAACGACTTACCCATCAAGGAAGCGGACCGCAAGTACCACTGGGCGCTGGGCCGACGCCCGGACGATCACCCGGGTCTTTCCGATCTCGGTTTCTAAACCGGATCATTCATGGCGAATGTCGTTCCAATAATTTTTGTCGGCGATATCGTACTTGCGCTCTAGCGCGGATTAATCGGATTAACACGGATTAACACGGATCAATTGCACTGCGTTGAGGTGAGTCGGCAGCGGGCAGTAGGCAGCGTCGGGCTTGCGACGGAACGCCAACAAAGCCGCGACCGGAAGGCCGCGGGCCTGCAGACACGGAGCGCCAACAGAGCCGCGACCGTAAGGAAGCGGGCCGGTAGAACGAAGGCGTCATCGCGAATCGTCGCGAAATGCCAAGATTTCACCCATTACCATTCGAGGGATTTTATGAAAGACGCAACTCGTGTCGTCCGAGCAGGCTTGCTCGATGTTGCACAGGGTGAAGCGTTCCGACCCGGACCAACTTTCGCGGGTACCTACCACCTGGCGGGTGACCCGACAAGTTCGGCATATTCCTATGGCCGCTATGACAATCCGACTTGGTCTGCGTATGAGAAGGCTATCAGTGAACTGGAGAGGGGCTCATCGACGGTCGCCTTCTCATCGGGCATAGCGGCGGTTGCCGCGACCCTCGGGGTAACTCTCAAGTCGGGTGATGTCCTGGTCATGCCGTCGGACGCGTACTACGCGGCCCGCATGCTGGCTACCGGTTATTTCGCGACGCTCGGCGTGGAGGTCCGCCTTGCTCCAACCGCCGATAACGCGCAGCGAGATCATTTACAGCGTGCAAAGCTGCTCTGGCTTGAGTCCCCTAGCAACCCGGGACTGGACGTCTGTGATATCGAGATGCTCGTGGAGGCCGCCCATGCAGCCGGGGCGCTTGTGGTTGTCGATAACTCGACGCCGTCTTGTCTGGGGCAACAACCGCTGGCGCTGGGAGCAGATTTCTCCCTCTCCTCCGATACGAAGGCCACAACCGGCCACAACGACCTAATCCTTGGTCATGTGTCCGTGCTGGACTCTTCGTGGGCTGAAAAGCTGCGGACGTGGCGCTCGCAAATGGGCTCAGTGCCGGGGCCCATGGAAGTGTGGCTCGCCCACCGCTCCCTGCCGACACTTGATGTGCGCTTGAGACGCCAGTGCGAAAATGCCCTGGCGATTGCAGAGTTTCTCGCTTCTCGTTCCGATGTTCGCGGGCTTCGCTATCCAGGGCTGCCGAGTGATCCCGCCTATTCAATCGCTTCCCGCCAAATGAAGCTCTATGGCCCGGTCATCGGCTTTGAATTGGCCAGCCGCGCGCTGGCCGAAAAGTTTTTGAAACGCTGCGACTTGGTTTTCGAAGCCACCAGTTTCGGCGGCGTTCACACTACCGCGGAGCGGCGTGCGCGCTGGGGCGGTGACAAAGTAGCAGAAGGTTTCATTCGCATCAGCATCGGCTGCGAGGATGCGCAAGATCTGATCGCGGATTTGAGGCAAGCCTTAGACCAGTTGCACAAGTGAATAGCAACTGCGGAAGTGTCAGTGCCTGGGGAGTGTCAGTGCCACGAACGAAGAGAGTGGTAATATGGTTCCACCCTGCGCCGACTCGATGGTCACCGCTCTCTTCGTTCGCGGCACTGAAAACCCTGCGTCGATCCAACCCATTTTGCGAATTGCTCAGCGGCGATGCCAACACTCTGGCGGGACGTATCAGTGCCGGCGGATGTTGAGAATCGATGAGGCGTGTTGACTCAGCTACGACCTGGAACGGCAGCGGTCGGTCGCCATCAAGGTCCTGACCTCGGTCAAGGACTAAGACCGCGCGCACACGTTTGCTCGCCGAAGCGCGCGCCGCATCCTCGCTTAATCACCCTGCAAACACGAACTCTGGCTCGCCGAGTTGCGCTGACCGTACCACGGCCCAGCTACTGGTTCGATCGTTAGTTTAGCTTAGCTGCTAGATTCGGACGCATAGCGTTGTCTCCCGTGCGAGCGCTCGCCCGACCGCCCCGTCCGCTCGCAGCAACGACGGGCGGCGCCACCCAACCCATCACGCCTCCACCGTCTCAACCGCAGCGGTACATTATCATTGGTCTCGCCAATCGGGCGAGCATTACAGATCGTCAGGTTCACCCGGCGTCGCCAGGCGGCACTCAGGCGCCGCAGTGGCATCCTCACGGGCGTCGGGCTCGAACTCGGCGCCCGGGCCGATGATGTGCGGGGCACGAGCCCGAAGCAATGCTCCGACCGACGGGCGGTCGGCTGGCCCTGGACCGATGATTTCAGGGCGTCGACCACCTGTTCGTACGATTTGTTCGAATCCACCGTGACACGTGTCCCGGCGAACGAGTTGTCCTCCGCCTGGGCCGCGCGCGACTGCGCTCAGCGCCAGGGTCATCACCAACGCCGTTACTGATTTCTTGAGTGACATTCTGATCTCCTTCGAAGGGGCGGCTGAGTGTTGCGACGAAAAAGCTGCTGGCGGAGCGGGCCGTGGCCGGCGCCACGGACCCGCTCGCTGGTGCTCGCGGCACTGTTAAATTGCGGCCTGACCGGCACTCACTGAAGTCGGATGGATGCCGTATTTCTTATTCTTCCGCGAGAACCTCACACTTCCTCGAACGGCGTTTGACCGCCATGTCGATGGTCAAGCCCAGCACCCAGGCGAACCCGATTGCCCAGAGTGGCCAGTGCCAGGATGCAGGTTCCCACGCACCCAGGGTGTCAAACCGATCGATGACCTCGTATGTCAGAGGAATTGCTGTCAGCCACGCCAGGAGGAACGCCGAAGGCGCCAACGCCAGCGCGGGGACAAGGGACGCGAGGTACCAGGGAAACACGACGGGGCTTGCGAGCAACGGGACTGCCAGTGCAGGTGGAACCAGCGTCACCCAGCTGTGCCGGCAAGCCAGTCTCACGATGACGAGAAGAGCCACGACAAGCAGGCAAGGCGCGATGCGCTGCGCCCAGGCGTCCCCGAAGATGGCCGAAAGGGCGGTGAAGATTGGCGACCCGAATCGCCAGCGTTCGAAGAAGACGAACAGACTCCCGAGCGGTCGGAGGCCGAGTTGAAACGCAATCCCGTATCCCGCAACGACCACCACGGCAGCTCCCGCGAGCAGTCGGATCGCAGAACGCCTGCCGAGGCTGACGGCCAGTGGCAGCAATGCCACCCCCGGCAAGAACTTGAGAAGCACACCCGCTCCAAGCGCCATCCCGGCCGCCCCAAAACGTCGGCGGTGAACGAGGAAGAGAGCGACGGCGACCGCGAGCGCAGAGATGACGTCAAGGTGTGCGCCAGTCGCTGTTTCCATGACGAGCAACGGCGAGAACGCGACGAGAGGTAAATGCCGAGCGAGCGAACGCTCCTGCAAGAGCTTCGCGCCGGCACAGAGCGTGCCCACCGAGGCAACGGTGACGAGGAGCTTCCAAATCCGGAGGGCCCAGGTGGGTCCGGCGCTCGCGGCAAGTCCGAACAGAGCGATGGCGCCGGGCGGGTAGATGGTCGTGTAGGCCATGTGCTCAGCAGGCGTGGACCAAACGGCGCGCAGATCCGCCAAGGCAGAAGCGCTGGGCGGCAGTGTGTAAGGATCAAGGCCGGCCCAGAACACCGCCCCGTCCCAGAGATAGCGCTGGCCGTCGTGGCCGAGAGAAATGCCCACGGGAAAGACCAGAAGCCTGGCCAAGAAGCCGGCCACCAGCGTCCATCGATGTTCGTCGGCTGTGGCCGAGCGGCTGGTAGCCCAGGCCCCGAACATGATGAGCGCAAGAAGAAGATGAAGGACGATTCCGTAGGCGCTGCGCCTCCCAGCTGGGGCGTGGGCAACGAGGTAGACGGCCCCTGAAGCCAGGATGAAGAGTACGCAAAGGACGCGGTGGAGAAGCTTGGTCACCGTCATGAGAGCCTCGGCCGAACAAGGTCATGCCAGGCGAGGAGGCCCAGAATCTTGAACGTGGCCCCGAGCGTGCCTCGAACGGTGCCCGAGATCTTCGAGCGACCGACGCGCCGGCGGTATGGCACGGGAACTTCCACGTAGCGCAGGCCATTGCGCGCTGCCTTGATCTGCATCTCCACGGTCCAGCCGTAGTCGCGATCCGACATGGCAAGCGCCTGGAGCTGCTCCCGCCCGATGGCGCGAAACGGGCCTAGGTCCGTGGCCGGCAGCCCGAACCGCAGGCGCAGCCAACTCGCCGCGACGACGTTGCCAATCCGCTGTTGCGGCGTTAAGGCGCCCGGCTCGACAATGCCGGCCGTTCGTGAGCCCACGACGAGATCCGCCACGCCAGCGGCGATGGGCTGCACAATCTGCGGCAAGAGCGTTGGGTCATCGCTCCCATCCGCATCGAGGAAAACGATGATTTCGGTGTCCGGCTGGAGCGCTCGCAGGCCGGCCAGACAGGCCGAACCGTAGCCGCGCCTGGGTTCCGAGATGACACGGGCGCCGGCAGCGCGGGCGGCGTCCGCGGTACCATCCTTGCTACCGTTGTCGACGACGATTATCTCTCGCGCAGGCGGTCTCGGGATCGACCGGACGACCGCCGCAATCGCCGCCGCCTCGTTGAGCGCCGGGATGATGACGTCTATACGCATGCGGTCCTCGGCTCGCTATGAAAATACAGTCGGCAGGGGGCAGTCGGCAGGGGGCAGAGTGGTGCCGGTCGCCAGGCCGGTATGACTTTCTGAGGAGACGGAACTCAGATTGTGTGGAATGCAAAGCGCCCATCGGGCCGCGACCTCCTGTTCGCGGCACTGCCAGCGGCGGCACCGCTGGGCCCAGCTTCCGCGCGACACGCGTGACGAGCACTCTGACGAGCAGCGTCGCGGCGAGTCGTCCCCAGTAGAAGACCTGACCCGAGCCACCCGCGGCAGGTCGTCGGCCGCCCAGGATCTCGTTGCGCACCTTTTCACGACACTTCTTTCATCTATCCCTCGATCGTCCTGGCGACGAGGTACGCCGCCATGCCAAGCGCAGCAGCCGCCGGGAGCGTCACGACCCAGGCGAGGACAATGTCCCGCAGTGTCTTTCGATTCAGCGAGCCTCTTTTCACACCGGCACTGAAGATCGCGCCCGATGAAACATGCGTCGTTGACATAGGCAACCCATAGATCGCCCCCGTGGTGACGAGCCCCGCCGTGACAAGATTTGCGGCGAAACCCTCGCGGTGGTCCATCGGTGTTACTTTCTCGGCGAGCACGCGCGTAATTCGCCGGCCCGCCGAGACGCTGCCGACAACCATCACAGCCGTAACAAGCGCGAACAGGGTAGCTGTGGAAATGCCTTCCTTGCCAGTAAGGGCAGAGGCCGCCAGCAATAACGCTACAATCTTTGGCGCGTCGTTCATGCCACGGGCGAGACTGGTCGTACCGCTCGTGAGCCAGTGAAGGTGGTCAACGGTCAGGCGCAGCTCAGCGGGACTCGCGGCGCATGCCTCGGCTGGTCCCATTGTAATGCGAATCTGCAACGAACCCGGAGCCAGCGCCGCCGAGCGAGCACAGCCTGAACCTTCGGCGAAGACGACGGCCGACTCGACTTCCGCGCACAGGCAATCGGCGCGCTCCGCAGAGGCTTCGGAACGGCCCTGGGTAACTCGCAGTACGACCCCAGTCAGCAGAAACGATGCGAAGGGGCTAACAAGGAGCGGGAGCAAAACCTTGCCGCCAAGCGCACTCCACCGCACTGCGTCAGTGCCATAAGCCAGCGCCGCGACACCCGTGAGCGAGCCGACGATGGCGTGGGTCGTCGATACGGGCAGCCCTGTTCGGGTGGCGAAGAAAACCCATCCCGCTGCACCGAGAACGGCCGCCAGTGCTGCAGCAAACGTCGGCGTCGTCCCGGGAGCCATCAGCACGCTGCCAAAGGTGGCAAGCATGGCGCTCGCAAAGAGCGCCCCCAGGAACCCGCCGATCGCTGTCCACGCCGTGCCCCAGGCGATGGCTCGCCGATAACCGGTGACGCCGCATCCCACCAGCGTCGCGATGCCCTTTGAGACATCGTTGGCGCCGTTGGCGTAGGCCAGAAAGGCGCCGACCAGGAGAACAAGAAGTACCTCGATGGTCATGACGCCACCTCCAGCGGAAGCAGGCGACGCGCGAAGCCCTCCGCCATCTGGCTTCGGCACGCGCCCCCGGTACAGAAGAAGGGGATGCCGCGGCTCATCGGAGCGCCCCCGCGCAGCTCGACCCGCTTCCGGCCGTACAGCCGAAGCAATGGCTTGCCGTGGCGACACGGCAGCCAGCGAGCCCGTCCAGCGAAGTGATGTCCCAGACGGTCCGCGTACCTGTTTGCTGGGCAGCGCCGAGCTCAATCTCAAGCATCTGGTTGAAGTCGCAGTCGAAGAGCCGACCGTCCCAGCCTACGCTCAGCAGCGAGCGACACATCACGTCGGGCACGGTGCCTGGATTGAAGTGATTCACGAGCAGGCCCAGGTAGGCCTCGTGCTGTCCGGTCCGCTCCAGAAATTGCGCAAACCGCTTGATGGGCATATTTGTGATGGTGAGAAGCTCGTCGAACTCGATTCCGAAGAGGCGGCCGAGCTCCTCCTTATACTTGGCTTCGAGCTGGACCTGGGACGGCGGCAGAAAGGCCCCCACCGGGTTGTAGACTAGGTCGAGCTTGAGGGCAGCTGAACGGCCGTAGCCGAGCACATTCAGCCGTTTGAGCGCTTCAATACTCTTGTCGAAAACGTCACGCCCCCGCTGCTTCTCGACGTTCTCTGCTTGATAGCAGGGGAGGCTCGCGACGACGTGCACCTCGTGCGCGGCCAGGAACTGCGCGAGGTCCTGCATCCGCGGCTCAAAGAGGATGGTCAGGTTGCAGCGGTCGATGACCTGGCGCCCGAGCTTGCGGATCTCGGCGACCAACCAACGGAAGCTCGGATTGAGCTCTGGCGCACCTCCGGTCAAGTCGACCACTTCCACGCCCGGGTTCGCCGCGACGAGCTCGACGACGCGCTCGGCGACCCGGCGGGGCATGAGCTCCGTGCGCTTGGGGCTCGCTTCGACATGGCAGTGGTGGCAGGCCATGTTGCAGAGTTTTCCGACGTTGACCTGCAGCGTCTTTACGCGCGTTCGGACAAGAGGACCCAACCCGTGGCCTCGAAGCACCTCGGTGAACGCTGGGACGGCCCCCTCATCGGGCCAAAGTACCGTCAGCCTCTGTGCAGCGGATGCGCCCATCAGCAACACCCTGCGCTCTTGCCATTGCTTGGTGAACAGGCCGCGGCAGCTGCCGAGGAGGTCCCGGAGGTGTCGGCGCTCTTGGTCTCTCGAGGACTCCGCCGCGGGGCGCCCGTGCTGCATGGAAATGGGGGAGCTTCCCCGAGCGGCACGAGTACACGCGGCGGGATCAATTCGACATGGGAGCGATAGGGTTCCTGGGAGAAGATGCGGAACGTCTTCTCACAGACTGCCATGCGGACACCGCGCCGAAGTGCGTGGCCGTCGTCGTCGACGACCTCACGAAATGGTCCTCGGTAAACGACGGCGTGCTTCTGGTCGATGCAGGGTCCTTCCTTGCCTTTGTATGCAATAACGGTGACGCTGCGGAACTCGATCCCCTCGACGGCGCGCCACGGCTCGGCTCCCCACCCGGCCAGCGTCACGCCATAGAACCCCGCCCCTTCGAAGGCCTCAAGGAACTGGTCCTCGCGGAAGGCGCCGGAGATGCAACCGCTCCAGAGCTCGGGGTCGCGCCGCAAATTCTCGGGAACGTCCTCGTCGCTCACGATGTCCGAAATGACCGCCCGTCCCCCGCGCCGGAGGACCCGGAAGATCTCGGCGAAGAGCTTCAGCTTGTCATCTGACCGGACCAGGTTGAAGACACAGTTCGAGATTACGACGTCAACGGAGTCACTTGCGATAAGCGGTTTTTCCTGCCGCAACCGAGCCATCTCCACATCGAGCCGCGCGACGTCTTCGGCCGAACGGATCGGGTTCTCTCGGAGGTAGCGGTCAAGATCTTCGAGGTCGAGGGCGAGATCCTGGATCCGCCCTTTCTGGAAGGTGACGTTGCCGTAGCCAATACGACGGGCAACCTCGGGTGCGCTGCGGCGGGCCAACGCCAGCATGTCGTCGTTCATGTCGACACCGATGACCCGGCCCTCGGGGCCGACGACCTGGCTGGCCAGGAAGCAGGTCTTCCCGGAGCCAGATCCGAGGTCGAGAACCGTCTCGCCCGGCCGCACGTGCTCGGTTGGGTTGCCACACCCGTAGTCGCGCTCGAGCACCTCTTTCGGGATGGCCGCGAGCAGTCCGGGGTCGTAGGTGGTCGGGCAGCACAGGCTCGCCTCGGGACCCTTGGCCGCACCCGAGTACCGGGTCTTGACCGCCTTCTCTACGTCGATGTTTGCGCCAGAAACTACAGACATACTTACCTCCCGTTCAGGGACCAGTCGTAATCAAGGAATTCGATGCGAACGCCTCCGGCTCTGAGCGCGCTCGCCGTCGACTCATCCGCGTACCGCGCGACGAAGTCAGGAAGCGTCCGCGCCGCTTGCTCGAAGTCCTCGCGGAACCAGTTGAAGATGGAAGACAGGTGGAGCGTGCGTGACGCAGCGTCGAAGCGGTTCTTCGCGGAGTCGCGAACGAAGGAGCGTGCGGCTTGGTCTAGTTGGCGATCGAGATCCGCTGCCCGATAGGCCTCGGAGCGGATCGTCGGACATCCCTTGGATGCGCAGACGATCGCGAAATGGATGCGCGGCTCCGTGAAGTCCTTGCGGAGGATCTCGTGCTCGATGTCGTTGAGCGAGAGCGTCCGCCCGCGGAGCGCGCGCAATGGAATGAACTCCGTCCGGAACGCAGCGCTCGGGAGCAGTCCGATCGATCGAATGCTTTTCAGCGGGTAGTGGTCGAGGATCAACCGAACCGTGTACGCGTTGTAGGCGTTGATCCAGAAGGCTAGCTTCTGTTCCCGGCTCCAGGTGTCGTAGTGATGTCGGCAGATGGACCCGAGCGAGTTCAGGTACGCCGATAGGTCCGCCTGTCCATTGCGCTTGAGACTGGCGTAGTCCACCAGGCCGTCCCGCACATAGCGGTTCAGGGTCGCCGTCCACGTTGCGTGGCTATGGTCGAAGTGCGCGCAGGTGTCCGAGTCCGAGCCACGAGCCATCTCAGTTGCTCCATTCAGTTCCTCCATCGCTGCCGCCCGCCAGGCCCACAGGCCCCCGAGCAGAGCGAGCGCCAAGGCGGCTGCCGTGAGCATCCGCACGCGCGACCTTCGACTAGGCGCGCTGCAGCAGCAGCTTCCGACCTCGGCACTGTGAGCAGGTGCTTCCATCGTGTCCGGCTCCATCTTCCGACCTCCTGTTCTACAACGTCTCGGAACATGCCCACGCGTTACGCGGGCGAGTCCCGACTGCGAAGATTCCGGTCCGACCTGACCGTGACCTGGGTGCGCGGACGTATGGTATGGTGGTGCGTCCCATGTCACGCCGCAGATAGTTGGTCGGCGAGGCGACCGGATCAGCCCTCGATGAACAAGATGAGCAGGCCCTCAAGCGCGAGCTTGGCGGGAGTGAAGGCTCGCCGAATGGATGAGGTGGACGACGAAAAGGCTTCGCCAAGCCGCGCGGCGGCGGACGAACTCGCGCTTGTCCAGCGCCTCTCAGCCGGCGACGAAGCTGCCTTTGCCGCTCTGGTCGACCGCTACCACGGACGGCTTCTCAGGCTAGCGATGACCTTCGTCTCGGACCGAGCTGCCGCAGAGGAAGTCGTCCAGGACACCTGGGTCGGAGTCATCAAGGGGCTTTCCACATTCCAAGGCCGCTCCACTCTCAAGACGTGGATCTTCCGGATCCTCTCGAATCGAGCCAAGACCCGCGGGGTCCGCGATGCCCGTTCGGTCCCGTTCTCATCTCTTGGAAATCCCGACAGCGAGCACGAGCCTGCCGTGGACCCCGCGCGGTTCCAACCCAACGGGATGTGGGCCGATCCCCCACGCCGCTGGGACGGTAGTACCCCCGAAAAGCTTCTCATGAGGCAGGAGGCCCTGCGCCGCCTCGAGAAAGTGATCGCCGAACTTCCGCCGAACCAGCGCGCCGTGGTCACCCTGCGAGACATCGAGGGGCTCGACTCGGCCGAGACCTGTAACATTCTCGTAATCAGCGAGACCAACCAACGTGTACTTCTCCACCGCGCCCGGTCCAGGCTCCGGCGCGCCCTGGAGGAGTATCTTGACGGAAGCTAAGGCCATGCTCACGTGTAAGGAGGTCACCGAACTCGTCACCGACTACCTCGAGGGACGAATGTCCTTCATGCGGCGGGTGAACTTTCACCTTCACATCGGCATGTGCGATCACTGTCGCGCCTACCTGCGCCAGATGAGGCTAACCGTCAAGACGCTCGGCAGGCTGCCTGACGAGTCGATTCCGTCCGGTGTTCGCGATGAACTTTTGGTTCGCTTCCGCAACATGCGTCCGTCCGGCTCCCCGGCGGTGGCCGCGCGGCGCCCAGGCTTCATCGCCGTTCTTGATGGGTGGCTGGGTCGGTCTCGCGGCTGGGCGGTCGTCGCAGTAGTTCTCTTTGCTACCGCCCTCATCGGGGTCCTAGTTGGCGGCCATCCGGGCCCGCTGCTCGGGACGTGGGAAAGGTGCCTGCTCTTGGAACTCGGCGCGGCGCTTCTTCCCATCATGGCCCTGGGGCTGGTGGTTGTCCGATCGCGCCAACGAATTTCCGCCGGCTCTTTTGCGGCGCTGGCGGCGGGCGGCGCATTCGTGGGCTTCCTGTCTCTCCTGCTCGCGTGCCCGTATTCCCGCGTGACTCTTCACGTGCTCGTTGTGCACGTAGCGGGCGTCCTTTTCAGCGCGCTTCTGGGCGCGGCAGCGTCCCGCTTGCCTGCACTGCGATAAGGGATCAGCGTTTTCGTCCGGCTTGGAACAACGTCGATTCCGGGTGGAACTGCAGCCATGCTTCCCGAGCCACGATCATGAAAGGCACAAGGTCACCGTTGGAATCAACAGCCATCGCGGAATTGTTCTTCGGCTCATAGCGAATGGTTATGGCCCGGCCGCCGATCATGTCAGTAAACTTATTGGATGCCTTCTTCAATTCGACAAACGGGTACGCTTTCGTCTGGCCGGCGATCTCAATTCCAATAACCTTGTCTTCAAAACGCAAGCCGGCATAGGGAGCACCCAGATAATCGCGTTCGTATCCCGTTCTGTCCGAGAGAACAAGTGTGTTCGGGTGCTTCGATTTCCATTCCGACCATCTCGTCTCCAGCGCAGGCAGCACTTCCAGGGGAGTACCGGTCAGCTCGCCGGTCACAGACTGCTTTTGAACCTGCGACCAGAGACTTTCTGTCTGCAGGTCATAGAGCAGCACATTCCGTTTGTAAAGTCTGCCGCTGATTCCAAACGTCAATTCGCGGTTGCCTATTCTGCGGTCGTACACGACGCCCGCCGCTGCCAGCGGTCACCATGTGACCAAAAAAGGAATCGGACCGATGCTGTCGTTGACCGCCTCGTGCCAGTCCAGAATTCTGATGGGGTATGCCCGCGCTTCTCCGTTGTACACCACACCGATGACGCGGTCATTCTTTCGCAGGAACCTGCTGGCCCGCTCAGCGGATACAAATTGTGGTCGGGTCAGAGCAGGAATGCCGTCCCGGGGCGGGCCACCCTCCATGATATCGCCCAGAGAAATCGAATGCCGGGTCACGTCAAAAGGCTTTTCCCTCGGGCCGGCCGGCAATAGCTGCTTTCCAGCTTGTTCGCTCTGGCCAGCCTGGGCAAGGACCGGGGCTAGCAAAAACAGTGCCAACCAAATCAAATAGCGGTGTCTACGTTTCATCTTTCTGTACCTTTCCTGTCAGAGTTTGGTTCAATGGTCATGTTTCTACCGCGTCCAAGCCAGCCAGCGGTGCAGGAGGTTTTTCACGAAGGGTGTCAAGCGAGTGCGGTTGTAGAGGTCGCCGGTTTTGCGGATTGCCTCGGCCTGGGTGGGATAGGGATGGATCGCCGCACCGACCGTCGTCAACCCGAGCTGACCCTTCATTGCCAGGCTAAGTTCGCAGATCAGGTCGCCAGCGTGCGTCGCGACGATGGTCGCTCCGAGAATTTTATCGGTACCTTTGCGAACATGCACGCGCACAAAGCCCTCGGTTTCGCCGTCGAGGATTGCACGGTCCACCGTCGCGAGTTCCTGCGTGTAGGTGTCCACGTCGATGCCTTTCTCCTTCGCCTCTTTCTCGTAGAGGCCGATGTGAGCAATCTCCGGTGAAGTGTAGGTGACCCACGGGATGTTGAGCGCGCTGGCTTTGGAGCGTCCCATGAAGAGCGCGTTCTGGATGACGATGCGCGCCATCGCGTCAGCGGCGTGCGTAAATTGAAACGGCGAACAAATGTCGCCGCAGGCGTAAATGCGCGGGTTGGCTGTCTGCAGGCGGTCGTTGACCTTTACGCCTTTCTTGTCAAACTCGACGCCGACCGCCCCCAAATCGAGGTTCTCGACGTTCGGCGCACGACCCACGGCTACAAGAATCTGGTCGACGACGAGGTCGTAGCTTGTCCCGTGCGATTCAACTGCCATGCGGATGCGGTCGGCAACTTTGGCAAGCTTCAAATCCTTGCCGCAGCACAGGAGTTCCACGCCATCGCGGCTCATGGATTCCTGTACAACCGCCGCCGCACCGCGGTCCTCGCGGGGCAGGATGCCGTGCTCGGCTTCGACAACGAAAACTTCCGAACCGAAGCGCGCGAACGCCTGGGCCAGCTCGCAGCCAATGGGTCCGGCGCCGATGACACCCAAGCGCTTCGGCAATTCTGTCAGTGAAAAGATGGTTTCGTTTGTGAGGTAACGAACCTCCTGCACACCGGGAATGGGTGGAGCCGCTGCACGCGCGCCGGTGGCGATGACGGCTTTGGCGAAACGCAAAATCTTGCCATCCACTTCCACCGTATCTGGGCCGGTGAATTTGCCCCAGCCGATGAACACATCCACGCCCAGCTTCTGATACCGCTGGACGGAGTCGTTGGGGCTGATCTGCGCGCGCAGTCTGCGCATGCGTTCCATCACAGCAGGAAAATCTACACTCGCCCCGGCCGGAACCGACACGCCGTAATCCCCCGCGTCGCGCACCCCGGCGTACGCTCGTGCTGCCCGTATCAATGCCTTGGAAGGAACGCAACCCACATTCAGGCAATCGCCGCCCAGGAGATGCTTCTCGACCAGCGCGACCTTGGCGCCAAGGCCAGCAGCGCCGGCAGCGGCTACCAACCCAGCCGTGCCTGCACCGATGACGACGAGATTGTAACGGGGCGCCGGCTCTGGATTTATCCAGTCCGGCGGGTGCACGTTAGAAACCAGGGTTTGGTTGTGGCTGTCCCATGGTTTGACCAGGAAATCTTCGGGCGATTTGTCCACGGCCGGTTGCTTGGCAGAAACAAGCGGGCCTTCGGTAAGCATGTGGCTCCTTTCCATGAGAGGTTACGTTGTGATTCTTTGCGTCAGAGCTTTTCGCGCCACGCGCGTCACGAAGATCGTCACGACTGCCGTGGCGACCAGACCGACGCCGTAGAGCGTCCATTCCATCGGCGTGCGGGTGTGTCCGCCCTGGCCGAGATTTGCCAGACTTCCGGCCAGGGAGCCAACATACACATACAGGACTGTTCCCGGCATCATGCCAATCCACGAGGCCAGCACGTAATCTCGCAAGGAAACCTTCGTCAGGCCGAACGCATAGTTCAGAAGACTGAAAGGAAAAACGGGAGACAACCGGGTCAAGCCCACAATTTTCCAGCCTTCAGCCGCCACCGCTTCATCAATCGCCTTGAACTTGGCGTTGCCTTCGATTTTCTTGGAAACCCATCCCCGTGCCAAATAGCGTCCAACCAAAAAGGCGCACGCCGCGCCAAGCGTGGAGGCGATTGAAACGTAAATCGAACCGAGGGCGACGCCGAAAAGCGCGCCCGCTCCAAGGGTCATGACCGAACCCGGCACGAACAACACCGTGGCCAGAATGTAAACCGCGATGAAAATGGCCGGCCCCCAGGCTCCCAGCCCATGAATCCAATCCAGCACGCTCTTCAACAAATCCTGCGCGTGGAAGTATTTCGCCGCGGCGATCAGCGCCGCCGCTGCGACCAGCACCAGAATCCCTTTGATCCATTTGGCCTTTGACCCAGCGGGATTGGCTTGGGTTGCTGCTGTTGCGCGAGTGTGAGCTTCGTGATTCATCGGTTGGCGCCTCCCAGCAATCTTTGTCGTTTCAGTGGCCGTAGACTTTCTTCCACGCACAGGTAGAGGTCCGCGCCGCGTAGCTCTCAGTGCTCGTTCCCCTCCGCAGCTTGCTGAACTGCAACCTGGAAATCCTGTCCCTCCCATCGGTGCGCCTCCGTCCAATAAAAAGTGAACCGGATTGGAGCCCGTTGCTGTGACACCATGGGGATATCCGCAAACTCGATCCCCAGTGCCGTCGCCGTCGAGGGGCTATCGTGAACCTCCCGCCACTCATTGTCTGTCCAGCGAAGCAGGAATGCAGCCGGCGCCTGCACTCGCAACGTGCTTCCCACCATGACTGATCGGGGCTGCCGATTGAACTTCCAAACCTCCAGAGGTCTGCAGTCTCTGCGCTTCTGGTAGCGGTCCGTGACGGCCGGAATCCGGTCGAATACCTGGTTGTCTTTGGCCGATCGGAGAAGCTTGATGTATTCGGCGTGGGCCCACATTAGTGGCATCACTGAACCAGTGGGACCACCAAACATCATGTGTAGTTCGAGTCTGTCCGGTTCATCCCAAACCTGCTCCGGAAGAAGCCCGGTCGACTTGGCGAAGCCTTCCATTGCTCGGATAAACATGCGCACGTCGCGACCCGCTGCCAGTTCGTAGTGCCCGCGCTCCCCGGCCAGCAACGGCCATGCGCGTCCCTTGCCGGAACCCCGGTAGGGCCCTCCGTCGTCTCTCTGGCCGTAACCATCATGGTTATAACGACGCCAACATGGGCCGAACGGCGTATCGACTTTCAGCACAGAGTCGACCACCCGCAAAGAGTCTTCAATCAGCGTGTCGCCGGGTTTTCGAATGCCGTAGCGAACCAGTTCCAAAAATCCTGCGTCTACGATTTCTTTTGCGGGGAATTCGGCCGCAGAGCCCGGCGGTCGATTGCGGATTGTCAATGTCCCATGGTTGGGGTCCTCGTCGGGGTGTGGGTTGTTGACATCAGCTGGGTGGATCCGGATGAAGTGGCGGCTGATGCCGCGCACAAGCGTCCCGTCGGTAGTAACGGTCCAGGGTTCAATATGACACTCAAGAAAATCGGCGTACTCCTGGATAAATTGCGCCGTCACTTCGTCACCTCGTTTGCGGGCAAAGGATGCCGCGCAGGTGAGGGCGGCAATGTTGGACGCCAGCGTTGAAGGGGAGTAGCCGCTGTTTTCCTCCCACCGTTCCTGATGGGTGGCCGGGCCCTGATAAATCAGGTAGCGTGCGGCGCGAAGCACCATCGGGTAGGGGTCGAAGTTGCGCAGGGCGCCCGCGTCATGCAGCCGCCATGCCAGCAGAATGGGAAACGCCACTTCATCGAGCTGAATTCCTCGCCAGTGCGGTTCGCCATTGATCCAGAAATTTTGATAAAAGCCTCCCTCCTTCTGTTGAGCGCATGCCAGGTAGACGAGAGCGCGCAACGGAGTTTCCGTATTTCCAGCCGCCAGCAGGCCAACGGCGCTGTTGCACATGTCGCGTGTCCAAACCAGGTGGTAACCGCCAATGTCCTCATCGCCTTTCACGTCACCCCATGGGATGCTAAGGGAAGCGATCATGGCGCCCTGGTATTGCTTATCCTCATGCGCCAGGAGCAGGCTGTGGCTGGCGTGGTATAGGTCTCCGCCGTCACCTGTCATCTTCTCGAGCGGCAAAATCCGCTTAAAGGTTCGATCCCACTGTTCGATGAATCTTTGCTTTTGGTGACCAAATGGCACATCCAACGACTGCAAAAGCGTCGTTGCGGCGCTGTGAAAGCTGTCTCCAAATGCCAGGCCCAGCGTGAACTCATATCCGTGAGTCAGGTCCAATTCGCCTGTCAGCGCGATGTTGCCGTCTTCTGCGGAACTGAACTGCCAATCCATCTGGAAATTCTCCGCAAGATCCGTCCACCCATCGCTAGCTCCGATGTAGCCACAAGAGCATCTTGAAAATGGAACGGAGGCGCCCAGCGCTATCCAGGTCCCCTGCTTGTGCGCAGCGAGAACCTTGCGTCCGGGGACCTCCATGACGGACCCACTATTGCCCCAGCCGCCCACTTCGATGTGTGGCGCCAGCAGGGCGTAGAGCCTCAATCTCGAGAGCGACCGCTCCTCTCCCTCAAGTCTGGTATGGATGAGAACTGCGTCCTGATGGGGGTCGCCGATGACCTCTTTGATGATTCGGTAGCGCCCTTCCGGATCCGTGTTGGTGATGCGGAAGCCGAGCGCATCATGGGAGAGGCGCTCCAGCTTGGAATGCAGGTGACGCTTTTCCTCATGGAAAAAAGACTCTCCGTCGGTCACCAGGTATTGCAGGTCACGGATTTGAGGTCGATCGACGGTCGGGTAATACACTTCGTTGAGGATACCGGACGAGAGCGTATACCATACCCGGCTCGATGCTGAATAGGCAGTACCTACTCCATCTTTGGCGCTGCGGGTCCATCGAGGCTCAATTCCCGGACGGCCGAACGCCGCCCCGCTATTGTTGGCTTTCGTCGTTGTCGAGCTCATGTCTTCTTCTCCTGGGCAGTGTACGCATGCCAGGGATGCCTTAAAGCCGACAGTCGCCCTCGTACCGTCCGTTGCAGCAGAGTTGGGGACATCAAGTTTTCGCGTCATCCCTCGCGCGTCGCGGACGCCGTCTGCGGTCGCGCGCCAAATCAAGTCTCGCAACTCAGGCGCCTCGCTTGCGGGCTTCACGAAGCTCTCGCTCTGCCTGGAGCCAATCCTCCAGGTGATGCCTAGGGCCTGCCCCACGGGCGAGATAAAGCTCGTAGGCGCGCTGCCGAATTTCGTCCGGGGTCGGCGCCTCCGCCGTTACAGACACGCTTCGGGTGTAAAAGCGCTTGGCTGTCGACTGCTTGCTGCTGACCGTACTTTTTTCACCGACTCGATTCATCGCAGTCTCCTTGAAGGACGCCGCGTGCCGGGAGATCCCCGTCCTGCGAACGCCTCTCTGATAGAGTCTGGCGGTCGCGCGATCCGTTACACGCGCGCCGCGACCGTTCGGCGAGCCACCGTTGGCATCCTGTACCCCGCCGCCTTTGGGTCTCGCGGGCGGCGACTCGATACGCCTCGTGTAACATGTGAACCACTCGATGGACAACGCTCCAGCTCATACACTCGCCTGGAGGTGATGATGGAAGCTCAGGACGTTCCGGTGTGGCTGCGCAGATGGTTTATCGTCCACTTCGCCGTGGACCTCTTTGTCGCTGTTCCCCTTTTCGTCGCGCCGCACCCGGTGCTCGGGCTGCTCGGATGGATCGAAATCGACCCCGCCATGTCGCGAGTGGTGGCGGCAGCGCTGTTCGCCATCGGCATTCAGTCGCTGCTGGGCCGCAATGAGCCTCGAAGCACCTTCCTCGCGATGCTGACCCTCAAGCTCATCTGGTCGGCCTTCGCCATCGCAGGGATCCTGATTTCGGTGCTCCAGGGTGCCCCGCCAGTCGCCTGGGGATTCCTCGGAGTGTTCGCCGCCTTCTCCGTGGTCTGGTGGTGGTATTGGCTGCTTTTGCGCCGCCGACGAGGAGTTTCCGCTTGACTCTAAAGTGTACTGTGGGGATTAGGATCCAAGGTGATAGGTAAAGAGGTCCTTTCCGCCGATTCCCGCCCGGTGATCATGGACTTCTCCAGAGCGGTCGCACGGCGTAACGGAAGACAGACGGTCAGTAGATAGCGACAGGGGATTTCATTTTTATGAAAGACAAACCCATTTTATTTGCCGCTTTAATATGAGGTGGAGACCATTTGCAGGCAGGCCTCAATGTCACACGCTGATACCAAAGTCAATGTTACAGTGCACTAGTAGATCTTAATTGGCATGGGTGAGCCTAGTTTTAGGTACTCTCTTGTCACGATATCTTTACGATCCATTTTCGCGAGTCTTTGAGGCTGAAATGATCGCGGTCCATTCCGGCTTGGGGTTCCTGATCGTCGATGCGCGTAACGCCGGCAACCGCTATGACCTGGTGATCGCCGGGATGGTGATGATCGGCGTAATCGGCCTGCTGCTTGACCTGGGAGTGAGGAGACTGGAAACTATCAAGTCCCTGCGATGGGGCTACGGAGGGATGTAAGTGCCACAGACACTTTCGGCGGTTGCCCCGCGAATGGCGCCCGTTAAAGTCAGCTTTCAGAACATCACGATGCAATTCCAGACCGACGGCAATCGCGTCGAAGTTCTGGAAGATATCTCGCTCGACGTGCACGAAGGCGAGTTTGTTTGCGTGCTTGGCCCGTCCGGTTGCGGAAAATCGACGCTGCTGAATATCGTGGGGGGCTTTATTCAGCCCACACGCGGAACGGTATCCATCGACGGCGAGCCGGTCACAGCACCGGATCCGCGACGAATCTTTGTCTTCCAGGAGCGCGGTGTTTTTCCCTGGATGACTGTGGAGGGCAATATCGGGTTTGGGTTGTTCAAACTGTCGGCGCACGAACGGAAAAAACGCATTGCCCACTATGTGGAGTTGGTGGGATTGAAAGGATTCGAGCACGCCTACCCGCAGGAACTATCCGGTGGCATGAAGCAGCGGGTCGAAGTGGCGCGGGCGCTGGCGGTCAATCCCGACGTGCTGTATCTGGACGAGCCGTTCGGCGCACTCGACTCGATCACGCGTCTGATCATGCGCGGAGAGCTGCTGCGGATCTGGGGCGCGGAACGAAAGACGATTCTGTTTGTCACTCACGATATCGACGAATCGGTCCAGCTGGCCGACCGGGTTATCGTCATGTCGGCGCGCCCGGCGCGAATCAGCCGGATCGTCGATATCGACATCGCCCACCCCCGCGATATCAGCTCGCCGCGCTATCTGGAGCTGCGCGATCGGATTTTTTCCGAAATCGGTCTGGCGCACAAAGTATGAGGAAAGGGTTCGGGCCAGCGGAAAAATAATCTAGTGTAGTGTCCAATAAATAACTGGTCAATCGAATGGGCTGGTTTCTCC
>JBPCNK010000148.1:0-6889 GCA_051001345.1 Acidobacteriota bacterium | reverse complement strand
GCGCTGCGCGTATCCATGGCCAAAACCGGCGCGCCGGTCCGCACAAAGGGACGATAAAGCTTCCTCAGGATCTCGGCGACCCGGACGTCTTCGGAACCTATGACCACACGATCCGGTCGGAGAAAATCATCAACGGCGGATCCTTCCTTGAGGAACTCCGGATTCGATGCGACATCGAACGGCTGACGCGTGACTCGCGTCAGCAGCTTGCGGATCCGGTCGGCCGTTCCGACCGGAACGGTGCTTTTGTTGACGAGGATCTTGTAACTATTCATGCTTCGGCCGACCGACTCGGCGGCCGCCAGGACATATTTCAAATCGGAGGTGCCGTCGTCTCCGGCCGGAGTGCCTACCGCGATAAAGATCACGAGCGAGCGCTCTACAGCCTCTTTCAATTGCGTGGAGAACTCGAGGCGTGCTTCGTGAAGGTTACGGTGCACCAGTTCCTCCAACCCGGGTTCGAAAATCGGGAGCCTGCCCTTTTTCAATTGGCGGATTTTCGACTGGTCGATGTCGACACAAACGACACCATTGCCCATTTCAGCAAAACAAGTTCCGACCACCAGCCCCACATAGCCCGTGCCGATTACGCAGATTTTCACACCGACTCCTCAACCGTGATTATTTGCCAGGACCGATCATTTTTCACAATCGAATCACGTCCGCACCGCACATACCGTTAGGCTGCCTCCCCGTCCGGCAGCAGCTTCGGCGACGGCCAGCGGCTGAGCCAACATAACCAAACCCAGATACACGGCCTCGCCCAACGCCAGCAACACCCCGCGCCGCCGGCGGCAACGCGCCGACATCGGGTCCAGCCATGGAACAAGACTGGACGCGATGGCTGGCGCATTGTCCCGCATCGAATAATGCTGCTCTCGAATGACTCTGAACCCGCAGCGCGCCAGCAACTCCTGCAGGCTCCTGGCTCCGTAGTTGACCAGGTGGCGGGGCGGGTCCAGTCCGTACCAGCGCCTTCCAAAGATACTCGACTGCCAGGACTCGGAGTTCGGAACCTGCACGACCAATGTTCCGCCGGGCCGCAGCAGCCGCCGGACTCGCTCGATGAACTCGACGGGACGAGCCATGTGTTCCAGCACATGATAGGCGCACACTGCGTCAAAAGGTTCGGCTGCTTGGAAGGCCTCCAGATCGCCGCAGAAGATTGGCAAGTCGTAAGACCTCTTTGCAAATTCCGCTGCGTGCTCAGACAGCTCGACGCCCTCGACGTCGTAGCCGAGGGTTCGCAGCCGCTGCAAGAATGATCCGGCGCCGCAGCCAACCTCCAGCACCCGGCCCTTTGTGGGCAGACACTTTCGGAAGAACCGAACGTGCCCGCCCAAGACAAAGCCTTTATACGCACGCTCGAGTTTCGCCAAGGCGCCTCTCGACGACGGATCCCAAAAGTACGTGCTGGGATAAAAGCCTGCCAACTGGTCTCTCCCAGGCGCGGGCCACTGGAACGTGCAATCGCATCGCAGACAGCGCCGGTAACAATAATGACCCGGAGCGACACCAAAAAAACGATCGTCGAACTCGCCTGCCGACTGCGAATCAGCCCCGCACAACGGGCACTCCGCCGTCATGGGCGAAAGCGCTTCCGGAACAGGAATATCAAGTTCGTCACTCCGTCGCGCCAGGGTTGCAACTTGATCTCGCCACATCGGCTGGAATACTCGATCGGTATTTCTGCAAAGCCGATATCGCGATTGCGGAGGGCTTCAATCTTGATTTCTTCCGAAAACGCCATCATGTCGCTGCGCAGTTTCATTTTGACTAGAGAATCGCGAAAGAAGATCCACATCCCCGACTGCGAATCATGAATCTTGCGGAAGTACAGCACCGACATCGTCCAGCTCAGCAGCTTATTGCCGACGAAGTGCTTGGACGACATGGCCGCCCGGTTCCGGACGGGGAATCTGGAAGCCGAGAGAAACCGGACCCGCGAACGCAGCAGCGCCTCGATCAGGTACGAGATCGCATCGACCGGGTATGAGTGGTCTCCGTCGAGTGTAATGATGATGTCGCCGGCCGCGTGCAGCAGGCCGGTCTTGTACGCGCGGCCGTAGCCGCGGACGCTTTCGTGGATCACCTTGGCGCCCATGCGGGCAGCCACCTGCGCCGTGTTGTCCGTCGAGTTATTGTCAACGACGATCACCTCATCGACGAAAGCTGGAATCGCCTCCAGCACGCGAGCCAACCCATGCTCTTCGTTCAAGCAAGGAATCACCACTGTGATTTTGTTGTTCTTATACATTTACGGCGCCGCTGCCAACCGCCCATGCCGACTCCCTGACCCCTGACCCGCTGGCCCCTGATCCCTGGTTCTTAAAGCGCCGCGCTTGCTCAAAGTGGTGGCGGGATTTTTCAATGTTGCCCACCTGCTGGTACAGCCTGCCAAGCTGGAGATGGACGTAATCCGAATCGGGATTGAACCGCAAAGCGTATAAATAGGTCTCGATTGCCGCGGCCCGGTCGCCTTGGTTCTGCTTGAGCTGGGAGAGCGCTTCATAAGGAGCCAGGTTGGCCAGATTCCGATTGATCGAATTCAGATAGGCGCCGAGCGCCTCGCTGGTATTTCCCTTCTTCTCGAAGATCTGCCCTCGCAGCCAATCGGTGTTCGACGCCGGTTCCAGCTCGAGACTTCGCGTGGCGGCAGACAGGGCATCGTCCCAGCGTTCCTGGAAAAAATACAGACGCGCCAAATTGAAATAAACTCCGCCCAGACCGATGTGGGGCTTCAGAGCGATCGCGTTCTGGTATGACTTCTCGGCTTCGGCGAACAGTGCAGCCGCCTGCTGGCGATCCCCTTCACTTTTGACGCGCTCGCCGACGCGCATCAAGGCCACGGCGTAATTGCTCTGTCCGGTGAAGTCACCCGGCGCAAGCCGGACTCCCTTCGCCAGAACCTCGCGCATCGGATCGAACTGACCGAGGTAGTAGTAGGCGGCGCCAAGGTTAATCCAGTAGACACCCACGTCCGGGTCGGCACTGGCGGCCTTCTTGTACAGTTCGACTGCGCGAACATGGTGATCGCGATTTCCGGTCTGCTGGCCGAGCGTTGTGTATTCCTGGGCCAGGTTGTTGTTGGCGCGCGGAGCATCGGGCGTGACGGCAAGTACCGACTCCCAGAAAGCCTTGGATGTTCGGTAGTCGCGATTCCGGGCCACGACCAGTGCCCCACTGGCTGTCAGGAGAATGACGAGCACGCCCGCGCCGAGCACGCGCCGGGTCTCCAGTCTCAGAACGTAGCGCTCCAGCAAGACCGCCACAGCCAGCGCCCAGCCCATCGAAGGCAGATATAGAAAATGGTCTGCGGCCAGTTCATGGAAAGGGATAAAGTGCAGAACCGGAATCAGCGCAACCGCAAACCAGGCCAGGCCGAAGGCCGCGCGCGGCAGGCGCGCTACACACCACAGCCACAAGGCCGAGAACGCCAGGCAGGCCCCCAGGCTGAGCAGCAATCGCGGAGTCAGACCCGTTGCGACCAAATAGCTCGCGCCCGAATAATCTCCCAGCAGCGGATGGGGCAGGAAGATCTGCTTGATATAGTGGGCGAACAGTTGGGCCGACGTAGCGATATTCCAGCCAAAAGCCCCGCCCCACCAGCCGATCTTCCGAGAGGCGCCGGTTACAAACTGGGCGTAGAGGAGAAAGACAAAGGCGGCGACGGCCAAGGCTGTCCACAGAATCCAGCGTCGCCGCAGTACGCCGACGGCGTTGGCGGCACGCCGGCGGAGCTCTCCGGAGAAACTTGCTCCCAAGGCCGGACCCGCGTCCAGTGTCTCCAGCACCAGCGGAAGCACGGGAAACACCACTCCGACTTCCTTGGAAAGCACCGCCAGAGCAAAGGATGCCAGTGTGGCAGACAACCAGATTGCGTGCGCAGTCCTATGAAACTTGAGGTAGGCCAAAAGGGCTATCAAGACAAACAGCCCGGCCAGCAGGTCCTTGCGGCCTGAAATATAGCTGACTGCAGCCGTGTTAGCCGGGTGCAACGCAAATAGCGCCGCCGCCACGGCGGCAATGCGACTGTTTTGCGACAGCCGTGCCGCGAGCAGGAAGAGAAGAACCGCGTTGGCCCAGTGCAGAAGAATGTTGACTGCGTGCCACGCCACCGGCGGCTCGGCGCCGCTTGGATCGAATCCGGCAATGGCATAATTGAGCGCGTAGCTGACTGTTCGCACCGGACGGTATGCCTGGCCGAACATCATCCGAGGAACGTTCTTCAGCGACTGGATCGAGGTATCCTGGACAATCAGGGACAGGTCATCAAAGAGAAACTGTCCGTGCAGAGAGCTCCAGTAGACCAGCCCGATCAGCAGGGCCAGCGCCGGAGCGGCCCAGACCCACGGCCGCCGGCGCGACTGTGCCGCCAAACTCGAAGCAGCCGATCCCTTAGACTTTCTTTTCATCGACCGCACCAGACAGCCTCTCGATGCACGAAACGACGCAGTCCCAATTCAATCTGCTGGAAAAACCGCGGATATTATCTCTGAATTCAACACTGCGGCCTTCGCGAAAGAACTGAATCAGAGCGCTGGCGAGCTCCGAGGCGCTGCCGGGAGCAACAAGGAATCCGGTCTTGCCGGACTCGACAACTTCGGCCAGCCCTCCGGTCGCCGTCGAAATGACCGGGACGCCATGACCGAAAGCCAGCGGCACGATGCCGCTCTGCGTCGCGCTCAGATACGGCAAGACGACCACATCGGCGCGGGCGAAATAGGCGCCCACCTCTGCTTCGGGAACGAAACGGTTCTCGAGCTCCACGTCCTGCTGGATTCCAAGACGGCATATCTGCTCCAGATAAGGTTTCGGGTCCTCATAAAACTCGCCTGCGATGCGCAAGCGGGCGGCACGCTCGCGGCGTACTGCCGCAAACGCTTCCAGCAAGACACTCAAACCCTTATAAGGACGTACGTACCCAAAGAAAAGAATCTCTGGCACGTCATTGCTGGGCGCCGGGTGCTCGGCGCCTACAACGATGGGATGAAAACAATGCGTGGTCGGCAATCGCGGCAGCAGCTGCTGAAGTTCGGCGCCGAGCGCACCGGCATGGACCACGGCTGCGGAACTGGCGGCCAGAGCCCACCGCGTCAGGACCCTCTGAAACGGCGCCGATTCGTGCGGCAGCACATTGTGACAGAGGGCCAGTACGGGAACTCCCTCTTGCCTGCAGCGCTCGATGAGAGATCGCGTAACTGCGAAAAAGAATGGATGCCACCAGTGCAGCACGCTGACGTGTGCGCCGAAATCCCGGATCGCCGCGGACGCCCGGCGCCAGGACCACGGAATCAGCGGCCGCAGAACGGGAAGACTCGTTCCGCCGCCAAGCGAAGCATCGAACTGGGAGCGGCCTGGGAAGAGAAAGTTCGGATAGAGGCGTTCGAAAGAAACCTGCAGGACCGAGTGCCGGCGCCGTCGCAATTCGTCTGCCAAGACGTCGTTGTAGCGCGCGATCCCGCCGCGCAGCGGAGAGGCCGGCCCGATCAATGCAACATTCATCGAGAGGCGGGCTACTTGCGATCGCGAGCGCCCGGCAATGCCATAACGCGGGGCTCCTGAGACTTCTGCGAGACAATCTTTAACGAGTACTCCTCTTGGCGCCGCGAAGAGTACGCGATCATTTCCGCCAGCAACCCGAAGAACACAAACTGGATTCCAATGATGAGGAACAGAATTCCCAGAAAGAAAACGGGGCGGTCACCGATCCACCACCTGCCCGCAAACCAACCGACCGTCAGATAAATCTCCACGGCTATGCCGGCAGCAAAGAGGCCTGCTCCCATGATGCCGAAAGCATGCAGAGGTTTACTGTTGTACCGGGTCAACATGATGACCGTCAGCAGGTCGAAGAAGCCGCTGAGGAAGCGGCTTGGACCATATTTGCTCTTGCCATGTTTGCGGCGATGATGTTCCACCTCGATCTCGCCGACACGAAACCCCCGGTAGCTGGCCAACACCGGAATGTAGCGATGCATTTCTCCGTAGACCTTGATTTCCTCGATGACCTCGCGCCGGTACGCCTTAAAGCCTGAGTTGAAATCGTGAATCGGAATGCCCGTCAAGCAGGCCGTCACCCAATTGAAAATGCGCGAGGCAATGCGCTTGCTCCAGGGATCCCGTCGCTTGCGCTTCCAGCCTGATACCAGGTCGAGGCCCGCTTCCAACCGCTCGATCAGACGTGGGATTTCCTCCGGGACATCCTGCAGGTCGGCATCCAGTGTGACGATCAAATCTCCGTCGGCCGCACCGAAGCCGGCCGAGAGCGCTGCCGATTTTCCGAAGTTGCGGCGAAACGTCAGCGTCTTCAGTGACAGCTTTGAATCGCGGGCCAACCGCCGCAGCGTCTCGGCCGTCGTATCGGTACTGCCATCGTCGACAACAATGAGCTCAACCCTCTTGCCTGGAAAACGGCAGGCAGCCTCCAGGCGTTCGACCAATTCTGGCAGCGATGCGCCTTCGTTATAGGCTGGAACTACAATGGAAATCTTCGAGGAGGTTTCTGCCATCTGCGGGTTTGACTCGCCAGAGTAGTTTGTTATTGTACCACAACCGATCAGCCAGGGGCGGGGTGGGACAGGCTTCCAGCCTGTCTGTCAGCCTTTGAGTGAGCGGCGGACATTCCGATGACGGCCACGACCACGATAACGCGGACAGCGGCGCCGCGCGCGTAAGCGAGCGACTCCGTAGCAGAGATGCTAATTAGTTTCTGTCGCGAAACTCCGAAAGGCAAGCTGGGTCATGGTTTCACAGTTTTTTCTTGACATGTATGTATATAGTAGTTTATACATACGGAATGCCCAAGACAGAATCTCCCGTTGAAGTCCAGGATTGGTTCCGGGACCAGATTACCGACCTGTGGCCTGCTGGTCTCGGTTGCCTCAGC
>JBPCNK010000147.1:0-18363 GCA_051001345.1 Acidobacteriota bacterium | reverse complement strand
CACCATGGCTCCCAGGATCGACCCAACGGCTACCGTTCAGACTCATACCTCGTTGGAAACAGCCCCCACGTCCAGACTCATACCATGTTGGAAAAGACTCGTACTTGACAACCCACAGGTCCATCTCATACCCTTCGCCGAAAGATCGGAGGAGAGAAACTCGATGGCAATTTCAGGTGGCTCAAGCAATGTGATCTCCTTACCCAAAGGGGGTGGGGCATTGCATGGCATCGGCGAAAAATTCTCGCCTGATCTACACACCGGCTCTGGCAATTTCACAGTTCCACTTTCCATTCCCCCGGGCCGTAACGGGTTCCAGCCTCAACTCAATCTGGTGTACAGCACCGGGCAGGGGAATGGACCTTTCGGCCTTGGCTGGAGCCTCAGCATACCCGGCGTTAGTCGAAAGACTTTCAAGGGAATTCCACGCTATCGCGACGGCGCCACTACGATCGACGATCAGGATGTCTTCATTCTGTCTGGTGCTGAGGATCTCGTCCCCGTATCGTCTCTAACGGTGAGCCCGACCCTGTACCGGCCGCGGACCGAAGGTCTCTTCGCATCAATTGCCCATCACTTTGATGCCTTCAGCGATTTCTGGGAGGTGCGCAGCAAAGATGGTCTCGTCAGCCGTTATGGAACGGCCGAAAAACTGGGCCAGGATCCCGGTGTCGTCGCGAATCCCGCCGCGCCTGTTCAATCGCAGATCTATTCGTGGAAGCTCACGTCAACGGTCGATCCCTTTGGAAACCGGATCGAGTACGAGTATGAGAGGGATGCTGGGGAAGCGGGTCCGCACAACTGGGATCAGGTTTACTTGAAGAGAATCCGATACGCAGATTATGAGAGCGACGGCGAGCTTGCGTTCCTGGTCTGGGTGACTCTCGACTACGAAGACAATCGGGAAGACGCATTTTCAGAGTATCGCAGCGGCTTTGAGATTCGCACGACCAGGCGATGCACCACCATCACGGTTAGTACTCATGCTGACGAGGACCGACTGGTGCGTAGGTACGACTTCTCATATCTCGATACGCGGAGCGACCTCGTCGCACCTCTGCCACTCAACGGCGCTTCACTCCTGTCGCAGGTCATCGTCACCGGCTTCGACGCCGAGAAGACCGAGTCGCTGCCGCCTCTCGAATTTGCCTACACGGAGTTTCAACCAGGCCAACACCAGTTTGGAGCTCTTCAAGGAGCGGCTTTGCCCGCCACCTCCCTCGCCAACCCCGATCTGGAACTTGTGGATCTGTTCGGCCAGGGGCTACCCGACATTCTCGAAATGAGCGGTGCTGTCCGGTACTGGCGCAATCTCGGGGCCGGACAATTTGATTTCCCACGGCCGATGGCCACGGCGCCTGCTGGTGTTGCACTAGCGGACCCTGGGGTGCAATTGATCGACGCCAACGGCAACGGGCGAACCGACCTGCTCGTGACCACCGGCATGCTATCCGGCTACTATCCGCTTCGCTTCGGTGGCCTCTGGGACAGCCTCTCATTCCGCCCATACCCGCTCGCCCCGAGCTTTAATTTGAAGGACCCCGAGGTCAAGCTGATCGATCTCGATGGGGACGGTGTGACCGACGCCGTTCGTTGCGGCACCAACCTGGAATGCTTCTTCAACCACGCCACCAAGGGGTGGCACCAGACCCTATTGGTCAGCCGGAGTGCCCTGGACGGGTTCCCGCTCAGCTTCTCAGACCCACACGTCAAGTGGGGCGACATGTCGGGTGATGGATTGCACGATATCGTCGTGGTTCACGACGGGAACGTCGCGTATTGGCCCAATCTGGGTTACGGGCGATGGGCCAAACGCATCACCATGCTCCACAACCCTGATCTTCCCTTTGGTTACGACCCGAAACGCATTCTCGTTGGCGATATCGATGGGGACGGGTTAGCCGATATCGTTTACGTTGATAACAACAGAGTGACCGTCTGGATTAATAAAAGTGGGAATCGCTGGAGCGACCCAATTGTCATTCTAGGAACGCCGTCGGTTTCGAATCTGGATGCGATTCGTCTCGCCGACATGCAAGGAACCGGTATCAGCGGGGTATTGTGGAGCAAGGACTTTGCCGGGGTAGGACAAAGCTCATTGTCCTTCCTCGACTTTACGGGAGGTATCAAGCCATACTTGTTGAACGAGATGGATAACCACATCGGCGCCTTGACAAGGGTCGAATACGCGCCGTCAGTGCGCTTTTATCTCGAAGACCAGAAGAATCTGGAGACGCGCTGGCGAACGGTTTTGCCGTTTCCGGTGCAGGTGGTGTCTCGTGTGGAAGTCATCGACGAAATATCCAAAGGTAAGTTCGCTACGGAATACCGCTATCACCATGGCTACTGGGACGGCGCAGAGCGCGAATTTCGCGGCTTCGGTATGGTCGAGCAATATGATACCGAGTCGTTCACCAATTACGACAGCAGCGGCCTGCACGGCGACTCCGACTTCGCCAAGGTTGATGCTCGGTTCTTCTCCGCGCCCACACTGCGCAAGACCTGGTTTCATCAGGGCCCCATAGGAGACGAATCCGGTGATTGGGAGGAACCAGACGGGTCGGGGGAGTACTGGTTCGACGATCCGCAGATCCTGGACCAGTTGGGCAGCATCAATGCGTTTCTAAACCTGTTCCCGTCCACGTCCGAGGGACGCAGAATGCAACGCGACGCGTTGCGCACGCTCCGCGGCAGCGTTCTGCGCACCGAGCTGTATGCTCTGGATGGCTCGACTCGCGAGAACTTGCCTTATACGGTGAGCGAATCCAGCTACGGATTGATCGAGGTCGATCCTCCTGCGGCTGGCGACACCGAACGCCCGCGCATTTTCTTCCCGCATGTGACATCGCAACGGACAACGCAGTGGGAGCGCGGCGATGACCCGAAGACGCAGTTCTCGTTCACTCACTACACGGACGAGAACAATGCGAGCTCCTTCGATCCATTTGGCAGACCCTCGGGACAGACCCAGATCGCCTGCCCCCGTGGTTGGAGACATCTCGACGACACGCCCACTGAACCTTTTCTGGCAACCCGCACCCGGACCGTTTACGCTCAGCCAAACGACCCCTTGGTGTACATACACACGCACGTGGCCAAATCGATCGATTACGAAATCACGAGCACGCTCGGGAAGCGTGTCTCCGAACTTGTCGCTCTCACGGATTCCGACGCCAAGCTCAAAGTCATCGGACAAACGCTCAGCTTTTACGACGGCGAGGCCTTTGAGGGCCTCCCGCTCGGGGAGGTCGGGTTGTTCGGTGCAGTCACCCGGACGGAAAGCCTCGCATTCAATGACGAGATAGTTCAGCAAGCCTACGGCACGGAAATCCCGCCATATCTTGAGCCGACTGGTAACCTCGCATGGACCGCAGACTACCCATTGGAATTTCGCACGCTATTGCCGCGTCTGGCCGGATATACCTTCCGCGCGGGCAGCGCGGATCCGGCCGACCCGAAAGGCTATTTTGTAAACACCGACCGGCGGCGCTATGACTTCCAAACGAAATCGTCCCCGACGCCGCGTGGATTTGTTCTGGAAACCCTTGATCCCTTACACGACGCGACGACCAATCCGTCAGGTCATCGAACGCTCATCGCCTACGATAAATACCAATTCCTGCCGGAACGGGTCACCGATGTGGCAGGCCTCACCATGCAGGCCACCCATGACTATCGCGTTCTGCAACCCATCGAAGTCACCGACCCGAACGGCAACCGGAGTCGCTTTACCTTCTCGCCCCTCGGGCTCCTGGAAAGCAGCTTCATTCGGGGAAAGAATCCCACCGAAGGCGATCAAGACCGGCCCAGCGCACGCATGGAGTATGGATTTCTGGCATTCGAAAACAGTCCGCCCGGAAATCCCCGGCCCATCTTCGTCCGCACCATTCGCCACATCCATCACGACAGCGAAGGGGATGTGCCGCTGCCTGAGCGCGACGAAACGATTACCACGGTGGAATATTCCGATGGCTTCGGGCGCATGCTGCAAACACGCACCCAAGGGGAAGAAGTGCGGTTCGGGGACGAGCACTTCGGAGGCGGCGAGAGCGTCCTACCGGCAAAACAGAGTGATGGCGCGGGCGGCGATGTCCTCGGTCGGCGCAATACCGACGTGGGGAAACCGAACGTCGTAGTGAGCGGCTGGCAAATCTACGACAACAAAGCCCAGGTGGTCGAGAAGTACGGGCCGTTCTTTTCCGAAGGCTGGGATTACGGCCAACCCGATGATAGTAAGACCGGCCAGAAGGTGGCGATGTTTTACGACCCGCGCGGTCATGCTATCCGCACGCTGAATCCCGATGGCTCGGAGCAACAGGTGATCTATGGTGTGCCCGGTACCATCGCCGTGCCTGATCTGGCGCATCCTGAACTGTTCGAGCCGACGCCGTGGGAAGCGTATACCTATGACGCGAACGACAACGCCGGGCACACCCATCCGGCGGAATCAGCACGTTACCAACATCACTGGAACACACCCGCCAGCATCCTGATTGATGCACTGGGACGAACCATTAAGGCGGTGGAGCGCAACCGCGATGCGCCAGCCAATCCCGGTGACCCGTTGCCTCCCATACAAGAGTTTCATACCCGTACGACCTACGATATCCGGGGCAATCCCCTGACGGTAAGGGATGCCATCACTAGCCCGGCAGAACCGCTAGGGCGGAAGGCATTCCAACATATCTATGACTACGCGAATCGGAATCTACGTATCGACAGCATCGACGCCGGGCTGCGGAAAACCGTGTTGGATGCTGCGGGAGGCGTCATCGAGCAGCGCGACAGCAAAGGGGCGCTGATACTCCACAGCTACGATAACCTGAACCGACCCCTCCGGCTGTGGGCGCGTGATGGCGAAGGCCAGAAGCTCACTTTGCGTGAACGGCTGGAATATGGTGATGCCGGCAGCCCCAACCAACCTGCCGCAGACAGGGCAGCCAACCGGGCGGCGAATGGTTTGGGCCGATTGATTAGGTATTTCGATGAAGCCGGTTTCCTTGCCTTCGAGGCATACGATTTCAAAGGCAACCTGCTGGAAAAGACGCGGCACGTCGTGAGTAACGCGGCGGTCCTCGCCGCGTTCAATGGCCCGCCGCCGGCATGGAAGATCGATTCCTTCCGCGTCGACTGGACTAACCCTGCCGCGGTTCCCCTCGACGCCAAGACATACGTTTCCACCGTCAGCTACGACGCGCTCAGCCGGATGAAACTCATGACCTACCCGGAGGATGTCGAAAACACACGCCGCAAGCTCCGGCCTCACTACAACCGGGCCGGGGCGCTTGAACGCGTGGCGCTGGAACAGGTTGCGCCGGGTGGAGGAACCATCAGTGATACCTTCGTCGAGCGGATCGCCTACAACGCCAAGGGGCAGCGCGCACTGATTGCCTACGGCAACGGGGTAATGACCCGGCACGCGTATGACCCAAAGACTTTCCGCCTGACGCATTTGCGGACCGAAAAGTTCGGTAAACCGACAGACCTGACTTATCGACACAGCGGCCAAGCGCTGCAGGAGTTTGGCTATGAGTACGACCTTGCGGGCAATATCCGGGGTATCCACGACCGGACACCGGACAGCGGCATCAAGGGATCGACCTTAGGACTCGATGCGCTAGACCGCGAGTTTGTCTACGACGCGTTATATCGACTTCGTTCGGCCACCGGGCGCGAGTCGGATCGCCCGCCGGAGGCTCCGTGGGATGACGCTCCGCGCTCTACCGATTTGACCAAAACGCGCAGCTATACCGAACAGTATCGGTACGATGCGGTAGGCAACATTGAGGAACTCAAACACCTGTCTAACGGTGTCGGTTTTGCCCGTGTTTTCGATCTGGTTTCCGGCAACAATCGGCTAAGCAAGCTGAACATTGGCGCGACCGCCTTTGCTTACCAGTACGACGCCAACGGCAATATGACGCAAGAAGCGACTTCACGCCATTTTGAGTGGGACTCTGCGGATCGGATGCGTGTCTATCGCACCCAGACCGACGCCAGCGAACCCAGCGTCCATGCCCATTACCTCTACGATGCGGGTGGGCAGCGCGTGAAGAAGCTGGTGCGCAAACAGGGCGGGCAGATCGAAGTCACGGTTTATATTGATCGTATCTTTGAGTATCAGCGTATCGTCCGCGCTGGCGCTGTAGAGGAAAACAACACGCTGCATGTGATGGACAACCAGAGCCGGATTGCACTCGTTCGGGTTGGGAATCCGTTTGCCAATGACTCTACCCCCACCGTGAAGTATCAACTGGGCGATCATCTGGGCAGTAGTAACGTGGTGATCGATAACACAGGTCTGTTGGTTAACCGAGAGGAATATACTCCTTATGGTGAAACGAGCTTCGGCAGTTTTGCCCGCAAGCGCTATCGATTTACAGGAAAAGAGCGGGATGAAGAGAGTGGGTTGAATTATCACGGAGCACGATACTATGCGCCTTGGTTAGGAAGATGGACAAGCTCTGATCCAGCTGGAATGGTAGATGGAATCAACCTATATGTGTATGCACACAACAATCCACTATCGCAAATAGACCCAGGAGGTACCCAAACTTGTAATCCGGATGTTGCTTCCTGCCAAGCGCCTCGGGAAAACCCTAATAGCGCAAATCAATCAAGTTCCGAAATTCAAAGGAATGATGAATTTGAGCAAATGAATCAGGAAAATGCAAAAACATCATCGAATTTAGCAACAACGCCAACCCAGAAATCTGACTTTAGCTTAAGTACGGAGTTTGGGGAAGCATATCAAGAGTATCAAAGTTCCCTTGCAACACCTCGTCCGGCAGCAAGCGTACCTACTTTAGGTATTGCTGAAGCTCTGAAATACTCCTGGCAGCATGGCTCTACGAAAGATAAAGCTGTGCTGACCCTCACGGGTGTTGGCGCAGCTGCTGGCTTTGTCCCGTATTGGGGGGATTATATTTCCCTGGCGACTAGTGTAGGTGTATTAGCACTCGACCCTTCTCTATCAAACTTGGGGGATGTCGGCTTAGACGCCGTTGGTGCAGCACTGCCTTTCGTACCTGCACTTGGTACTCTTCGGCACGTAGATAAAGTTGTGGACGCCGCCAATCTTATTAAGAAGGCGGAAAAAACGCATATAACTTACGTGTTGAAAGATGCCCCTGACAGTATCCGGTATGTTGGGCGTGCGCAGGGCTACGGCTCACCTGAAAAAGTATTGTACGGTCGCTTAACGAAAAACCATCCAACTTTTGAGGCCCATCCAAATCTTGTTGCAGAAGTTGTAGCTGAACACAAAACTCTCAAAGCGAGTAAGGGCGCGGAGAGTGTATATCACGATTATTTCAAGGAGAAAGGTCATAAGCTTTTGAACAGCCCCTTGAGTCCGCCGGGTGGATCCTCCACAGCTGCAAGGCGAGCAAAGACACATGAGAATATTGGCGTGTTCTTCATGGAATGGTAGGTTGCGAAGGACTCAGTAGCGTGCATTACATCATAAATGACAAACTAAATCAGAACACATAACCATTGGAACACTCGGTTTATGGGAACGCTCGTGAAATCAGGCGATTGAGTTACACACTGTTCCAATGTTGTTGTGCTTCGATTTAACCCGCGTAAGGCACAATGACGTAGGGTGCAATAGCGTAGCGTATTGCACCGTATGGTGTGCATCGGAAGCGGATTTGGGCGGCGAAAATGGCGGAATACGCTATCGCTATTCCGCCCTACGAAACGAGGAGCAAGGGTGCCGGATTATCGACGTTATCGGGTGGCGGGCGGGACGTATTTCTTTATCGCCAACTTGTTGGAACGCTCTCCGAACGAGTTGCTCGTGCGACATATTGGATCGCTGCGAAGTCTGCGGCGTAGCTTGAGATGAGGTACGAAACCCAATATTTTTCGCCATGAAGTTACCTTGGAGTTTCTTAATGAAGGCAACCCGGGTTGATTTTGTGGAAACTTCAGATAACAAGAAATAACCTTGGTATCCGAGTTCATTGACGCAAAAACAGTTAATGAGTTAAATCATGCCAGGACAATACACCATTACCGGAACCATCACCGCTCCTGAAGGCGTTGATCGTGCTGGATTCAAGGTTCAGGCCTTCGACCGCGACCTCCCCAGTCTAGAGCGGCGCATGGGATCTGGACCGCAGATGCTGGGTGAGGCGATCGCCGACCGCGACGGACGGTTTCAGATCGCCTACACACTCGAGCAGTTTAGGAGGGGCGAAGGGATCTCTCCCTATCCCAAATCGCGAGAGTTCAGCGCCGACCTTAGCTTCCGCCTGTTCGATAAAACTGGTCAAGAGCTGCGCGTAAAAAGTGTCGAAGCATTGGATCGCGGCTTTGGCCCGAATGAGATCATCTTCAGCGCGCCGGCTGAACTGGAGGTGAGCATCTTCGTCGAATCACCTTCGCATGCGGGCGATTCAGAGTACGAGCGACTGCTGGCGCTCATCGCCCCTGTCGTGGAGAAGGTTCCGCTGGCGGACCTTTCGGCCGAGGATGTCACCTTTCTGTGCAACGAACTGCGCCTCGACCACCAGCAGTATCAAACACAGCAACACATTGAATGGCTGCGGCGCAGTGCGTTGCTGGCGGCTCAAACCGGGCTTTCGGCCGAATGCTTCTACGGATGGGGCCGCATGGACGTTCCCGCGGCTTTCGGCGAACTTGCCAGAGTTGATCTGGCGGGTGTGTCGTCGATATTGAGCAGGCTGCTTTCCTGGACCGATGATGAGCTTGAACGAACGTTGCGGCAGGCTACTGCCGCGAACATCATTCCATCGCGATTACGACTTGGTTTCGTGGAGACCCGGGCACGGATTGAAGCTTCGCTGACGCGACCTGGCCCAGCCGATGAGGACGGGCCGATCCAGCCCGGCGCGCCAGATCCACGCCGTCCGCGGATCAGCGGCCGTCTCCTCGACGAACGGACCGGTTCACCGCTCTCAGGATACGTGGTGCATGCCAGCCTGCGGCAGTATGGACGTGAGGTTGAGGAACTTGGCGACGCTCGGTCGAATCTCGAGGGGCGCTTCGACTTCATCGACTCCCGCCTCGGTGAGCCCGTTCTGGGCGGGGAGCGCCGTGCCCTGGTCGCGATTCTGGTGCGCGACGAGTATAAACAAGAGAGGCTGAAGACCGAAATCGAAGCCGAGATCAATGGTGAGCCGCTGCCGATCTGGGTACCGCGTCAGGGTGACAAGCAGCTGCCTTCGCCTGTTCTGAGCCAGCTCGCCGCGAGCGGCGGCCCATCCCTCACTCCCTGGCTCTCGGCAAGGCTCGCCAAGCGCGGGATCCGTACCCTTGAAGATCTCCGCGAGAAGGGCGGCGCGCTCCGGATGGAGGGACTGCCCGCGGCGGATCGAGAAGCGGCCCGGCTGCTCGACGCCCACGCCGACCTCTACCGGCTCTCGGCAGACGTCCGCGCCAATGCCGCGCTGATCGAGAACCGATTCGACAGCACCCTCAGCATCGCGTCAACCCCCCCTGACGTGTTTTTCGAGCGTACCCGGGAGGTGCTGGGCGACATTGGCGCGGCGCAGCTCCACGCGGCTGCGCGTGCGGAGCGCAACGTGCTGCGCAACTTCCTGACCGCGGCCGAAGCGGATCGCGCCAACGGGTTCGCAGGGTCTGGGCCGCTCTCGGAGACGACGGCGGCTTATGGGCCGACAAAGTGTTCCTGTCACGAGTGCGAGACGGCCGCCAGCCCGCTCGCCTATTTGACCGACCTGCTGGACTACACGCTGGACCACTTACGGAACAACGGGAGTCCCGTCAAGCTGGACTGGCTGGAGGCGACCTTCCATCAGCCCTTCGGCGACCTGCCCGTCGCGTGTGAAGCGATGGAAGCGATGATTCGCCAGGTGCGGCTCTGTGTTGAGGTCCTGCGCCGCGACCTGGCCGGCCTGGTGTTGCCTCCGACAGCGGCCGGCCAATTGGTCGCCGCGGAGGGCGCCTACCGGCGGGCGGCGTACAAGGCATTACTGGTGCGATTCGGCACTACCTACGACGAATTGCGGCTCAACCGCGACGCCGATCAAACGCTGCGGGTTTCGCTGTCAGAACGGCTTGCCTTCTCGTTGGACGGCGTCCGACCCGACCGTCTGGACGCCCTGCTGCTGGATCCGGCTGCCCTGACCGAGGCCGAACTCGAGCGACTGTTCGGCCTGATCGACACGCGAATCGCACGAGACAGGCTGTCAGACGGCCTGGTCCTCGACGATCCGCTGGGGCAGGTAACACGTTGGGATCTGCAGGGAATTGAGTGGCACCGCACCACCGACGACGAAGGGTTGATTCACGTCGTCCTGCGACAACTGGGAAGTGGCGTCGTGCAGATCGAGCTGTATCGGGACGCTACCCGCACCATGCTGGTGGCGGCCGGCGAGCGTCCGGACAAGGTCGGTCCAGTGGCGCTGAGTGGGCGGAACGATAGCGGCTTGTCGGGCAACGTCGACGTGCGCTACAACGCCGACAGCGCGACCAGCTCTCTGGCGGCCCTGCCGCGCCTGCTCGCATGGCGGCTGGCAGCGCTGCGCACGGTCTGGGAGCAACAAGACCATCCAACCGCGCCCGGGTCGCAGCCTCGGCCGCCGAACATCGACCCCGATCTGGTGCGCCCTGCAGACCTGCGCGATCCGTTGACGGGTGCCGCCGCCGGCCTGTGGCAGGCTCGACGCACGGCTGTCGATGACCTGCTGGCCGATATCCGAACTGTCCGCCTGGCGGCCGCCACGCCGGCCGCCGCGCTCGACGCGGCGCTGCTGCACCCGAAGACCCTCGGTCAATCGGCCGCGAATCTGGCGGCGATCGAGTCTGCGCGAAAAACGGGAGCGGACATTCGCCCCACGCTCGCGGCACTCAAGCTCGACCTGCCGCAGTTCGATTTTCTCGTCAGGCTCGGCCAGCTCGTCTCAACGACCCCACCCAGCATCGTGCTCGAGTCGGAGTGGACCGAACTGGACCACCTGTTGACCAATCTCTGGAAGGTACGGCAAGGCGACACCTGGCGGTCGGAAGAGGCCTCGGCTCACATCACGCTCGGGCCGGACTTCTTCCGGCTGCCCGGGCCGCCACCGCTCACGTTCCCGCCCGAGCAGCCGCCGCCACTGCCGGCGTGGCTCGCAAGCCGCGACGATCGCCGCGGCTGGGCACGAACGCTGGGGGCTCGCGAGGATCAGCAGCAGTCGATCGTCGACGCCCACCAACAAGCAGTCGGCGCCGCGGAAGAAGACACCATCGCGGATCTGCGCGACGCACTGATTGCTGTGAACTCCGCCGCCAAACTGCTGACCGATCGCCTGCTGATCGACTGCGCCAACGGCTCCTGCCAGATGACCACACGCATCGCCCAGGCGATCGAGACCGTTCAAGTGCTGCTGTCCTCGGTCCGCACCGGTCAACTGCGCGATACCTACCCGAAGCTCACTCTTGCCGCACCGGACTTCGACCGCGAGTGGGCGTGGATCGGCTCGTATGCCCCGTGGCGCGCGGCGATGCTGGTGTTCATGTACCCCGAGAACGTTCTCCACCCGGCTCTG
Organism: Acidobacteriota bacterium; assembly: GCA_051001345.1. Taxonomy (GTDB): domain Bacteria; phylum Acidobacteriota; class UBA6911; order JACQSX01; family JBPCNK01; genus JBPCNK01. Next base: position 6,841 of record JBPCNK010000147.1, on the reverse strand, counting down.
CGCGATCGCCAGTCTCCTGGGTTCAAGCGACTGGTGCGCGATGTGAGGGCGCTACCCGCGACCACTCCGGAAAACGCCTGCCAGCTCGCCAAGCAGTACGCTGCTTATTTCGAAGATGTCTGCAAACTCGAAATCAAGGCGTCGACCAAAGCCACCACCCGCATCTACCGAGGTACGGGTTGCCGCGATCGTCGCCCCATTCAGTACCGCAACGTCCTCCATTTGTTTGGACGACAGCCTTGGGGTCATACCGTCTACTGGTCCACCTTCGACGACGTGCTACCCGATCCGCAGAGCTTCTGGGACTGGGTGCCCGGCTTCCGCCAAGAAGAGGTGCTAGAGATCATCGGCGCCACCACTTATCAGATGGTCGGGGGCAACCTCTTTCTCTACGTCTTCGTCCGGGCCAGCAGACTCGGTACGCAGGTGCTCCTGTTCACCCGTTACGACCTTGAGCGGGGCGCCTGGGACAGCGGAAACGCGGCGCTCGAACTGCCCCGACGCGGGCAGGAATTCGAGGCGATGGTGCTGTCCGTGGGCGAACTGCAACCACCGCGGCTGACGGTTCGCCATCCGCCGGGCGGCGGCCCCGGCTCAGTCATTTATCAGCGATCACTTAACCGGGATGGCAACGGCTGGGCCGAAGGCGATTGGTTCCTCCAATCCTTCAGCGCCTTCCACCGGCTTGGCGCAACGTCGGCCGTTGTTGCACAGGCGGGTACGAAGGTCGCGGCTGCGGCGCCATCCGCCGACCGACTCGAGCTGTTTACGGTCGGCAAGGATGGCGGCGTCCATCACGCCTGGTGGGGGCCCCCAGCGAATGGCGGTCAGTGGAGCGACTGGGAGCGACTTGACAACGGCTTCAGCGTCCCCGTCGGTTCCCCGGTGACGGTCTACGTGCGTCCGACGATTCTCGAACTGTTCGTCTTCGGTTCCACTGCATTTCCTCACACCAGACAGGCCAAGATTCAACCGAACGGCCTGAATTGGCTGCCTTGGACTTCTGTCCCGGCTGGCGCTGGACTCACCGGCCCGCCGGTTCATGTCGAGGTAACGGCGATCTCCCCGGCGCCTGGCCGCTTGCTGCTTCTAACGCTGGACAAGAATGGCACTCCGCTTGTCATCGCTCGAGACGCGACCCAGATGTGGGATGGTTGGTACCCTCTAGACTCCACCGGCACTCCGACATTCCCGTCCTCAGTTTCCGTACCCGCGGTCGCGAACACCGGCTCGGTTCACATTTTCCTTCTCGGCCCGTGGGACCACGGAGATGTCACCGAAAAGGTCGGCGACCAGGACCATCTCTCCGGCAACTGGAACGCGTACGGGCTGCCCCAGACTCCCATTCCCCTCTATTCGCCGGTGACCGCCATCGCCCGCAGCGATCTGAACATCGACGTCTTCGTCGTCGGCGACGATGGCTCGATCCAGGGTTTCGGCCTTCACAAACCAGCGCCAGACCAGTCCCATATTCGCGACCCGAAGTGGTTCCGCATTGGCACGCTCTCGGTACCGAAGCGCTCACCGATAGCGGCTGTAGCCCGTGGACAGCAGAACCTCGATCTGTTCGTGGTCGGAAAAGACGGTCGGATCTATCAGGCCTGGTGGGACCCTCAGTTCAACGAGGGCGCATGGAGCGAGTGGACCGCTATCAGCGCGGCGCACGAGACATTTCCGGCGCGGGCGCCGATCACGGCCATCAACCGCCGTCCCGGCCACATCGACCTCTTTGTTGTGGGAAACGATGGCAGGATCTACTCCGCCTGGTGGGACCAGGACCCAAATGCCCAGTGGCCGCAGAAACCGTTCGTGGTCAAGCCGCCATGGGCGTACAAACCAAAGGTGACCGGCCCGTTCGAGCTGACCGAGCAGCTCACCGAGGCGGACCTTCAGACGCGCAGAATCGAGATTCGTACAGCGTATCTCGATAACGCGCCCGGAGTGTTTCCCGACCCTACAGCTCTCTTTAATCGTCGACGCAACCTCGACTACCTGGATGAGGCCTATTGCTTCGTCCCCATGCTCTTGGCGCTGCAGCTCCAACGCGATCGTGAATACATTCCCGCGCTCGACTGGTACCGGACGGTGTACGACTACAGCATGCCGACGGCCCAGCGCGAGATTGCGTACCTGCTCGAACTGAACAAGGACTGGACCAAGGCGTACGAACGCGCTGAGGATTGGTTGTCCGATCCGCTGAATCCCCACTCGATTGCGGCTACCCGGCCGCGCGCCTACGCGCGCTACACGATTCTTGCGTTAATCCGCTGTTTCCTGGAGGCGGGCGATGCCGAGTACACGCGCGATACCAACGAATCCATCCCTCGAGCCCGAACGTACTACTTGACTGCTCTTGAGTTGGCAGACACTCCTGAGCTGCTCAGGCGGCCGAAGGGGTGCGAAACGCTAGTCGGCGAAGTGCACCTCGAACTCGGGGAGGGTCACTTCGAGACTGTGTGGCGAGGCTACGAAAAGCGGCTGGCTCGGGTGAACGATCGAAAGGCACTCGAGACGGCAGTCGCCAAGCTGGTGGAGATCCAGGCGGCGAACCGGCCGGTGCGCGAGCGCCTCCTTCGCGTCCGTGAGATTGTTGGGGCGGCTGAGGGAGCGGCCGCAATCCAACCCAGGATGGCCGCAGTGCTTACGGACGCAGCAGCGTGGGAACGCCAGGCGCACGCAAGATTGCTGATGGTACCGCAGATTGAGCGACCTGCGCGTCAGGCGGCGCGGCGTGCGAGCGACAACATCATCGCTGGCGTCGCCGCAGCGACGGGAAAGAGTATCGAGGCTTTAGCTGACGAGCCGCCCACGCTGCCTTGGCTCGGCGGGGCACGGGATGAGCTGAGTCTGGAGCGAGACGCGCGCCAAACGATGGCGGTGGATCTGGATATTGCCAAGGCTGGCGAGGAGCTGCTCACACTACGGGAGGAACGCCCCTGGTACAACTTTGACATCGTCGGAAAGGGGGAAGAAGTCTACGTCCCCGCTCCGTCGCACGCCTTCTGTGTCCCGCCGAACCCCATATTGCAGGTGCTTCGACTACGGGCTGAGCTGAATCTCTACAAGCTGCGACACTGCCGCAACATCGCCGGTATGGAGCGCCAGCTCGACCCCTACACGGCGCCGACGGACCCAGGCAGCGGCATGCCTTCCCTTACTGACAGCGGCCAGCTCGTCGTCCCAGGATTGTCCGGCTTGCGGCCGACGGAATATCACTACAGCGTGCTCGTGGAGCGAGCCAAGCAGCTGGCCCAGACAGCGGGCCAGATCGAGGGCAGCATGCTCGCGGCAATCGAGAAGCGTGACGCCGAAGCCTACACCATGCTCAGAGCGAGGCAGGACTCCGATCTGTTGCGCTCACAGGTGCGGCTCCAGGATCTGCGGATTACTGAAGCCGAGAGCGGCGTGCGGCTGGCACAGCTCCAAGAGGAGCGCACCGAGATCCAACTGGACCACTGGATGGAGCTGCTGCAGGAGGATGTCAGCTCGCTTGAGCAGACCGGCATTGACGCGCTCTTTCTCGCCAGCGGGCTGTATGCAGCCGCTGCAGCCAGCAGCTTCGCGGCAGGCGGTGGTATCTCCTTCTCCTCAGTCATTTCCTTTGGCTCGACAAACCTAAAAGATGCGGCGAGTGCGTATTCATCGCTCGGACAGGTTGCCAGCACCGCTTCGCAGATTCTGGCACTCCAAGCCAGCTACGAGCGACGCCGCCAGGATTGGCAATACCAGCGCAGTCTGGCTCAGGCCGACGTAGGAATCGCCGCCCAGTCAGTGACGATCGCCCAGAATCATCTGATGGTGAATCGTGAGGAGCGGCTCATTGCCGGCCTTCAGGCCGACAACGCGAGTGCGGCAGTGGAATTCCTGAGTAACAAGTTCACGAGCGCCGAGCTCTTCGACTGGATGAGCAATGTACTGGAGCAGGTCTACCGGTGGTTTTTGCAACACGCCACCGCGACGGCGCAGCTTGCCGCGACTCAGTTGGGCTTCGAGCGACAGGAGGTGCCGCCTCCGTTCATCCAAGCCGATTACTGGGATCCGCCGTCCGACACCGCGGCCGGCAACGGTCAGGCTGCAAACCGTCGTGGACTGACAGGGTCGGCCCGACTGCTGCAGGACATTTCTCAGCTCGACCAACACGCTTTCGAGAAGAATGCCCGTAAGCTTCACCTGACAAAGACCATCTCCATCGGCCAGACCGCGCCTATTGAGCTGCAGCGTTTCCGGCAAACAGGCGTGCTGCCTTTCGCCACCACGCTGGAGATGTTCGACCGTGAATTTCCCGGTCACTATCTACGGTTGATCAAGCAGGTGCGCACATCGGTCATCGCACTAATTCCGCCGTCTCAGGGAATCCGCGCCACGTTGTCATGCACGGGTGCATCGCGTGCGGTCGTGGGCGGCAGCGGTGGACCGCTGCAGACAGTTGTCGTCCGGCGTGACCCCCAACTGGTGGCTCTCAGCGCGGCGATGAACGCCAACGGGGTGTTCGAACTCGACCCGCAACCAGAGCTGCTTCGGCCGTTCGAAGGTCTCGGCGTGGACACACACTGGGAACTGCGAATGCCGCGTGCGGCCAATCCTTTCGACTTCAGCACAATCGCCGACGTGCTTCTAACCGTCGAGTACACTGCACTCCACAGCTACGACCATGGCGAGCAGATCATGCGCGAAATGGGACGCGAAGCGTCGTACGACCGTCCGTTTAGTTTCCTTCGCGAGCTGTCTGACGCCTGGTTCGCGCTTCACAACCCGACCCAGGGCCCCGCGGCCATGACAGTTCGTTTCAAGACGACGCGGGCTGACTTCTCGCCGAATCTGGAGGAACTGCAAATCGCGCATGTGGCGCTGTTCTTCGCACTGACCGATGGGCCTGCACTGACGATCAAGGTCGATCACTTGCGGCTTGTTCCAAGCGGTGGCTCGCCCGTTGGCGGCGGCGGATCAACGACTGATGGGCTGATCAGCACACGGCGAGGCAACGCGAGCTGGAGTCAACTGCAAGGCCAGAATCCAATCGGCGAGTGGGAGCTCGCGCTGCCCAATACGCCGCAGACCCGGGCCTGGTTTGCCAGCGAGAGGATTAGCGACATCGTTCTAAACCTTACTTACGAAGGACGATTGCCATCGTGGCCGGTGTAGGACCCAACCGCACAGCATGTCGGAGGCTCGCTCGACGAGCAAATGTTTAGAAATGGTGTCCGCGGACAGGTCGGTCGCGTACCTGAACTCCCTCCGTTTGGTCCTGACATGGTGTCGTTCGCCGAGGCCCTGACCAGGAAGGGTTGCGGCGGTGAAATCACTGGTATTTGCAGGTCGACAAATACGCGTCTTGCCGACGTGCTGATCTGATCTGTTGACTGGGCGCTTGCGCGTTCGGGCGAGTGATTCAGGCGACGTGCTACCCCAGGGCGTGGCCCTTGGATTGGAGCTTGCGGATGAGCTTGTCGATGTCGCATCGACGAGTCCCGATGGTGCCCAAGGAGATCACTTAAGCGTCTCGCTTCTCGGCGGCATACGCCACCGCGATCGACTCCTTATGGACATCCAGACCGACGTACAGTGTGCTAGAGTGTTTGCCTAGGGTGGCACTATAAGCGCTACGAGCGCGACCAATCCCCGGATGACCGCGTGGCCTACGTTCGCGCCGAGGAAAAGGCTTGCGCGGAGCGGCGCGGTCTCTGGCGCGATCCCCGGCCAGTGCCGCCGTGGGAGTTCCGCAGGCACTGACCCATGTGCGGCCGGTTCGCCATCACGACCGCGAGGTAAACCGGATCGAGGGGACCCTCGCCACCACCACGTTCCCGGAGGTCCCGCCCCCGCTACAACAGCTCTCCGTCGCAAACCATCCCGGTCATCCGCGGATCCGCCGACGGGGCCCACGAGATGGTCGAGATGCGCTGGGGGTGAAGTGGACACCCCCCTCCTGGGCTGGACCCTGGCCAAGCCTACGCGCGGCGCTACCACGGCTCAGGGTGCACGGTGACGCCGGTCCTGACGATCGGGCCTGCTAAGGGGGGGGGCGCCGGTCCCCGTCGATGAGGCCCTGACGGCCGCCTGCGAGGGCGTGGCAGGCAATCCCCCTGCTCAGCTCCACTCCCTGCTGAGCGCCGAGGACGTGGCGGAAATCGAGGCCGGCGACATCCCCGGCGAGACCCTCAAGGCGTATGCTGCGAGCTTCGCGTGGCGAGCTGTGAGCGCGACGGAACCACCGGGCGCATCGGCAAGGACGCCGAGACTCCGCAGCACCCGCGACGCGGTGAAGCGGGCACGGGCTAATTGATCGCGCGACTGTGGAGGCGATTCTCGTTGCGTTGGGCGTAATTCCTGTACCGTTGGCGTCGGTGACTAGTCGCGCTAGACCTAGCTAGATTGGCGAGGTAATCCGAGGAGGGGCGGAACATGCCACGACGGAACCAAACAATACCAAACAAGCGGCCGGTCGAGCAGTACGACCACAAGGACAAGAAGCGGCTGAACGATCCGCCGGTCGGACTGGTGGACGCCAGCACCGACGCAGCCGAGGGCCGGAAGACCTACGCCTACGACCCGCATCTCGACCCGCAACTGATCTGGGCAGGCAAGGCGGAGCGCACGAGCTTCGAGACACCGACCGTCTCACTGCACGTCCAATGCTGCGCAGGAGGTCGTCCTTCGCGCGCCAGGCCGGGCTGGTGCGTAACCGCTTCGTCAAATCGGTATCGAACTCCGTGCTGCGCTTGTCCAACCAGGCGATGTGTCTTTTCAGGCTTTTCTGCTGCGCCTTCGAGGCACGCGCCAGGCGCAGAGATTCTTGAACGCGCATCTCGACCAACTGGCGTCGGCGGGTCACCAGATCGTT
>JBPCNK010000146.1:0-6937 GCA_051001345.1 Acidobacteriota bacterium | reverse complement strand
GTCAAAATCGTGTCACTGCCACAGTCTGCCGAACACCACGTGGTGCAGGTTATCACCGAGTGGCGTTCGGGAGGCTCTGTCAGTTGGAGGTCCGCGTTTTGAGGCCTGTGGCGTCTCAAAAGTGTTCGGGAGGCTGTGACAGTTGCCCCCTAAGGACTAAGGACAACCCAGGGGGCGGGTCCTCGCCTTTCATTGCGATCGTGCTGACGGCAAACGGCGGCATGGGCCTCATGAATCCACGGAATTTACCTCGCCGCCAGCGCCTCGCCAAGTAATCCGTGTTAATCCGATTAATCCGCGCTAACAGCCTGTTCATGCCATCAGCAAGTTTGCCATGAACAATCCGGGTTAGGGGCCACTTCCGCAATTTTTATTGAGGATTGGGGACCATATTTCGGATTGGGAACAAAGGACAAAGGACGCGACTGCCTATCGTCCTTAGTCCTTCGTCCTTAGTCCTTTGTCCTTTGTCCCCAATCCCCAATTTTCCACTATCTCTTCTTCTTCCAATATAGATACGCCGGAACACCTGTAGCGACAATTCCGCACCCCGCCAGGCTTTCCCAAGGGCGTTCGATAAACGTGTTGACTATGATCATCGTCACAGCGCCCAAAAACAGCAAAGGCGTCACCGGGTATCCCCAGACCTTATAGGGCCGCTCGATATCGCGGTACTTGCGCCGGAAGACAAACAGCGACAGCGTGGTCAGTCCGTGGAAGCCAAGCTGCGCGACCATCACCATGGTAAACAGTTGGTCGTAGCTGCCCGAGAGCGTCAGCGCGCAGGCCCAGATGCTTTGAGCCCAGACGGCGTTGGAGGGCGTTCCATAGGTGGGGTGGACGCGCGCCAGCGCGGAAAAAAACAAACCATCCCGGCTCATCGCAAAATAGACCCGCGGCGCGCTCAGGATCATCGCGTTGATGCTGCCAAAGGTCGAAGCCAGAACCGTTGCGACCACCAGGACCGCCGCGGTCGGACCGAATAAATTGGAGACGGACTGTTCGGCGACGCGAACCAGCCCGCGCAACTGGTCGATTGGAATGGACGAGATGTAGACGTAGTTCAATAAGGCATAGAGGACTGTGACGACGAGCATTCCAAAAAAGAGCGCTAGAGGAAGATTGCGGCGGGGATTGCGAATCTCGCCGGCGTTAAATGTCACGCAGTTCCACCCGTCAAACGTCCATAGAACGGCAATCAGCGCGACGCCAAAGGCGCTCCAGATGCTGGGTGGCGGTAGCGAAAAGGAGATCGGTTCAGCGGCCTGCGAGCCTCCCGGCCAGTGCAGGACCCACAGGCCGGCCAAACCGATGCCGAGCATGGCGACTACCTTCAAGACCGTCGACAGATTCTGAACGCGGCTGCTTTGGCGGACGCCACGATGGTTGACCCAGGAAAGCAGCCCGATGACGGCCAGGGCGACCGCCAGCTTGGGCGCCTGTGGAACAAAGTAATTGAAGTACTCGGCGAACCCGACGGCCACCGCGGCGATCGACCCGGACTGAATGACCAGCAACAATGTCCAGCCAAACAGGAATCCAACCAGGTCGCCGAACGCCTGACGGAGGAAAACATACTGGCCGCCCGCTTTCGGCATCAGCGCGCCCAGTTCTGCAAGTGTCAGGGCGCCGGCCAGCGACAATACGCCGCCGCCCAGCCAGACCAGCAGGATCCATCCAGGATCGGGCAGCCTTTCAGCGATGCCGCCGGTTGTCAGAAAAATTCCCGATCCGATGACCAATCCCGCCACGACCGTCGTTGCGTCAAACAGCCCAAGGTCGCGCCGCAGTTCAGATTTCTCTGAAAAAAGGTCGGAGCGCTGGTCCGTCCCTGCGGGATGATTGTTGGAGGAGGAAGTCGGGCGATCCGGCATCAGGCTTCTCAGATTGGTTTATGGCTGAATGATTGAAAAGAAAAGCAGTCACGAATTACACGAATTAAACGAATTAACCAGAAATCCACCGATAGGGATTTGCGCTCTGGTTCAAAGGGGGCGTTGCCAACCGGGTACGATCGACCTACGAGCGTTCGGGTCATTCGGGTTCATTCGTGTAATTCGTGACTAGGTTTTTCATATTGTGAATAATCCGGCTTACGGTCGCGGCTCCCGTTGGGGCCCCGTGTCCACTGGGGGCCACCGAAGGTGACTGGTTCGCATTTTGAGTACAATGGCTGATTCCAACCCCAATCGTCAATCTCTTCTCTTGATCCGAAGCCGGCGTGTCGTGTTGCCCGATGGTGTGGCGGCAGCCTCGGTTCGGATCCTCAACGGCGTGATCGAATCGATCGGCCCCTACGAGGAGGTTCCCGAAGGCTGCCGCCTGATGGATGCGGGTTCGGACGTCGTCATGCCAGGACTGGTCGACACGCACGTCCACATCAACGAGCCGGGACGATCCGATTGGGAGGGCTTCGAGACGGCCACGCGCGCCGCAGCCGCCGGTGGTGTCACTACGCTCGTTGATATGCCGCTCAACACCATTCCTCCGACGACCACTGTCGGCAACCTAAACGCCAAACGCGCCGCTGCCAAGCGCCAGTGCTACGTTGATGTCGGGTTCTGGGGCGGAGTCGTTCCCGGCAACATCGCCGATCTCGGCGGCCTGCACGAGGCGGGTGTATTCGGATTCAAATGCTTTCTGGCGCCCTCGGGTGTCGACGAATTCCCGAACGTCGCTGCAGCAGACTTGCGCGAAACGCTCGTCGAGATCGCCCGGCTTCAGGCCGTGCTGCTTGTCCACGCCGAATTGCCGGAGCCACTGGAAGAAGCCAGCGCGAAGCTTGCAGGCCTGGACGCGCAGGAACGCAGGATCTATGTTCATTACTTGCACTCGCGCCCATGCCAGGCCGAAGACGAAGCCATTCGTCTGCTGTTGAGATTGAGCGCGGAGACAGGCGCCCGACTTCACATCGTTCACCTGTCTTCAACCAACACATTGGAAGAACTGAGGCAGGCACGCCAGCAGGGAGTGGCCGTTTCGATCGAAACATGCCCCCACTACCTGACGCTCGCCGCGGAAACAATTGAACATGGCGCCACCCAGTTCAAATGCGCCCCGCCCGTGCGCGAGGCGGAACACTCCGACCGGTTGTGGGAGGCGTTGCGGGAGGGCGTGATCGACCTGATCGCCTCGGATCATTCGCCGGCTCCGCCGCGGCTGAAGCGTCTGGACAGCGGCGATTTTTTCGCCGCCTGGGGAGGAATTTCCTCGCTGCAGCTGGCGTTGCCGGTAGTTTGGACGGCCGCGGAGTCGCGCGGATTCAGGTTCGAACACGTCGCTCGATGGATGTCGCTTGGCCCGTCACGGCTCGCTGGATTGAGTCGCAAGGGTGCCTTGGCAGCGGGCTGCGACGCCGACTTGGTCGTATGGGACCCGCAGGCAGAGTTCCGAGTCGATCCCGAAACTCTTTTTCAACGTCACAAACTGACACCCTATGCAGGCCGCCGGTTGAAGGGAATTGTCCGCCAGACGTTCCTGCGCGGCGAAAAGATCTACGACCAGGGTCTTGTCATCGCCGAACCTCATGGCAAACTATTACAGCGCGGAACATGACGACACTTATGGCGAACGTCGATATGTTCTTGTCGGCGATATCGTACTTGCGCCTAGCGCGGATTAATCGGATTAACACGGATTAATTGCAATGCATTGGGACTGATTGCAGCTCAAGTGCAATGCGCCTAATCCGTGTTAATCCGCGCACTGACGCCCATGCGGAGCTACTGATGGAATTCACAACCCTGATCGACCTGGCCGCCGAACGCCTCGGTGGCGCCGTCATTTCGACCAACGACGAATTTTTTGCGCCCGCCGCGAATCTCCTGAAGCCGGGTGCAGCGACCTTCGTCGAAGGAAAATACACTGATCGCGGCAAGTGGATGGACGGCTGGGAGACACGGCGCCGTCGCCAGCCCGGTCACGACTGGTGCATCGTCCGGCTGGGCCAGCCCGGATTGATTCGCGGCATCGTAGTCGACACTGCGCATTTCAAAGGCAACTTCCCGGAATCCTGTTCACTGGATGCCTGCGAGGCAGATGACGCCAAGAGCGCCGATGAGCTGAAGGGCTGGAAGGAAATCCTAGTCAAGACGGTGCTGGCCGGAGACCTGCAAAATCACCTTGCGGTTGATCCAACTGACCGGGCTACCCACGTACGCCTGAACATCTTTCCGGACGGCGGGGTGGCTCGTTTGCGCGTCTACGGGCAGGTTGTTCCCGACTGGAGACGGCTCGGCCAAGGCGAGATTGATCTGGCTTCGATCCAGTACGGATCGCTGGTGGTCGCCTCCAGCGACATGTTTTTCGGTTCGAGGCACAACCTGATTCTGCCCGGCCCTGCGCTTGACATGAGCGACGGCTGGGAAACGCGGCGGAGGCGCGGTCCTGGGCACGACTGGGCGATTGTGCAACTGGGAATCCCCGGGACGGTCCGCCGGATCGAGGTCGACACGACATACTTCAAGGGCAACGCTCCGGGGAGCTGTTCCATAGAAGGCCGCTATATGCCTATCGCCACGACCGCCGACCTGGCGCAACCATTGCAGCCCTGGAAGACGCTTCTGGAGCGCACCTCTTTGCAGCCGCACGCTGAGCGTGTATTCGAAGTGACGACCGGGTCACACGAGCCGATTACCCATGCGCGCCTTAACATTTTTCCCGATGGAGGCATCGCGCGCCTGCGGTTGGTCGGAACGCCGGAAACCCAAACTCGCGCACGAACTACCCAGCCGCGTGCGTAGGCGGGCATTCGTTCCTTCGAGCAGGAGATATGGTTTGTTCTGGAGGTAAATCTAAATTCCATTCACCACAGAGACCCAGCGCGGCATAGCCGCAACCGTATGCCGTATGCCGCGAGCCGGCGACGGAGCGCCAACAGAGCCGCGGCCGGAAGGCTTCGGGCCGGCAAATAGGAAGAGGGATCAACAATCTTGCTGAAATAACAAGATTTCACCAATTGGTAATACAACGCAGCATAGCCAAACATCGCCGGCATACGGCATACGGTTGCGGCGCGCTGCGTCTCTGTGGTGAATTCAATGGTGAATAATCCGAGATGACCGGGGGATGAGGACCAGGATCGAATTGCTCAACGGCTGGACGCCGGCAGAGGCCGAACGGGAGCTATTGATCTGCTGCGGCTCAACGTCCTGGACGCTGCGGATGATTCAGCAGCGGCCGTTTGTCAACTTCGAGGAACTGTTTGCGACCGCTGAGCGCACCTGGTGGCAGCTTGAACGGGATGACTGGCTGGAAGCATTCAGCCGTCATCCGAAGATTGGCGCGCAGGCAGCGGAGTCTGAGTCGGAGCGGGCGCGGCGCTGGTCTGAACAAGAGCAGGCGGCAACCCGACAGGCGCCCGGGCCGCTGCTGGACGAGTTGGCCGAAGAGAATGGCCGGTATCAGGAAAAATTCGGATATATCTTCATTGTCTGCGCCAGCGGCCTGGGCGCAGGGGAAATGCTTGCGCTTCTTCGAAAGCGTCTCCAGAATGATTCCGGCACGGAGCTGGTTGTGGCGGCCGAACAGCAGCGGCGCATCACGCGCCTGCGTCTGGAGAAGCTTCTGATGTCATGAACGCGATCACCACACACATCCTCGACACCTCCACGGGACGTCCCGCTGCGGGCATTGCGGTCACGCTCGAGGTTCAACTGGACGGGGAAGACTGGAAGCTGCTGGGCCGCTCGATCAGCGGTTCGGACGGCCGCGCCGGCGAACTCTTGCCGAAAGGATCTGCGCTCCAGCCCGGAGCCTATCGCCTCGAATTTGACACGGCTGGATACTTCCGCGCTCAGGGACACGAATGCTTCTACCCGTACGTTCGGGTCGTTTTTACTGTGGACGATGCCGACCGGCACTATCACGTTCCCCTGCTGGTCAGCCCATACGGATACACCACCTATCGCGGGAGTTAGGAGCATGGCGACGATTCTGGCCCGCAGTCACTATGGAAAATCCCGCGGGCGCCTCGTCAAGGTCTCACGGCGGGAGGACCGCCACGATCTCAGAGATCTGGTCGTTGGCATCCTGTTTGAGGGCGACTTCGAAGCATCGTACTCGGCCGGAGACAACAGCGCGGTTCTTCCCACCGACACCATGAAGAATACGGTCTACGCACTGGCCAAAAACCATCCCATCGTGGACATCGAGGATTTCGGGCTGCGATTGGTCGAGCATTTTTTGTCGGGCAATCCGGAAGTATCCGGAGTCCGAATCGATCTGGTCGAAACATTGTGGGATCGCGTCGTGGTCGCAGGGACGCCGCACCGCTGGTGCTTCACGCCGCGCGGGGAAAAGCGGGCGGCGCAACTAGCCGGCAACCGCGCCGGCGTGGAGGTGCGGGCGGGAATCGACGACCTGGTTTTGCTGAAGACGACGGACTCGACCTTTTCGGGATACCGCCGCGACGCGTTTACGACCCTTGCGGAAACCGCCGACCGGATCCTGGCCAGCGCGATCCGAGCCCGCTGGCTCTACGGCAGTAAAGACGTGGCGTTTGGCGAGTGCTGGCAGGCCGTGCGGCAAGCCATCGTCGAGACGTTTAGCCTGCACCAGAGTCGTTCGGTCCAGCACACGCTCTATGCCATAGGCGAGGCGGTGCTGAACCTGCGGCATGAAATCTCCGAGATCGACCTGAGCATGCCCAACCGCCATTGCCTGCGCGTCGATCTGAAGCCCTTTCAATTGGAAAACGACAATGAAATCTTCGTGCCCGTCGACGAGCCGCACGGATTAATCGAAGCGACGCTTGTCAGGGGCTAGGGGGTTACGAATTGCGAGTCGGGCGTGGCGGTAGAAAATTGGGGATTGGGGATTGGGGATTGAATTTGCGATTGGGGATTGGGGATTGCGGAGTTGATTTACGATTGCAGATTGGAGAATTGAGGATTGCATTGACGATTGTCGACTGAGCAATCGCCAATCAACAATACAA
>JBPCNK010000145.1:0-7668 GCA_051001345.1 Acidobacteriota bacterium | reverse complement strand
AAATGCCCTTGTAGGGGTAACCGAGTTTGGTGCGCGAAACCTTGTCCGGCTGGGTCACTTCGTGCGGCATATTCCAGTCGGTCAGAGCGAAAACCACCTCGTTGGTGGTCGTCGGGTTCAGGACGTGCGCAATGTTGGTCGCAGTGGACCAGGTGTTGTAGTCGCCCTGCACCGTAGAGGCATTGGGCACCTGGTTTGCGTTGGTCCACCATAGCGTGTAGGGATAGGGGCTGGACTGGAACTCGTGATTGTAGCGCGTGTAGATCGTCGTCTTCTCGGAAATCGCCCAGTCCACGCGGAGCAACTCCTGGCGGCGATGCTGCGGGTTGACGATGTTGGAAACGTAGTTCCAGCCGTTGTTCAGCTTGGGATCGCGGTTGGGCAGCGGGTACTGGTTCATCAGCACGCGGCCGCCCGGATCGATCAGTGACGGATCGATCACTCCGCGCGAGCTGATGCCGGATCCGGATGGCAGATTGGCTACGTCATAGCCGTTCCATTTATAGCCGTCGGCGATCTGGCTGAAATCGCCTTTCCGCATCTGCGCTGTCGGCACGTTGGCCGGAAGCACGCCCAGGTCGACGTTCTGGCGCATGAATTCGATGCCGCCGAAGAAGAATACTTTGTCCCGGCCCTTGTTGAAATCCGTTCCCGGAATCAGCAGCGGACCTCCAATGTTGAAGCCTGGAAACAAAAACTTATCGCGCGGCTTGGGCGTATTGAAGCGGTTGGCTCGCCAGTCCTGCGAGTTCAGGCTGTGATGCCGCGCGTAGAGATAGCCCGATCCGTGGAATTGGGATGTCCCCGATTTGGAAACCGAACCGAAGACGGTTGGGCCCTTGGCATTCTCGGCGCTGAAGTTCGAGACCTGAACCTTGACTTCCTGCACCATGTCCATGTTGGGCGTAACGGCCGCTCCGCAGTCGCAGCCCGGGTCAATGACGTCGGCGCCGTCGGAGACAATGGCGATCATCCCTTCGCTACGGCCGCCGCCGACGTTGTACTGGCCGATGCCCTGGTTGAACTGAACCACCTCGCCCGGGAAGCCTTCGCCGGTGTAGACAACGCCTGGCAGAATCTTCAGCAGTTCGACGGCGCTGCGGCCGACAACAGACAGGTTCTGAATCTGCTTGGCCGTGATGATGGCTGACTTTTCGCCTGTGTCGACGGGTGTCATCGACTCGGAAGCCGCCGTGACGGTGACTTCCTGGGCGCTACCGGCCACGGCCATGGCGATGTCGGGGACGTTGATTTTGTCGCCGGGACGGAGCACAAGACCGGTGCGCTGCCATTTGGCGAAACCCGGCATCTCAATGGTGAGCGTATAGGTGCCGGCCGGAAGAGCCGAAATGCTGAAAAATCCTTCCGGGTTGGACACCGTGGATCGTTCAAAGCCCGTGCCCTCGCTCTTCACGTTGACATCGGCGCCCGGCACAACCGCGTCGGATTTGTCGGTCACAGTTCCGGTCAGGGTGGAGCTGGTGGCTTGCCCGAATGCAAGGGGCAGACTGGCGGCCAGCAGCAACGCGACAACAGACAGAACCCATCGTGTCTTCACAGTATGGTTCCTCCCATGCTGAATGCAGTACTGTATTACAGTCTTACAGTGGATAGCCTCTGTCTCTCGAACTGGTTTCATCGTAGGACTCGAAAACGTGATTGTCAATGCTATTTTTCTGGTTTTTTCGCGCCGGAAAACCCGCTGATCCTCACGACGAGTTGCAGGATTACTTGACCACGCCTTTGCCTTCTTCGAGCGTGTGGTATTTGCCAAACGCGAGATCGCGCACGACGTCGACCTGGCCCGAAGGCCATTGCACCCGGATCTCGCCGCTGGAGGCCTCGTCTCCAAAACCCAGCAGCACACGCGGATCGTGCGCGGCCAGGTAACTGCCCCCGCCGGCGACGTAATGCAGGCGCGTCCTGCCGCCGGCCCGGTAGCGGATCCGCGCCCCAATGCCGTCGCGGTTACTCCGGCCGCCGGCCAGTCGCAGGCCGAGCCAGCGGTTGCTGTTGCCGCCCTCGTTGCGAAGCAGCGTCGGAGGCTGACCGTTGTTGCAGAACAGTACGTCGATGTCACCGTCGTTGTCGTAGTCGCCTGTGGCCAGACCGCGCCCGGAATAGAGGCGATCGAAGGCTGCGCCGCTGGCGGCGCTGACGTTCCTGTAAACACCGGCGACGTTCTCAAACAGCAGCGGCCTTTCGTGGTAGGTCACCTGACTCTGGTAGACGCTGATGCGATCGTCTGGGTGGCCGTTGAGCAGGAACAAGTCGTCGTCGCCGTCATTATCATAATCGATGAAGCGGAGCCCCCAGCCGCTCATGTTGCGTGTCGCGCTGGTCATTTCCTGATTGCGCAGCCCTTCGTCCTCGAATAGCTCGTCGCCCTTGTTGCGGTAGAGCGAAAAGAATTCCTGATCGACGTTGGCCACAAAAAGATCGACCTGGTCGTCGTCGTTGTAATCCTGCGCGTCGACGCCCATGCCCGAACGGGTTTTGCCATCGCGGCTGAAGGCCACGTCGGCAGTCAGGCCGATATCCTCGAATGTGCCGTCGCTCTTGCTTTTGTAAAGGTAATTCTCGACGGTGTCGTTGGCGTGAAAAATGTCCATCCGGCCGTCGTTGTTGATGTCGGCGGCGACAACTCCCAGCCCCTTTCCGCCCGGATTGGCGATGCCGGCCTTCCGGCTGACATCGGTAAAGGCGCCGTTGCCGTTGTTGCGGAACAGCCAGGCCGGACGTCCACGGAAGATACGCGGGATGCAGTAGCCGCGCTGGTTCACATTACCGCAATGGATGTTCAGTTCCGGAGTCCAGTGGACGAACTGGCAAACATACAGGTCGAGCTTTCCATCATTGTCATAGTCAAACCAGGCGGCGCTGGTCGACCAGCCGGGAGTGCGAATGCCAGACTGCTCGGTTACATCCTTGAAGCTGCCCTTGCGGTCGTTGTGATACAGGATGGAGAAATCCAGGCCGGTCACCAGCAGATCGGGGTAACCGTCCGCGTCATAGTCTCCCACGGCCGCGCCCATTGCAAAACCCCGGCCCATCACACCGGCTTGCTCAGTCACATCGGTGAACGTGCCATTGCCGTTGTTGCGGTACAGCGCGTTGCGGATTGGCTTGCCTGGCTTGAAGAATTTCGATTCGCCGCTGTTGACGAGGTAGATATCCATCCAGCCGTCCTGGTCGTAATCGAGAAAGGCACAACCGCCTCCGACTGTCTCGGGCAAGTAGCGCTGCGGCGACATGGCGTTGTCGTGCACCCAGGAAATCCCGGCTTGCGTGGTCACATCCACGAACTGCACGCGGCCGTTGTCAGGCAGAGTGCCGCCCAGCATTGCCACCAGCAGGAAGAATCCAAATTCCGCATTCCGAAATTCAATCCCCATTCCCCAATCCCCAATCCCCAATTGTCTGGTCTACCGACGTTTTCCTCCGAGCACAAAAGCTACGAACGCATCTCCCGGTCTCGTACGAAGTTAGCGGGGCTCTCATTTTCCAGGCCGGCGCTGCAGAAACGCTATGAGGTCAGCCAGCTTTCGGCGGTCCAGCGTCTGTTCGAAGCCCTCCGGCATCAAAGAAATGCCGGTGGCGCTCAGGGAGGCGATGTCGGCGCGGTTCACTTCTTCCTCTTCCTCGTCTCCGCTGGTCAGAACAACCGCAGAGGCTGTCTCTTCTTTAATCAGTCCGCTTGCAACCGTCCCGTTCTTTTTTTTGAGCGTGTAGCTGATGTAGCGATCCTCGACGACGGCGTTGGGATCGAGGATCTCGGTCAAAATCGTTTCACCGCTTTTTGTGTAGATATGAGAGAGGTCCGGACCGACGCGGGCGCCCTCTGACTGCATCGAATGGCACTTCATGCAACTGTCCCGAAAGACCCGCTCGCCGGCGCGTGGATCGCCCTGCATGGCCAGCACATCCATATATTGGTCGACCAGTTTCCTGCGGTTGCTGTATTCCTCATCACCGAACAGCCGGGCCGCGCGCTCCATGACCTGCGCAGATGAATCCCGCAGCAGGTCACGGCGCTGTTCCAGATCGAGCGCCAGCTCGCCGAATCGGATTTCTTTGCGCTCGAGCGCTTCGATCAACAGCAGGTGAAAATCCAAGTTGCGCAGAATCACCGCAACGAGTCTGTTGCGCGCCGCCGGCGACATCTGCCGCCAGCGGGCCAGCAACTCCGCCACGCCTTCCCGGCTGGACCACTTGCCAACCAACGCCACGGCAGCCGCCTGCATTTCGGACAACTGTTCGGGCTGGGCCAGCCGCAGAGCCGTCGGTCCATGCGTCTTGTAGTCGGAGAATTCCAGCAGGCGGACTTCCTCGAGCCGAGCTTCGGTTGGAAGAGACACGTCGAGAGCCCGGACAGCGGCGGCGGTCAGCGCCTGTTTCTGCGCCTGGGTATCGCGTACGCCCAGTGCCGCGGCAACCGGCCAGCCGGCGCGCAGCACGGCGGTTGACGCTTTGGCGAGAATCGACCGGACCAGGGCTTGCGCTGCGGCGCCGGACTTTCGACCGGCCGAGGCGCGGCCCAGTCCTTCTCCCAGTCCTTCGAGGCCGGCAACTCGAAACGAGTCGGCCAACACTGGGGCGTTGAATTCCCGCAGCGCGGCAACCACGCCAACAGCATCGGAGCGCGCGCCGATGGTCGAAGCGAGCAACCGCACCATGGCCCGGCGTCCCTCGGTCGGTTCGACCGAAAGAAAAGGTTTCAAGAAGTCCGCATCGCGATCTCCGGCCGAACTGACTACGGCGATTCGCGTCCAGCGATCCTCGACATCGCGCAGACCGATGGATAACAAGGCGTCTCGATTCGCCGCAGGAATCTCGCCCAGACTGAGCGCCACCTGAAAACGGACAAGAGGATCAGGATCTTCGGCCATTGCGACAAGTCGCGCGGAGACGGGCGGCGAGGTGGCGGCGCGGGATTCGCAGATTCTGGCTGCGTTTTCGCGCACGCCGGCCGTTGCGTCTCCAAGTCCGATCAGCAGTTGGTCATCCCCGAGCGCTCCGAGATTGTGCAGCGTCCAGAGCGCGTGGAGCCGTCCGAGCGGATTCTTGCTGTTCTCAAGCAGGCTGCCCAAAGGCGGCCGCGCGGCTGGATCGTTTCGCTCCACAAGCAGGCGCTGCGCCGTCTGGCGGCGCCACTGATTGGGATGCTCCAGAGCGGCGACCAGCTGGGCTGTGGAAGCGCCCGCCAGTTTGGCGCCCGGCGCCGCCAGCCCGGCCTTTGGAAGGACTCGGTAAATGCGCCCCTTGTCTTCTCCGGCGCGCACATCCAGCTTCTTTTCGACGACGTCTGGAATCCATTCGGGATGCTCGATGACGGCGCGGTGCATGTCGAGAACATACAGCGCACCGTCGGGACCGTTGGCCATGTTGACCGGCCGCACCCAGTTGTCGCGCGAAGCCAGAAATTCGACATTTTGTTCGCCGCGTGCCGCGGTAAACGTCGCGCCGCGCGGCTTTAAGACATCGCGATGAACCAAATTGGTCACCACGTCACCGACAAACAGGCTGTCGTTATAACCGTCCGGGAAAGCGCCTCCTCCATAGAAGGTAATCCCGGATGATCCCGAAAAATGTCCGGCTTGCTCGGGGTGGTTGACGCGCGTCTCCGGCTTGGAGATCGGGAAGATGGCAGACACTCGCTCGTGGTCGGAGATCTCTTCGACGCTCGACGTTGCGCGCAGCGCCGGATTGCGCGCCAGATATCGCAGCGGCACAACGACGTGCTGTACGTGCAGCATGTTGTGGGTGGTGAACTGGTGGCCCCAGTTGTCCATCGTCAGACCATAGCCACCGGCGCTGGACGCGGTGGTTTCGAATTCGCCGGTGTCGGGACGAAATCGAAAATCCCTGCGCCGAATGGCCACGGGCGCGGCGGGACGCCGTGGCGATGTGACCATGCCCGCGTTTCCTCCGCCGGCGCCATAGACCCAGCCGTCCAATCCCCAGAACAGGGAGTTGTAGTTGTGCTGGGTGTTGCCGACGTCAAAGCCGGTAAATAACACTTCTTTCTTGTCGGCCACGAAGTCGCCGTTGGTATCCTGACAAAACATCAAATCGGGCGGATGGGCGACCAGTACGCCGCCGTTCCAGGGCAACACGGAAGTTGGATACTGCAGGCCATCCAGAAAAATGTGCGAAGTTTCGTAGCGGCCGTCGCCGTCGCGGTCTTCCAAAATCTTTATGCGGCTGCGCGGCGGGTCGGTACCTTCCGGATAGCCGGCCAGCTCGACTACGTACATGCGCTCGTGTTCATCGAACGCCAGGGCCACCGGATCGACAATCTGCGGCTCGCTGGCAGCCAGCCGGACTTCGAAAGGCCCCTGCACTTCCCAACTGTCAGCTGGAGCAGGGGGCTTGCTGCAGCCGTTCGCGAGAAGGCAAAGGGTCAGAGCCGCGACGATCACAGAGCCGCGCGCGTAAACAGAGCCGCGCGCGTAAGCGAGCGACCAATCAATGTCGTGGGCAAGAAGATCCGACCGCAACCGATTCACCCTTCTTTCCGCGGACGCGAGCGCAGGTGATGGCCCGGAGTGAATCGCCGCACCTTGATGTTTCGAAATTCGGCGGGCACGCCTTCCGACTGCAGGCAGATGTAGCCGACACGCGGATCGGCATCCGACGCAAGTCCGACCACTTTGCCATTGACGACTGTGGCCACTCGTCCCTCTTCGGAATACACCTCGTAGATATTCCACTGTCCGGTCGGGCTGGCTGCCGAATGAATCATTTCCCCGCCCTTGATCGTGGCGCCCTGAATGGGAAAGATGCGTCCCATGTGGCTCTCATAGAGCTGGCACTCGATAGCTTCGGGCCAAACCGCGTCGTGCTGGCTGTGAATCAGCACTCCGCTGTTGCCCGTCTGGGCATAGCGCACTTCGACGTGAAAGACGAAGTTGTCGTAAACGTCGGTGGTGCGAACGTACCCGTCCGGTGTCCCCGTCGTGACAAGCAGGCCGTCTTTGACGGAGAAAAGCGTTTGCTGGCCGACTTCGTGTTCGCGATACTTCTTGGCTGGTTTGCCTTCGCCCTGATCGAGGACCGGGATCCATCCGGTCAGATCCTTTCCATTGAACAAGACCGTCCAACCCTGTTCGTGCGTGAGATCCGGATCGCGGTAGTCGGCCGTGCGCTGCGCCGCCGCTGCCGCGACCACTGTGAGGCCAACGAGAAGAACAAACCAACTCCTGTTATGCACGGGCACCTCCAAAGTCGGAATGGGAAAAATCTGCGAAGAATCTACTTCAGCCGTAGGCCACGGCATCGTCGAGCATAGTCTGACCCTGCAAGGTCCAGCTTACTTCTCGGCGCCGCGAAGCCATTTCCGGCGGAGTGCTTCAGCGACTTGCTCGTGAGATAGTGTCCGGCCGGCCTCAGTATCGGCTTGGCCACGAGCCACCGCTTGGACAACATACAAGTGATAGAGAACATCATCGAGGCTGCAGTCATCGGGTAGTCGATTCAAAACGGCTTTCACCGTTTCTTTTGTTTGCATGAGCCCCTCCTCCAAGCAACCAAAGTGACAAGTTGACTTAGTATACCCTTCGAATCGGGCAGGACGACTTTCAGGAATGTGGCTTCGCAAATCTTGTAATACACGCGGGGGTACCGCGCGCGTAAGCGAGCGGCCCCACAGCAGACATGCTATTTGAC
>JBPCNK010000144.1:0-6377 GCA_051001345.1 Acidobacteriota bacterium | reverse complement strand
GGGCGGGTGGTGGTGGGAGGTGGGTTGCGTGAGCCCAACCCCCCGAACAGCTACCCGCGCCCCCGGGAAGGGCCCCCCCAGGCAACTCTTTCGGCTCCATCGGATTCCCATTCTTTCCGCCCGGACTGGCGCTGGGCGAATGCCCTGCTAGGATGAATAAGATGTTGGTGGCGTTGGTGCGCCAGAGGGAAGGGTTCCGCAAAAACCACATGCTGAGTCGAATCAAAGCGTTTATCCTGATTGTTGCCCTGAGCTTTTGCTTCACTGCGGCCGCTTGGGCGGGCCTTCCCGAAGGCGCCGCGGCTTTGGCAGACCCCGGCCCTCAGCAACCCCGGCGCTTCTATCTGGACTTGAACCCGGCGGAGTCCTCGCAGGAAATCCCACCCGTCGCGCAAAAACAGCCGCAGCGGCGGATCGTTGACGGCCGGCCAGCGCTGTATCAGTTCAAGCGGGCCATCAATCCCTTGAACTGGCTGAGCCGGACGCTGGAAGCCACATTCGTCTCGACCGAAAGTGGGCGTCTCAGCGGCCTGGTCCAGCGTCTCGGCGGTCCGAAAAAGCGTGCGGGACACGAGATCTTCCTGGGCGGCGCGGGTTCCGGCTCGGGGCTCGGCCCGGGCTTGCGGTTCTTCCATCGTAATCTGTTTGGGCGCGGCGTCGAAGTCGAAGTTCCGCTGCTCATCACTTACAAGGACTACCAAGTTTTTGAGCTCAACACGCGCTTTCCGTTGTTGAATGATGGCCGCCTGAATCTGGACGTTCGAGGCGCCTATCGCTCACGCCCGCTTGACAACTTTTTTGGAATCGGCAACGAGACGGCGTTTGAGAATCGGACGAAATTTCGAAGCGTGACGCGCGAAGTGGTGGCGGGCCTTTCGTCGGAAATCAACGAGCAGTGGAGTACGGGTCTGCATCTGGCCTACCGCAACATTGGAGTCACCGACCCGACAGGGGTACCTTCGGCTCAGGATGTCTTTGACCGATCAAAGGTCCCGGGTCTGGCCGGCGGCGCCGAACTGGCCTCTCTTGTTTTCTCGGTGGAAAACGACACCAAGGACAACCGCCGCATTCCCAGTACGGGCGGCCTACGCCAACTGGAAATCAGTCTGAATGAAGGAATCGGCCGCGGGGATTTTTCGTTCTGGAGATACCGGGCCGATCTACAACAGTTCTTCTCACTGGACAGCTCCCACCGCAAAATCATTGCCCTACGCGCCCTCATTGAGACCAATCAGGAGAAGGGCGGAAGCCAGGTCCCGTTTTTTGAGATGGCCACCCTGGGAGGCGCAAATTCGCTCAGGAGCTTTCAGAATTTCCGGTTTTACGACAAAAGCGCTGTGGCGTTTCTGCTGGAGTATCGCTATCGAGTATGGCGCGCGTTTGACTGGGCCTTGTTTCTTGAGGAGGGCCAAGTGGCCCCTGAGCCGGGCGATTTCGCCTGGGACCGCTTTCATACCGGGTATGGAGTCCGGTTCTACATTCGTGCCACGCCCGCCCTTCCTATCAGCTTCGACCTGGGTCGCAGCCGGGATGGCTGGCGAGTCTATTTCCGATTCAAGCCCTCTTTTTAGGAGGAGGTATGAAACGTTTTCTGCAGGTTGGATTGATCACGATCGGGTTGGTGCTGGCATTGGTGGGCGGGGCCGTGGCGCGCGAAAGGTATTCGCTGGATCCGCTGTGGTTGGACTTTGACATGGAAAACATCAAAGAACCGAGCGAGCACAAGACCAGCTACTATTACAATTTTTTCGGTTCGCAGTTCATCGAACAGTGGAAGCAGGCGCTGGACGTTCCGCGCTGGACGCGCGCCGCCGTTGGCAAAAACAAGCGAGCCGCGAACATCAACGAACTGGATGAAGTTCCCGATTCGAGCTGGTACACCAACCGGCATGCGCTGCGCCGGATGACGATCGAAGAGCTGGTCCGAGGACCCGACCAGGGCGACGCTCCCGACTTTGGCGAAGGCGCCGTTGTCATTCGTGCCAAGACCGCGGGGGTCACGCCGGGGATGTGGCTCAAGGATAAGCGGGGCGACAGCTACATCGTCAAGTTTGACAGCTCCCGGTATCCGGAGCTGCAATCGGGCGCCGAAGTCATCGCCACCAAAATTCTTCACGCAGCCGGGTACAACGTCCCTGAAAACTACATCGCCTACGTTCGTCCCGAAACGCTCAAGATCGGCGCGAAAGTCACCATCAAAACCGGCGCGACTTCCAAGCCGTTCGAGCGGTCCGATCTCGACACGATGTTGGAGCGCGTGGCCCCCATGCCCGACGGCAGCTACCGCGTTCTGGCCAGCAAGATTCTAGCCGGCAAGCCCAAAGGTCCGTTCTCTCAGGTCGGTCTTCGCGGCGACGATTCCAACGATCTGATCCCGCACGAACATCGGCGCGAATTGAGAGGGTTGCGAGTGATTGCTTCCTGGATCAACCACTGGGACATGAAAGAGGACAATTCGCTGGACATGTTTGTCGAGGAAGACGGCCGAAAATTCCTGCGCCATTATCTGATCGATTTCGGCTCGGCTCTCGGCGGAGGGAAAACACCTCTGGAGTACTTTCATGGTCGCGAGTACGTCATGGATGCGGCCAACATCATGAAAGAGTTGTTTACGCTCGGCATTTACACAACGCCTGACGAGAAGGAAGTCGAGCTGGTTTCCCCGGCCATGGCGATTTTCTCCAACCGGGAGTTCGATCCGGAGGGTTGGAGCCCCAGCTTCCCGGTTCTCTCCTTCGAGAACATGACCGACGAAGACGCCTTTTGGGGAACTCGGATTCTTCTCTCTTTTTCCCAGCCTGAGCTGCGGGCAATCATCAAGACAGCGCGGTACACGAATCCCGCCGACGCCGAGTATTTGCTGAAAACCCTGATGGATCGCCGCGTCACCATCGGTCGTCACTGGCTGTCAAAGGTCAATCCGATTACCCAGTTCTCGGTCGAAGCAGGTCCTGGAGGACCAGAGCTTCGTTTTAAGGACCTTGTGATCGAGCACGGGTGGGCGGCGCCTGATTCAGCCGAGTATGTCTACGAAGTGGAGAGCGTCCACCGGAAGGCCGCTTCCGGCAAATCGACGCGCGCGACCCGGATTCCGCTAGATCCGCCGGTTATCCACGCTTCCGGAGGCGACGGAAACGGTGGCGGAAAGGACGAGGGAGTCGTTCGCGTGAAGATCGAAACAGTACGTGCTGGCGCCGATCGCGATCCGGTGACCGTCTATCTTTATCCCGAAGGCGCCGGCCACCACTACCGGGTCGTCGGAATCAAGCGCTGAAAAGCAGGGGTCAGGATTCAGGGGTTAGGATTCAGGGGTCAGGATTCAGGGGCTTCGGAATTAATCCGCAATCAATCCGCAATCCGCGATTCGCAATTATTCGCAATCCGCAATCCCCTGACCCCTGACCCCTGAAGCCTGACCCCTGCTATAATCGGTGGCTCATTGCGAGAGCAGAAGGACCGATGACCCAGCGACCCATCCGAGACCTGGTCGAGGAAATGATCGTCAATTTAGGCGAGGACCCGCTTCGGGAGGGTCTGCGCGACACGCCCGCCCGGGTCGAGGAGTCGCTGCGCTTTCTGACCAAGGGCTACCAGGAAGACCCCGACGAGGTGCTCAACGGCGCGCTATTTACGGTCGGTTACGATGAAATGGTTTTGGTCAAAGACATCGATGTCTACAGCCTTTGCGAGCACCACCTGCTGCCGTTCTTCGGCAAATGTCACGTCGCCTATCTCCCCAAGAAACAGGTGATCGGCCTAAGCAAGATCCCCCGGCTGGTGGAAGTCTTCAGCCGAAGGTTTCAGGTCCAGGAAAGGCTGACAGCTCAGATTGCCGACCTCATACTAAGGAAAATCGACCCGGCCGGAGTCGCCGTCGTCATTGAGGCGCAGCACCTGTGCATGATGATGCGAGGTGTCCAGAAGACTCAGACTCGCGCGATCACCAGCTCGATGCTCGGGGTCTTCCGCTCCGATCAGCGCGCGCGCATGGAAGTGCTCGAGCTGATCCGCAACAGTGGCAGGTAGGGATTGACGAATATGTCTTGCAACCGCACCAGGAAAGCCCGAGTCCTGATCTGGACTCTCGCGGCTGCCCTCTGCTGTGCCTCGCCCGCGCGTTCGCAGCAGCGCCCGCTACCCGAGCAGCAACCGCGTTTTCGCATCGATGTCAATCTGATCACGCTGCGCTTTTCGGTTGTTGACGCAGCGGGAAAACTGATTCGGACACTTCGCCAGGAAGACTTTGTCATTCGCGAGGAGGGCGTCGACCGTCCCATCGCCGTCTTTGAGGCGCCGCGCGCTTCGGCCGTTGATCCAACCTCGCTGGCTGCCGCATTCCTGATCGACGTCAGCGGCAGCACCCTGGGCGTGCGCAACGAGCAAATACTGGCCTCGCAGCGGTTCCTGTCCAATCTCCCGGTCGGCACGCCGGCCGGCGTGTACGCCTTTACAGATCATTTGTTGCCGCTGCAGAAGCTGACCACCGATCGCAAGCAGGTCCTGCGGGGCTTTGAGAAGGTTCAAAGACATCGGGGCAGGACAGCCATCTACGATAGTTTTCTCGAACTGGTCCAGGAGCTTGCGCTGCAAAGGCGCGAGGGCTCGGCCCGCAAAGTCGTCATCGTCATTTCCGACGGCCGGGATGACCGGTCCGATCGGCTGGGCGCGGCCGTAGACGCAGCGCGGAGCGCCGGCATCACCGTTTATTCCGTGCTGGTGCCTTCGAGTCCGCAGACGCAGGTCGGCGAAACCGCCGGCACTCAAGACGGCGATGAGGCGCAGATGCGCGCCTACGAGCAACTGGCGCTGCAAACGGGGGGAACCTTTCACTCCGGCTACGAAACCTTGATCGATTTTGAAGGCACTCTGGCGGAGATCTCGGGCAGACTGCTGGGCGGCCTTTATACCGTCGGCTTTTACACAGAAGACCCGAATAGGGAGAGGAACCTGCGCAATATTTCGGTCGAGCTTCGGACCCCCGGCCTGCGCGTCAGCGGATTGTTCTCCAACCTGCCCCAGCAACTCCGGACGAAGAAGGCCTTCTTGGCAGCGCTCTTTTCCAATGAGAAGCTGGAGGGCCTGACCGGCGAACTGTCATCACGGTTCCAGGAAATCGGGGCCGAAATCGATTTGCTTTCTTCTCAAGGCGACGGGGGAATGACCGGGGCGCCATTTCGGATCAAGGTCAGCCCGTATTCCTTTTTTCACGGCAAGACTTCCAGCCAGGGAAGCCTGGGTGTGATTGCGGTGCTGGTGGAAGGGTCCGGTCGCGAAGTCACGCGGCTTCGGGATTTCTTGCGCGTGGATTTCAACGAGCGGGACTTTCGAGAAAAACGCGGGATCATCTACACAAACAAGCTGTCTGCCGCGCCCGGCATCTACCGGCTCCGCGTCGCGCTGCTCGACATGGAGGACTGGCGGCTGACGACGTTTGATCATATGGTGGAGATTCGGTAACAGTCGCGGGTCGCGGGTCGCGAGCCAAACTGTGCACTGCCGAACTCACTGACCACTGACCCCTGAAGCCTGACCCCTGATTTGTTCCACCCAGCGCCGGCCCTGTTCAGTCAATCGGTCCAGCGTTTCCTGAAGCAGCCTTTGCTTTTCCTCAAGTTCGCTGTCGCTGGCCTCCGGCGAGACCTCGATGGGCGGAGCTATCCAGATCTTAGTTGGGCTGAACAGGCGCGGTATCTGGAAGCGGTCCCAGCTGCGCAGCTCGCGGCGCCGCGCCGACTCAATATGAAAAGGCAAGATGGCCTCGCCACTCCGGCGAGCCAGCCAGAGTGCGCCGGGTTTGGCTACGTGACGTGGCCCGCGCGGGCCGTCGATGGTAAACGCCACGTCGCTTCCGCGCTTCAGCACGCGGCTCATCTGGATCAGGGCCCGCACGCCGCCCCGGCTGCTGCTGCCGCGCGCCGAGCCGAAACCGAAACGGCCGATGATGCGAGCGATGTATTCTCCGTCGAAGTTCTGACTTGTCATGACGACGATGTTGCGGCAGCGCCAGAAGTAGGTCGCCATCAGAATGCGCCCGTGCCAGAAAACATAGATGGTCCGCCGGCCGGTGGCTGTAAGCCGGCGCTGGTGATAGAGCCCGTCGATTTCCCAGCGCGCGCAGGCGCCAAGAACCGCCACCAGAAACGTGCCGATCCACGATGCAGCCGAGATCTTCAGTCGGCGCCAGATCGTTTGGTCAGCTGCATGCGTTTCTCGATCAGGGCCAGCGTCATTCATACGTTAGATCACCACAGAAGGGGTCAGGGGTTAGGGGTTAGGGGGCAGAGTCTTAAATTGAAAGACGGTGGCCACAACCTCTGATTCCTCCATTTCGTAATTCTCATTCCGCAATATTCCGCAATCCGCAATTCCCTAACCCC
>JBPCNK010000143.1:0-19776 GCA_051001345.1 Acidobacteriota bacterium | reverse complement strand
GCGGGGTGATTCCACGCGGCTCCGGGATTCTTCAACAACGGCGTGAGGCTTTTGCCTTCGATGCCCGGCGGCGGCGGCAGGCCGCAAACGCCGGCCAGCGTCGGATACA
The DNA here is from genome assembly GCA_051001345.1 of Acidobacteriota bacterium. Lineage (GTDB taxonomy): Bacteria > Acidobacteriota > UBA6911 > JACQSX01 > JBPCNK01 > JBPCNK01. Next base: position 19,667 of record JBPCNK010000143.1, on the reverse strand, counting down.
AGTCCAACAGTTCGACGGGGCGGCGAACCGCTTTGCCCGCGTGTTTGTTCCCTGGCGCAGTGATAATCAAAGGCACGCGCGTCGATTGTTCGAAGAGCGAGAGCTTCGCCCACATCCCGCCATGATCGCCCAGGTGAAAGCCGTGATCGCTGAAGAGCACGACGACTGTCTTCTCCCAAAGCCGTAAGCGATCCAACGCTTTGAGCAGCACGCCGACCTGCGCGTCCATGAACGTGATGTTCGCGTAATAGGCCGCAATCGCTTCGGCGCGCGACGACGGCTGCGGAACGCCGAACAGTTCGGTCATCAGCGCGATCGGCGGGATGTTGCGCATCGGCCCGTCCGGCGTGGCGTTGATCCGCTCCGCCAGATGGGCCGGATGGAGTGGATATAGCGCGAAATACTTTTTCGGCGCGCCCCACGGCAGGTGCGGTTTACGAAATCCGGCGGCGAGGAAGAACGGCTTTCCGGCTTTTGCCTTCTCTTCCATCAGCCGCGCAATCGCGCGCGCAGTGCGCCCGTCGCGCGTCTGGTCGTCCGGCGTGTCAAGCGGCGTCCAATCGGGCGTGCGTAGGTTCGGCGGATTGGCGTAGCGCTGGCGGTTGGACTCGCGCTCCTGTTCATCGGTGAACTCGACGTTGTCCGACACGTCCCACGACAGTTTGTCGTCGCTCCCGTCGTGATAAACCTTGCCGTAACGAGCGGTAAAATAACCGTGCTGTCTGAACAGTTGCGGCAGAAAGACGGCGTCGGGCATCGCCTTGCGCGGCGCGGTCTGCAAGTCAAAGATGCGCGTCGTTTCGGGTCTGCGCCCACTCAGCAACGACGCGCGCGACGGATTGCAGAGCGGGTACTGCGTGTAGGCGCGATCAAATCGAATCCCACGCGCGGCGAGCCGGTCAATGTTGGGCGATTTGACCAGCGGGTGTCCGTAACAACCCAGATCGTTGTTGAGGTCGTCCACGCTGATGAACAGGACGTTCGGCTTGACGCCTTGCGCCTGCGCCGCTGTCCCTTCCCGACCAACCGCGAGGATCATCGGCCCGGCCGGAGACTGAGTCCGCGCCGGGTGGCCGAAAGCGGCGAACAGCAACAGAAGTGAGGTGAGGGCCTTGAGCATCCTATGTTTCATTCGGTCTGGAAAGTTGAACTGGACTCGATTGAACAGGTTGAAGGCCTCCGCTCGGAATTGCACATTCCACCGCTCCGAGACGTGGGAAGTTCTTGAATAAGGAGAAATCCCAGTTGCGGACTTCCGTGGCTGCGCACGTCCGATAAAGTCCGAGAGGCGTTGCCGAAGCTGTACGGTGCGGGCTGTGAGAAGACCGAGGTGTCGAAGTAGCGGCTCAGCCGCTCCTTCACCGGACCTTCCAGCTTGGCGCTGCCGCTGATATTCGGCCGCAGTCCGTTGGTACGCGGCGAAGCGGGCGATCAGATAACGCATCACCCGCTCCTTTTGGACAGCGTCCAGCCCCTGTGTACAAACAAATTCATTCTCAACAACGCAACCAGATTGGACAGGGACCACTTCCAGGTGGATTTCAATTGCAGGTGCAGCTTGACGGCCAACTCGGCACACGGATCAATCACCGTCGCATCCAGGCTCACCTGCTAGTCGCCAACCAACAGCCATTCGGGTTTGAGGGTGAGTTCCAAACAGCTCATGCCGGTTCCGTTGTAGTTATTCTGCAAATTCCATCCGCCCAGGTCTTTCACCGACGCCTTTGTGCCGTTGATCGTGTAATACCAGTCGCCGCCGTCCTGGGGCATGTTATGTTTGAACTCCGAGTCTACATGGGCAATCAGGAGGCAGGACTTGATCGCTTTGATATTGTTCAGAGAGGCGAGGTGAAATTCCTGCCTGATGCCATGCTCCTGAGCGATCAGCATGGATTCCGGCCTGTTGCCCGGCATTGGCGTCCGAAATGGGGTCAGCCACACTTTGGGCGTCTGGTCGCACTTGTACCGAAGCTGCTTCCGCTCCGGGTAGAGGGCACTGAGTTCATGCAACGACCCCATGCCGGAAGTAGCGCGGGGCGAGTCCACCCGGTAGCTGGCCGTCATCGCAAAATTCCAATGGGAGTAGGCTTCGTGGTCATAGCAGAGCCACGCGCTGCGGGAATCGTCATAGACGCAGGTGTACTCGCTGAATTTGCGCACAAATTCCTCGTTTGCCAGGTAACCAGCCGGATCGTTGAGCAAATCGAGAAACGACATCGGTTGCACGGGATCGCCCGTCTTGCTGCCTGTCACGATGGCGTTCCAGTTTTCCACCCACCGCCATTTGCCGTCGAGCAGGACTTCCCCAGTAGTGTGTCCGCCATACCCAATCGTCCGGGCGGGGATTCCCATGACGCTGCAAAATCCGACCAGCGTATTCGCCGCGCCGACGCAAAACGAGCCGTGAATGCAGAAATCAACCGGATGCACGTAGCGGCTGGAGTTCTTTTTTCCCTTGCGGGTCTGAATGCAAAACCGCGCTACCGCCCTGACCTTCTCGTAATCCGAGGCTTTGTCGGTCAGCCCGGCGGCGGTGAGAATCTCCGCCAATTTGTGTTCCAGGAAATCCCAGTCTTTTTGATGATCCTGGAAGGTATGGGACAGATTGCAGCCACTCGTGTATTTGTCGCACGCGACGTATTTGATGGAATTATGCTCCGCCGCGATTGTGTCCAGATCGAGATAAGGATGCTTGCCGCCAGTAGACATTCCGTCCGGTTTTTCATATTCCACCTCGATGGGCCAGAGGATGCTTTCCGGCAGCGCCCTGCCGTTACGAGTTGCCGCGGTGCCAGCCCAAGTGTTGTTTAGCTTATTCTCCAGCCGGTATTTTTTCTGCGGAGCGATGACGTCAGGCCGCACGAAACAGAAAAAGTATTGGTCCCCGGCGCTGCCGCTTCTCAACTCGATGGTGTTTCTGGCATTTCTTCCATTCGCAGTTGTCTTACGCTCAAGCGGAATAGTGTTCGCAGTGTGACTGGCCGCAGGCGTCAGCGCGTTGAGCGACAGCAGCGCGAGCGGTACGCTGACGCCGCTCAGGAATTGCCGCCGCGGCATCGCGCGCCGGGCGGAAATGAAATCGGCTCCAATCATTTGCTTTTGGTTCATGGCATGTACTCCAGTCATTCAAAACAGAATCTTCAACCCAAACTGCACCTGCCGTGGGGCATTGGCCTGCGACCTGATCTGGCCGAAGCCGCGTCCCAGGTTGCCGAAGCTCTGGTCTGGAAAGCCGAACTGCACTCGATTGAGCGCATTGAAAGCCTCGGCGCGAAATTGCACGTTCAAGCGTTCAGTGGCTCTGAAATTCTTGAACAGCGAGAAATCCCAGTTATGAGTTCCCGGACTGCGCACATCCGGCAAGGTGCGGGTGGCGTTGCCAAAGGAGTAGAGCGCCGGTTGTGAGAAGACCGCAGTGTTGAAGTAGGCATCCAGCCGGTCGTGCACATCGCCGCTCAGCTTGGCGCTGCCGCTGATATTCGGTCGCAGTCCTTGATTGAAACAATTGCAGGTATTCGGGGCGTTGAGCGTCAAGGGCAGCCCGGTCTGGAAGCTGGTGATGCCGTTGATCTGCCAGCCGCCCAGCAGGGCATCGGTCGCCCGGTTCCAGTCTCGCCCAAAGGCCCGGCCCCGCCCGAGGGGCAACTCGTAGACGTAGCTGATGACCAGCCGCTGCGAGATGTCATTGGGTGAGATGGAGCGATCCCCACGGCGGTCATAGGCATTCTGGCGCACCCCTTCCCGGCCGTAATTGCCAGTTGTCTGTGAGGCGTCGTCAATCAGCTTGCCTTTGGTATAGGCGAGCAGCAAACTCAACCCGGCCGAGAGGCGTTTTTCCACTTTCAACTGGAAGGAGTGATAGATCGAGGAGGCGCCTGTCACATAGATCGGAAAGAGGCCGTCAAACTGCGGGTAGGGGCGCAGGAGAAACCGCCGCTGCACCGTCGGTCTTGACAGGGTACCGGTAGTGATCAGTCCGAAGAACGGATTGGGGACCTGTTCCAGTAGTTTCGCTCCGAGCGCTAGATGCTTAGGATCCAACTGGTCCACGTCAATAAAGGTATCGGACAGGTGGACGCCGCGGCTGCCCACATAGGACGCATCCACCAGAACCGAGCCGGGCAGTTCGTGTTGTATCCCGAAGTTCCAGTTCTGGGTGTACGGGGTGACCGTATTCCGCAGCGTGGCGGCAGGGCCCAGACCGACAAAGGTCATCAGCCCGAGCGAATTGCCGGTGACGGGGACATACCCGTTGGGGAAAGGATCGCGCAGGTAGTGATTGGGCGTCAGTCCGTCCAGCGAGCCCAGCAAAGGCGAGTTGCTGCGGTAACCATTGATGCCAATCGTCCCGGCGGCGGCCTGCGCAGACGTCGAGTAGAAGAGGCCATAAGCGCCGCGCACCACAGTCCTCTTCGTGGCCTGATAAGCAAACCCGAAGCGCGGAGCGATATTGTTCGAATCGGTCTCGTACAGCGTGCGGTCCTTCTCGCTGGCGAAAACCAGTCCCCCTTTCAGGCTGGCGCAAGCAGGGCACTCGGAGAATCCGGGCTTGTCCTTGATCTGGGCGCCCAACGGATGAGGCGCTTGCAGATCGATATAGTTGTGCCGGTTAAAACGCTCCGTGCGGGGGGTACTCAGATCGTAGCGCAGACCCAGATTAAAGGTGAGTTTCGAAGTCGCCTTCCAGTCATCATTCAGATAGAAGCCATAATAGAAACTCTGGGTCGAAACAAACTTCAAATTTTTGGTTACGGTGCCGCCGCCCAACCCCAGCAGGAACGAAGCGAATCCATCACCCCCCGTGGCCACCTGCGGATTGGGGCCCTGGGTAAGGGATCTGCTGAAATTAAAATTCCCGTTGTTACCGGCCTGCCTGTTGTTGTTCCGAAAGAGCCGCATCTCGCCCCCAAACTTCAGCACGTGGCGGCTCAGGCTTTTGGTATTCGCCAGGTTCCAGGTATGACCCTCAAACGCCGCTCCTCCTATTCCCAATGCATCCCCAGTCCCCACAGTGAGGTAACCCTGCGGCGCGATCCTGGGGAAGACCAGCACATCGAGGTTGTTGCGAAAGTAGGCGGGAAAGCCCAACGTTGTCGGGTCGAATCCGGTGCTGGGCGTTAGGATATCAAACAGGTTCCGCGCAAAGCCGTAGCGGAAATTGACCAGATAAGTCGGGCTGACGGTGAGGAGGTAATCGAAGGCGACGTTATGGGCGACTTCCGTAGCGGCAAGGCTGCCATCTGCCGAGCCAAGGTCGCCGCCGCGGAAGAAGACGGGATGGAACGTATTTGCGACAGTGCGCCGCGAGAACCGCGCTGCGAAGCGCTGCCGGTCGGACAGGTGCTGATCGATCTTCACATCCCACTGATTGATGTCGAAGGGTAACGTCCCCGAACCCGCAAAGTTGTTGAGGCCGGTATTCGGGTCCCCAGGCCGGTTCGGCAGCGGATAGTGACGCAGGATGTTGCGCGCCACCGGATCGAGGCGATCCGCCGGAATGACGTTCCCGGGAAACTGCTGGCGGACAAAGCCACTGCCGGAGGGCATTGTCGTTGTCGGGTCGAAAATCATGATCTGCTGTCCCGCTGCGTTGCGGAGCTGCGAGAAATCGCCCCCGCGCATCGCCGCAGTCGGCACGGTGGCGAGCAGGTTCGCCCCCACGCGTTCCCTTAACCCTTCATAACTGGCGAAGAAAAAGGTCTTGTTGTGTCCGTCATAGCCGAACGGGCCAAAGAGTTTCTTGGGCAGGACCACCGGGCCGCCGACGCTGCCGCCGAACTGGTTGCGCTTGAAGCTCGCCCGGGGAACGCCGCTGCGATTGGCGAAAAAGTTGTTGGCATCGAACACGGAGTTGCGCAGAAACTCGTAGAGGCTCCCGTGCAGCTCGTTGGCGCCCGATTTGTAGATCAGGTTGATGATGCCGCCGCCGCTCAGCCCGAATTCAGCCGAGTAGTTACTGGTCTGCACCCTGAACTCCTGCACCGCGTCAACCGAAGGCACCACGGTAAAGGGGTTTTGTCCGTCGATCGGTGGGGCGGAAGGAATGCCGTCCAGCAGAATCTCATTCGTCGCCATCCGCCCGCCGTTGATCGTTAATTGCGCGCCGGTGAAACCTCTCCCGATAGACCCGACCACCCCGGGCACCAGCAGCGCCAGGGAGAAGGGGTTGCGCTGGTTCAGCGGCAGGTCCACGATCTTCTTGTTATCCACAACCTGCCCCACCGAGGAAGTCTCGCTTTCCAGCAGCGGCGTCCCGCCGGTGACTTGCACCGTCTCGGAAGGGGAGCCGAGTTCCAGCTTGAAATCGAGGCGCGCGACCTGCTCGACTTGCAGGGTGATCCCGGACTGGCTGATCGGCTTGAACCCGTCTTTCTGCACCGTGATCTGATAACCGCCCGGTGGCAGTAGCGGGATCGTGTAATAGCCCTCATCATTGGTGACGGTCTCGCGCTTTAAGCCAGTGCCCAGATTGGTCACGGTAAGGTTTGTTCCCGGCACGACGGCCCCGCTAGGGTCGCTGACCCGTCCGGTCACCTGCGCCGTCTGACTGAAAGCCGCCGGCGTCCAGATGAAGAACAGTGAAACGAGAAGCAAAAGACGGTAAAGGTGACGGTGATCCATGGAGCCTCCTGTGTTGGGCGGTTTGGGTTCCCGCGTGGTGATGAATTTATCGAAGTGCGCGACACTACCCCGCGGGTTCAATAAACTTTCTATCTAGCAATTTCCCGCTCAAAACTCAGCAGCGCGTGATCCAGCAGCATCAACGCCTCGAGCAGTTGCCGTGCAGCCTCTTCCGGCGTTGTGGCTGAACCGGTTCCGGCAAACAGACGGTGTGTCATCTGCTGTACCTGCTCAACGGCTCTGAAAACAAGCAGCGCCAGAGCCTGCTTCGTTGACTCTGATGGCGCCGGAGCGCTCAGAACGGGAGCCCCGTCACCCGCGATCGAGATCAGAATCGGTTCCAGGCGCGCGCGCAGATTGCGGCTTTGCGTCTTTAGCCGGGTGAGGTGGTTGGTCATCATCTCCTCGATGCGCCGGCGCGCTGTGGGCGAGAACTCGTTCTCCTTCTCCGCTGCGAAGCGCTCAACCAGACGGCGCAGAGCCCAGGCCTCCCACATCGCAATAGACGATTCGGAAACAACGTCATTGGAAAGCTGCGCGATTTTAAGATCGACGTTTCTCGGGTCATTGCTCTTCGGCGAAGGCTCGCGCTCCGCGAAATACCGCGCCAGACGCTGCTCGAAGGCATTCGTGTCGGGCGTGGCCGAGATCGCTGGTTCACTGACCGGGTCCGCCTGTGCGGCGGGCGATGATTGTGTGACGGACGCCTGACGCGCCGCTTCTTCGACGGTCTGAATCTGTGCGGCGACGAGCGGGATGCCCTGGAGCGCTTCCGTCACTTGCTGTCTGCGCTCTGGCGTCTCGACCAGCCCGCGTACCACCATCTGTCCGGCCGGATCGCGCACGATTTCGATCTGCTCTCCCAGATCGGCCTGCACCTGATGCAGCGCATAAAGCGCAGCCACTTGAGCATCCTTCAATGCCGATTCGGCCGGCATAGCTTTCGGCAATGGCGAGGGTGAAGCCGCCATGCGCGGGCGCGCCGCCGAGGGCGCAGGCAAGACTGTCGCAGGGGGAGTGGGCGCGATGTCGGCAAAGACTGTGAGCGCTTGCAATGGCAGCACTTCGTAAGCCGTCTCGCTCAGTTCATATTCGCGGATTTCGTTCTCGCCCTGAACCTTGAGATGCTGCGCGACGGCGTGCCAGTCTTGGCGGCGAACGACCAGCGAGGCTTCAATGATCGCGTTGCCGGCAAACGGGGCTTCAGCAGCAGTGGTCAGCCTTAGGCCCGTTTCACCGCCCAGCAAGGTAACCTCAGTCACGCTTTCGGATTTCCGCCGAACGCCGCCGCGCCAGCCGGCATAGGCCGCCGCCGAGAGCGGACGCCGCGCGTCCAGACGATTGGCCTGAAAGATATGCTCAAGCTCGGTAATGATCGCGGGCGCAGGCCGTTCATTGGCGCCGATGAAACGCAGCCCGTCTCTATCCGCGACACGCTGCCTGAACTGATGGCTCCGCGCCTCGCTCCAGCTTTCCCAGGCAACTGATTCTTCGGCGTTGGCGACAGCAACTGAAGTCCGCCGTCTGACCTGAATCTTCCGGTACGCCACCGGTTCCGTGACCCGGCTCAATCGCGCCGCGTCGGCCTGCGCGCTTCGTTGTAGCAATTCACTCGCGGAGACTTGCGGGCTCCACGTCAGCCAGACGCCCGCCAGTGCGATCAGGCAGACCACAGAAATTGCTCCGGCGGCGAAGCGCAGCGTGATCAGTTTGACGGTCAACCAAACGCGCAGCCGCGAAAGCAAAGGCGGCCTGCCGATCTCTTCCGCCCATCGGCTCAACTGCGGGCTGAACCTCTGCCAGTTGCGCGGCGGCCGCGGCAGATGCGGCGTCAGCACGGCAGCTTCATATTCGACGAAACCTGCGATGGTCTCCTCGATCCTGGCGGTCTTGGCGCGGCACGACCAGCAGGCCTCCAAGTGCGCCTGCATTTGCGCGGCCTCGGCGGGCGCCAGTTCGCCATCCGCGTCAAGCAGCAACTGCTCTTGCGTCGGATGTTGTTGATTCTCCTCCCAGCCTGCCCGAAACAGATCAGTCATGAGTTTCTCTCGCCAGCTTTTGAATCACACGGTAAAGCGTCTCGGCGACTGTCGTCGTACTCAGGCCGAGGATTTCAGCCATCTCTCGATAACGAAGCCCTTTGGTTCTCAGGTGCAGACACTGCCGCTCGGCCAACGTCAGCCGGGCGATGGCCGCATGCAGCCGTTTGAACCTCTCCTGTCGCAGCAACTTCTCTTCGGGATTCGCCCCGGTGGCCTGGAGCGTTCGGCTCAATTGTTCCCAGGTATCATCGTCAAGCGGCGCGATGAATTGCTGACCTTTGATCTGATTGATGGCCAGATTGTGCGCCACGCGGAACACCCAGGCGCGAATGTTGGCGATAGACTGGCCGTTGCGCAGCGCGCGATAGAGTTGCAGGAAAGCCTCCTGCGTGATTTCTTCGGCCTGTGTCCGATGACCGAAGACCGCGACCAGATAGCGGTAGACCGGATCGCGCAATTGCTCAAAGTAGCGGGTGACTTTCTGTTCAAGTCTCAAGGTTCCTTGAGCGATATTCCATACTTCGGCCTCGGCGCGCCATTCACCGCTGGCGTGCGCGTAGAGGCTCTCACTGATACGATCTGGAGGCATCATCCCTCAGACTCAGGCTGCACACCCACGCCGGAAGGCGGGTGATCAGCCTGGTCAATGCTGACCGCTGCTTGACCGCAGATCGAGCAGGTTTGTTCGTCTGCTCATTATCCATGACAATTGAACGGACGTTTTTTCGGCGAGGGAGAGAAATTATTCAGCGACTGCCCTTACGAATTGTTCCCTCTATTTCGCAGGCTGAACCTTCAAGGCTGCTGGTCGTTTCCCCGTCGCGCCGGGGGAAAGCAGGAACATCAGCATCTGCGATGGGGCCGCCAAAGTGGACAGCGACCCACAGGCAAACGTTTCCATTCCGATGTTCGTTTCGATGTGGGTTGCCCTTTGTGCACTCGAGATGCCCGTCTCCAACGAAAGGGAGAAGTTTCGCGGGCTCGACGACAGGTTCCAGACACGCGCGATGATCCCTTTCTCGATGCCTTCTTCCGCCGGCTTCAGCGCCCATAGCAGCACGTGCGGATCGGAGATGGTCAGCAGCGAGTAGGACTTCTCGGGGTAAGCGTTGCCCCCGGTGACAATTCCTGTGACGAGCGCGTTCTGGTGTTCCAGGGCGAACTTCATGGCATCGGTGGCTTGAAAGGCGCCGTGAGTCTCCAGCGCGAATCGTTGCGTGAAAAAAGAATCACCGCCCTGTTCCGGAATACCCAGCTTGGGCCCGTCCACTTGACCGCCAGCCAGCACCGAAATCAGCGGAGTGGCTACATCCAACTGCGAAACACCGTCCACCATCGCGCTGGCGCCAAGCTTCATAAACGCAAGGTCGGCGTTTGAGAGCGTAATGCCCGCCCCACCCTCACCGTTCATCGCAGCGAAGTGATTGAGCGTCAGCCAATCCAGACGGGAATTGGTGGGCGAATAGTGACCGCCGTCAGCCAGCAGCTTTGCACGAATCACGGCGCCCACTTCCTCGTGCCACACATCGGGAGAGCGGAAATTAAAGCCAAATCCCCACGATTGCACGTCGCCGACATTCCGGGTGATCTCATTGTGAATCTCAATTCGCCGCGAACCGCGGAACAGCGTGATGCGAGTGATGTGAGGCGCCGGAGCCGTGGCCGTCGCTCTCACGGTCACTGAGAGCGGTCCGGCGTTTTCGACTTCCAAGGTCCCCGACCCGGGGCCGAGATCGTTAATCGCGCGGCCCGCCACAACGCTGGCAAACTCGCGATTCCCCTGCGTCTTGTCCACCAGGCTGGTGATGGCGCCGCGAGGCGCTACCGTTATCTTGTATGCCTCGTTTTCGATGACGTTGCCGCCACTCACTCTCGGCCCGCCTGGAAAGCTTTCGCCCGCCCCCTCCTGTACCTCGAAGACCTTGTAGCCGAGCGGCGGCACATCCTTTACTTGCACCCGCAAGTGTTGCCGCCCTTTAACGTATTCATGAGCCTTCAATCGCACCAACTGCGAGGGCATCTCCAAGCCAGTAGACAGGTCGATGACGCGCACCGGTCCCTTGCCGTCGTAAACCATGTCGTTCTTCAATGACCAGCCGTAGGGCAAATCAACGACGTCGGTCCGGGTCCAACTCAGCGGATTGAACACGTAAAAACGCAGATTCACGCCTTTCTTCTCGATCAACCCGCCCAAAGCGTAGGCGGCATCGGCCCCCAGGGCGTTTACGTAGGACTCGATCTGCCCCGCAACTTTCCGCTGCCAGGCCGCTCGCGTCCCCCGCTCCACATGGTTGCTGTCTGACGTCCAATCGTGCTCCCAATAGAGGCCGAGATTCATCCACGCCTGATCGCGGGCGGGCTGGCGGCCGTTGAGAAACTCCGGACGCTTCAGGCTCACCAGCGTCGCCAGCGCCTCGGCAGCGCGCAACCGCTCCACCGCGCGCCGGACTCGGGCCGACACTTCAGCCATCGAGGCCGAATACAGGTCCCACTCGTTGCCGAAGCTGGCCGAAAGCTCTGGCAGGTTGTGGCCGTAGGTAGCTTCGAAATCCTCAAAGAAGTCCAGCTGATTCGATACGATCACCTTGCGATTTGCATCTGTCTTGGCCGCAGCCAATGTGACGAACTCATCCGTCAGCGTTTTCAGGTAATCGTGGCCTTTGCCAAAAATGCCGATGATGCGAAACGGATAGACGGAAGTGAATCGCGGTTCAGACTCCACCAGGGCCAGTGCGGCCGCCGGGTCGAAGGCTTCTGCGTAACCTCCGATGGCCGTGCTCGTCCCGAAGAAGGTGTTCCACTTCATCAGAATGCGGCTTCCATCCAGACCGCGCCACCAGTACACTTCGTGAGGACGGCGCTCGGTCTTGGTCCGCTGCATGACGGTGTCGCAGCCGCAGATCCCCTTCCAGCTGTACTTCGCGCCTGCCCCTGCCCAAAGAGCCCCCAGCCCGAAAGGCAGCGTCTGATCTTCCATTGCAATCGCGATGGGGAAACGCAGACCGAAGCGGCGCTCGATCTGGCCTGGATAGTACATTCCACGCAACACGGCCTCGGCCGGCGTCGCTCCGTAGGTGGACACCAGCGCGTTGAGCGGAACGCCGATGTGTCCGTCGCGGATACGACGGATCAAGCGTTCGAACTCTGCCTTCGGCTTGTTCTTCTCGTAGGTCCACAGCCAGAAGCTGCCGTCGCAGTTCCAGCGGCTTTGATGTTCCGGCGGGTTTTTTTCGGTGGCATCCGCCAGGTTCAGATAGTAATCGATCATTTCGATGAAGACTTGGCGGTGGGTCTCCTCATCGGCGGACCACAGATAGTCGGTGTGGTCATCCGGTGCGATGTAGATCCGCTTCGGACCGGACTGAGCAAAACCTGAAACAGCCAATCCAAACAGGATGCAGAGAAAAACAGGGCAACGGGTCTTCCATGACCATCTCGATGCTCTCATTCTGTCTCCTTGTCGTTTCCTGTCATTGGTGCGGTTCTCCATAGTCTATTCGTGAGGTTGGCGCCGCAGGGCGTCACACGAGGGCGATCATCGCCGCCATCCGCTTGTGGGCGTATTCGCGGGCCTTGGCCGCGATCTTGCGGGCGGCTGCAAGATCCTTGCCGATTTCCACTACGCGGGCCGCGATCTCTTTGCCAGTTGAATCGTCGATCTCGAAAATCCAGGAGTCGATACGAGACATAAATTCTCCCTGTGGGCATCGCCCGAGAACCGGGTAGGCATCCTTGCCGATGTCCTTTCCAATTCCGGCCCGAGGATCACGTCTTTGTCAGCAGCGGCGCGTTCGCTCGTGGAATACCAGATCACCTGGGTTGGCGCGCTCGATCGTTCTGAACATCGGCCAGGGGTGGCAGGTATCAGTTTGATTTGTAGAGGGCGCTTTCAACTCCTCGCAGGATCTGCGCGCAGTAGGGATCGGAGATATCGAAGACGACAACCCCAATCGCGCGACTTCGCTTGCTGCGCAGGGATCGCGCAAACTGGTTCGGATGGTATCCCAAGATCTGCCGCCGCCTGCCTGATGTGGGTCTTGCTCTCTTCCGCCATATGCCTCGCCAAGGGCGCATCGTTGAGAACAAACGATACGGCGGCTGGGGAAAAACCACATTTGCGCGCGACTGGGACCAATCGGAGTCGATGTGAGATGTGCTGAACGAGCTCGGCGACGAAGATGGCGTCCTCGACGGCCCGGCTGGGGTGTAAGGCTGCATCAGTCGTATTCTTCCCAGATAGCCTCGAGTTCGGCGACCACTTCGAGATCTCGCGGCCGACCGCTAGCGCGCTTGACCCGAATGAGGCAGGGGAGGTCCAGACAGAGAACTTCCAACTCAAATACTCGGATTTGGATAATATGCGCGAGCAAGTTCTCGTAAGTCCCTCCTCCTGCGATCTCTCCGAAAAGATCCAGATCGCCCAGTTCGGTCGATAGAGTGAAGTTCAAACCTCTCCGGATGGTAACAACATTCCACTGAAAGGGCAGCCCAGGTGGAGCGCCACGTGGATAAGGGTTTTGACCGGCCAGAGCGGCTGTCAGGCGGAGGAGATTTTCTTCTGATCGGTTATAAACAGCATCGATATCCTGGGTAAGTCTGGCTGAGCCATGGACCGTCGCAGCAAGTCCGCCTACGAGAATAAACTCAACTCCCGAAGTGGTAAGAAGGCGCAACAAAGCTGCAAAATCAGTCATGAACCAGCCTTGCTTTCCGGCCGGCCCTTCTCATCTCTTCCGCCAAAAGTTGTAGTTTGGCTAGTTTGAGAATCCGTTCTTCAACAGAGAGCTTGAGGTTTTCTCGAATTAGAGTCCGATCGATTCCTTTCTTATAGGCCTCAATGACCGGATCCGGTTCCAGAACCCAATCTCTCCTTTTCATCGGAACTCCCCGCGCACTTCATTCTACCATCCACTGACGTTGGTAAGCATTCTGAAAGGCCTAGGCTTTTCGCCGTGCGCGTCAATGCTACTCACGGCTCCGAACCTCCAGGAACCGTGCTCCGAACCCTCCACCTATCCTGGAGCACCTGGGCGTTCGCCCGCCACGCGCATCTGCTTGCCGCCTTCCAGCTTCCAGTCCTTCAATACCGCCGGGTCGTCGAAGGAGGTTTGATAGATGGGATGGTCGAAGTCCACGTCGGTGGGCACGAACTTCTCCGACTCGGACAACACAAGGTTGGGCCAATTCCGCCTGGTAACTGCCTGGCCCGTGCTGATCGAATAATTGTTAGCGCCGATAGCCAGCACAACAACCAAAACGATCTTCCACTTCTTCATATCAGGCACGGGATTGAAAAGCTCATGATTTCCCCGACAGCCCCTGCGTGGGATAAATATCAACCAACTCGACGAGCGCATCCGTGCGGACGCCGGCGTGGGTCATCCCGGGAACGGAGAGGAGCAGCGGAGCGTTGGTGTCGTTCTCGAAATTGGACGCTTTGCACCACGTATCGTTTTCGCCGAGTTTCCAGCCGTGATCGCCCCACAGGACGACGATGGTCTTCTCGCGCAGGGCGAGGCGGTCGAGCTCATCGAGGACCCTGCCGAGTTGCGCGTCCATGTAGCTGATCGCGGCGTAGTAGCCGTGCTTGAGCTGGCGCGCGAGGTCGTCGGGAATCGAGCCGGCGGGAATGCTGGCCGAGCGTTACGACCTCCGGCAACGCGATGCGGAAATGCGTCAGCAAGTCCCAGACCTTCGTCGTGTCGGGGCGCGTGCCGGTCATCGCACTGGAGCGTGAGGGCGCGCACACGGCCTGCCGGCAATACGCGCGGTTGAACGCAACGCCGCGCTTTGCGAGCCGGTCGAGGTTGGGGGAGTGAATGTAGTCCGCGCCGTAAGCGCCGAACTCAGCACGCAGATCGTCTACGGCGATAAAGAGGATGTTGGGTTGCCGCTTGGGCTCCGCGGCCCTTGCCTCGGAGCGCTCGCTCGAGACCAGAAACGATGCCATCAGTCCCAGGCAGACCGTGAGCAACGGCCGCCTGACGGTTGGCGATGGAGGGAAGAAATCCGCTGGTGTGAATCGGTTCATTTTGGGTTGGTCCATTTTGGGTTGGTCCGGCACTACTTGCGCCGTAGGCGTGCGATGCAGTCCCGCCCGCGCTACGGCTAGCCGCCGATGTTATCCTTTACGATGCTGTCTTTCGCATCGTTTATTTCGATCGACTTGGCCCCGGCGGGAGCTCCACGATTCACGTCGGCGATGACGTTGTTCGTAATCAGCAGGCGCTGGCAGCCGTTCTTCGCGGTGACGGCGGGCGTGGTAAGTCCGCCGAACGTATTTCCAGTGATCGCAATGTCCGAGGCGCCATCGAGCGTGATGCCCGTGCCCGCGTCGCGGCCCATCGGTTGTTTGGCCGTGGGCGGGCGTTTGTCTTTTCCACCACCGATGTAGCTGTTGCTGAAATTGTTTCCCGAGATCGTCAGCCGGCCGCTGTTCGGTCCGACGCGAATCGAATCGGCGTGCACGAGTGGAAATGTGTTTCCGGTGATCGCGCAGCCCCACGCATCGAGCAGGTGCACGCCGCCGCCGAGATGATGCGCAATCGTGTTCGCGCCGATCGTGATGCCGTAACAGTCGCGGTCGAGGATGATGGCGGCGCCGTTGCACTCTTCAATCATGTTTCCGGATACGATCGAGCCGTAGGTATTCTCGATCACCACGCCGTGCCGCAGGTGGTCGTCGAGATTGTTGCCCGTCATGCAGAGATTAAAGCTGTCGAGGCAACGCAGCGCGTCCTGGTTCTCCTCGAATTGATTCGCGCTGACGACAATGTCGTGGCACGCTTCGAGCAATACGCCCGCGGCGGCGTTATACGTGATGATGTTTCCGATCAACCGCGGATCTTCGTAGCAGTCGCGCAGCACGATCCCATTTCCGCCGTTGTGATCCACCGCGACGCCGTGCACGTAAATCTCGTCGACTGCCTCGGCGCGGATGCCATCGCCGCTCTCCTTCGTGCCACTCACGCGAAAATTCGCGAGTGTCACGCGCCACAGCCGGGCGTTCTTGTCGCGCGGATTGTTGGGCAGGTCCTTGTGTCGGATCAGAATCGCCGGTTGGCGCTGCGTGCCGCGATTGACGATGTGCGTCGCGGCGCCGGCGCCCTCCAGTCGCACATCGCCGCGACCAATGACGAGCGGCGCGGTGATTTCATAGGTGCCAGCGGGAACCCGCACGATACCGCCGGTTTCAGGCAACGCGTCGAGCGCGGCCTGGATATTGAACGGGGTGACGGGCTGCGCCGTGGCGCTATGGCCGATCGCCAGCAAAACCAGCAGGAGGAACCGTGTCGTCATGGATTCCCCTTCCGCTCGACGAGGAACACCCAGTTCTCGGTGTCGGGCACGGCGGGCGTGGTCGTCGCCAGCGTCGCGAGATGCAGCACCGCGTCGCCTTCAAACGGCGCACGGAATCCTTGGGAACCATTTCCGCCAGCGATCGCCTCGGCTGCCTCAAAGACTCCCGTGCGGGGGTTATACCAGCGGACCTGGAACACTTTGTCTTTGGCCATCGCGAGGTCAACGGTGAACCCGCCTCCCGCTGGCGCATAGATCACATATTCAACGCCGGGCTGGGCCAGGCAATATTTTGTCGAGGCCAGATTGTCATGCGGCGTCATTGCAGCTAAATCTACACGCTCAGCCAGGCGGCGGGTATCGCCGAGGCTCCGTCGCACTGCATCCCACTGGTCCGGTGATCCCTTGCCCGACACGCGGTTGTCGTAAGGATCCATGAAGATCGGATTCAGCCCCCGGCAGAAGCTTTTCCACGCCCAGGCCGGATTGCCCCCGATGCCCCACCCATGGTCGGTATCCGCCACGATCACCTTGCGACCGTCGGCCGGCGGCGGATTCGTCTTGTAGTGGTAGCCGTCGACGGCGTCCAGGTTGGGTGAAATCCAGTCGGCGGGACTGTCAAAGAGCAGGCGGTTCGAGCCGCGCTGCTCTTGGTCCCCCGAATACTGAAAGGTCATCCCGACCGGATGCCGTTTCGGCTTACCCTTCTCATACTGCTTGATGAAGCGGATCAGGTGGTATTGCCACTCGGTCGAATAAGCGCCGCTCTCGTTGGAGATTTCATACAGCACGTTGTCGAGGTCGTTGAGAGTGTCGATCACCTGGCGCACGTAACGCTCCTGCGCGGCGGTGACGGCTGGGATTTTCAATATGTGCGTCTCCACACCGCGCCCGTCGCCGTCCGGGTCGCCGTCGATGCCGTTGACGTTATTGGCCGGATGAAACGGATGGTCTTTCCAGCTTTCGGCAATGTGTTGAAGTTGCCAGCCTTCGAAGAGCATGACCGAGACGTAAATGCCGCGTTGGCCTGCGGCACGCGCGCGCGCGCGAAGGCGCGCAAAATAGGCCGGGTCGAACTTCTCAAGATCGAACTTTGGCTTCCCATCCAGGGCCAGGCCTGGGCCGGTGCGCTGCCAGGGATGCGGCGCGACTCTGTTGATCGCCCCCGGCTCGACATTCCGGCTAGACCGGGTGTCCCACGCCACCGCTTCCCACCGCCAGAGGCGGATGAAGTTATGGTTGTGGCGTCGCAGAAAATCCAGGTAAGCGTCGAAATCGAAGGCCGGTGGCGGGTCGGTTGGCCCGATGTCCGGTAAATTGGCCCACGTATGGGAGCCGGTGAGATAGATTGCCTTGCCCGACCCGTCAGTGAAGTAACGCGGGTTGGCGGGATGCGGCTTGAGCGGGCCGCGGGCCAGCGGAGCTTGAACATTCGCTACGTTTCTCGGCAACTCTGCCTGGGCAGCGCGGGTGACCGCCAGACTCGCAAGTAAAAGGAATGCCGTTGCCGCAATTGCTGAAAACTTCATGGGAATGCTGTTCATCGAGTGTTTCTTCATGGGAGTTTGGGCGTAAATCTGAATTTCATTTGGAATCCTCCGAGCATGATGTTCAATGCTTTCTTGTTTTGGAGTTAGGGGGTTTCGCCGTTCTCTGACTGCTCGGTTTCAAGCCGGGATTCGACTTCGGCATCGCGGCGCCGACGGATTCACGCCATGCGCGCAACCGAACGCGCAATTGCGCCGCCCGGTCGTGATTCTCGCGCGCGAGGTCGCGTCGCTCCGTGAAGTCCTCGCGCAGATTGAACAGCTCGACCCGGCTGTCCTCGAAGTATTCCAGCAGCTTCCAGTCGCCCGCGCGGATCGCCCCGACGGGAGTCGTGGTTTCGTAGTAGTGCGGGTAGTGGAAGAACAGCGCGTCGCGGTCGAGCTTGGCGGACGGACTTTTCAAGAGCGCCGTGAGATCGACTCCGTCGCCGGCGTGCGGCGAACCGGGAGCACCGCTGTCAGGGGTGATGGCGGCGCGAAGCGTGTGAAACAGATCCATCAGGATCACCGGCTCGCTACAGACGACGCCGGCCGGCGTGACGCCTGGCCAGCGGATGAGCAATGGAACGCGGATACCACCTTCATAGAGCGAGCCCTTGCCGGAGCGCAGCGGCGCGTTGTTCGTCACGGGCGGGCCCGCACCTTTGTCCTTCCCGATGAAACCGCCATTGTCGCTTGCGAAGATGACGATGGTGTTGTTTTCCAATCCAAGTTGCTCAAGCCGCGCTAGCACGCGGCCGACGCTGTCGTCGAGACTCTTCACCATTGCGGCATAGGTTGCGTTCCGATGTTTCAGGCCTGGGCGGAGCTTTTGCTCGAAATGGCTCACATCGTCCGGCTTCGCCTCGATCGGCGTGTGGGGCGCGTGGTGGGCGAGATAAAGAAAGAACGGCTGCGCACCGGCGCGCTCCATCACGCGGAGCGCCTCCGCGGTGAGACGATCGGTGAGGTATTCGCCGGGCTGGCCGAACTCGAGATGCGGGACGTAGCGAAACTCGGGTCCAAACCGGCCCGTGCCGCGATATGGCCAGAAGAAGGTCTGCGGTGCGCCCCAATGAGTGCCGCCGATGCTCACATCGAAGCCGTGGGTTTCCGGATTGTGGTCGGCATCGCCGAGGTGCCATTTGCCGACGAGGGCGGTGAGGTAACCGGCGCCCTGCAGGTGTTTCGCCAGCGTAGTCTCGGTGCGCGGCAAATTGTGGCGCGAGTCCGCCTGGAGGAGCCTGCGGTTCTGCGGCCCCTTGAGCGAACCCTCCGACCAGATGGTCATCTGCAAGCGGGCCGCGTGTTTACCCGTGAGCAGCGCGGCGCGGCTGGGGCTGCAGACCGACATCGCATAGGCATCCGTAAATCGGATACCTTGCTGCGCCAGCCGGTCGAGGTGGGGCGTTTCGTGCAGGTCCGCGCCGTAGCAACCGAGATCGGACCAGCCGAGGTCGTCGGCGAGAATCAGGACGATGTTGGGCCGAGCGGGGAGCGCCTTGACGACGGCCCCAACGTCTTGCACAGCGCCGGGTTTCATTGCGGCGATGTGCCGCTCGATGAGCGCCTCTAACTCGGTGACGATTTCAGGATGATCGGCGGCGCAATTGTATTTTTCGCCGGGGTCGGACTCCACGTTGAAAAGCAGCGGCGGGTTGTGCTTGGTCATGGGCCAGTCGCCACACTTCGCGGTCTGCGCAGGGTTCACGGTCTTGAGATGAATTTTCCAAGGGCCTTTTCGCACGGCCCAGACTTCCTCATTGAAATAATAATACAGCAGCGGCTCGCGGCCAGGCTGGTTTTTGAGCAACACGGGCGCGAGGTCCACGCCGTCCATTTCGCGGTCGGCGGGCACTTTGCCACCGGAGAGATTGACGAAGGTGGGGAACAAATCCATCGCGGTAGCAAAGGCGCCCGTGGTCACGCCGGCAGCGATCCTTCCCGGCCAGCGCGAAATGAAGGGAACGCGGAAGCCGCCCTCCCACGTGCTGACCTTGCCTTCGTTGAACGGAGCGGGCGAACCGCCGTCGAGCTTCTTCCCGATCCACGGGCCGTTGTCAGACGTGAACACAACGAGCGTGTCGCGTTCGATCCCGAGTTCCTTCAGCGCGCGGAGAATATCCCCGCACGACGCGTCGATTTCCTCCACCGTGTCGCCATACAATCCCCGGCGGCT
>JBPCNK010000142.1:0-28293 GCA_051001345.1 Acidobacteriota bacterium | reverse complement strand
AAGGACTAAGGACTAAGGACTAAGGACTAAGGACGCTCTGTGCTGCGGACTTTGTGACTCGTAACTTGTAACTCGTCCTTCGTCCTTAGTCCTTCGTACTTATTTATCCGCGTCCATCGCCATTTTGTAGTAACGAATGGCCAAATCTTCCTTGCCCTGCTTTTTGAAGAAAAAGGCTTTGCGCCGGTAGCATTCTGCCTTCGACTTGCCGAGAGTGACGATGTTGGCGGCTTCATCGAGAACCTGCTGAGCCAAATCAAGCTGACCCTTGTGATGCAGCGCATCGGCGATGACGGCGGCGCTGTCTACCTGCTTGGCTTCAAACTGCGAAGGGACTTTGATGGCCAACAGCTTCCGTGTTTCCGCCAGCACCTGTCCAAACTGCCCCTTCTTGATCAGCAACATGACGACCTCATGCTGATCGGCCGCGCGCAAACGCACCTGTTCGTAGGCTTCCTGCGGCACAAGGGCCTGCGCTGCGCAGAGAGACAGCGCGAAGCTCAGCAACATACAAATAAATATCAAAATTCGTTTCATGACGTCACTTACCTTCTTCTGTGAAAGGATTATGAGGACCACGATTGCGATCCTCGGTAGCGAACGGATTGGTCGCAAAAAAGCCGTCGTTGCTTGCAAAAATGTCGGTGTGCTCGCGCTCTTTAGCTTCCATCTGCTGGACATAGGCCAGCAACGATCGCTCGACGTCCTGATTGGGCACCAGCGACGGCCAGGCGACATAGACCGACAGCGCGACCAATCCGAGGATGGCGACAACAGCAGCGCGCGCCAGAGCAGGCCGGGCGACCGCAGGTGTCCACGGCCGGAACGGCCGAGGTACGGCAGTTCGCGCCGGTCGAACCGACCGGATCTGCCCCTCGATTTGATTCCACGCGGCCGGTTGCAGCTCAAGTTCCGGGAGATGAAACTCGGTCATCTGTCGCGCAAACACCATCGAGTCGAATTCTTCACGGCACGACCGGCACGACTCCAAATGGCTGGCCAGTTGTGCAGACTCTGCCTGAGGAAGTTCGGCATCCAGGTAGGCTGTCAAATTCTCAGCGCAGATTTGACATTCCATAGTTGTCTCCCAGATAGTCTTTGACGCGATCGCGCACTTCCACCCGTGCGCGATGAATGTCGGATTTCACGGAAGCCAGAGATCGGCCGACGATTGTGGCGATCGATTCATAACTGAGCTTCTGAACGGCCGATAAAACAAACACTTCGCGATATTTCTGAGGCAAATCGCCGATGACTTTCTGCACCACGCTCTGCAGTTCGTCGGAAAGCACACTTTCCTCGGGATTCTTCTGCGAGCTGCTGGAAGCGTAAGGCGATTCGTTGATTTCCTTTTCGGAATCTTCGATCGTTTCCAGTCTGGGCCGTTTGCCGCGGTAACGCTGGTACACGTTATTCTGCGCAATCCTGTAGAGCCAGGACTGGAACTTCACCGGCTCCTTCAAAGCGGCCAGGTTTTTATACGCCAACACGAACGTTTCCTGCATCAAATCTTCGGCCTCTTCTCTCGATCCGGTCATACGATACAGGTAGTTCAGTATCTTCTTGCCATAAAAGCCATACAGCGCGTGGAAAGACTCCACGTCACCGGCTTGGGCTTTCGGCACAAGGACGGCGAGGTCCGGGCTTTCTGCATCCGTCCTTTTCACTGGCCGCTACCCACCGTATCTGATTGAAGCCATGACTGAAAGTTGCAGACGATCGGCTGGTTGCTCGTTATTGTCGTTTTGTGCCCCGCCGGCGCTACTTCTGGCTGGTCTGCGGATTCTCTTTCCTGGGAGATTTGGGCAGGAACCGATCGGCGAAAACCTCCACCTTGGTTTCGGTCCTAAGCTTGTCCAACTGCTGTTGCAGGACCACTTTCTGCTTCTCCGTACCGATCTGGGACTTGATGAAGGGCGCGGCTTCCTCCAGTGGAACGATGCCTGCCTGGCGGATGTTCTCGACACGCATGAGATGCCACCCGAAGGGAGTCTTGACCGGTTCGCTGATTTCCTTTTCTTTCATCGCGAAGGCCACCTTTTCGATATCAGGGACCCACGAGCCTCGGTTGACCCTCATGACGAAACCGCCCCGATTCTTCGAACTTTCATCGCGGGACTCGTCGAGCGCAACTTGTTCGAAAGTCTTCTTGCCAGAAGTGATTTTTTCGCGGCCGGCCGACGCCAGATCCTCGGTCGCATAGAGGATATGGAAAAAATCAAGCCGATCAGGCAGCGTCATCGAGGCCTGCTCTTTTTCGTAGAAATCTTTGATTTCCATCTCGCTGACGGCGACCTGCGTGGCGACCTGATCGCGGTAGGTCTTGGTGACCAGTTGTTCGCGCAGGAACTGAATCTGGGTTTGCAGCTCCGGGTTCTTGTCTACGCCCGAAGCCAACGCGGCGCGGTGGAACAGCTTATTCTCGATAATCGTGTTCAGCAGCGTAGTGCGGGCTTCCGGCCGGTTCAGGTCGACCTGGGCCTCTCGAACAAGGATGGCGGCGATGGCGCGAAACTGGCCGAGCGTGATCTCCTCCTCGCCTACCTTGGCCAGGACTGTCGAATCGGGCAGGTTGGTCCAGTTCTTCTCGTCCGGCAAAAGCAGCGACGAGGGCGGTGTGGCGGCGGGTTTGTCCGGCTTAGATTGGGCAAAAGCGGCCGTGCTGGACAGGGAAAATACCAAAAATAGGGCCGAAACAGCCCAAATAGAACGACGAAGTCTCACTGAATCCTCCTGGCGACAGAGACCTGCTTGTGATCCTGTCAAATTCCTCATTTTATGTGAACGGTCGCCAAAGAGAAAGAGAAATCCCCCGATCCGTAGCGCCTTGTTCAAAGACGAGAATTTGACCAAATGGTTGCAAACGAGGGGCTCTAGTCCTAAATGCGCCCTTCCCAAAGCACCATGAGAAATGCTCTTGACGTTCACCTTTATTTCACTTACACTTTTTTTCCACCGGAGGCCCCGCGACATGAACCTGACCAGGCGCCAGCGTGAGATTTACAATTTCATCAAGGAATACACGGCCGGCAACGAGTGCTCGCCGACGCTTGATGAGATCGCCCAGCATTTTCGGATTGCCTCGCTCAACGCCGTCTACAAGCATCTGAATGCGCTAGAACAAAGGGGCTTCTTGCGGCGGCTCAGCAACCAGGCACGCTCCATCCGGCTGCTCGACCCCGATCAGCCTGCGCCGTGCGAGTTGCCGCTTCTTGGCAGCATTGCCGCCGGTCAGCCCATCGAGGCCATCGCCAACTGCGAGTACATTTCAGTCCCCGAGTGGTTTGCCGTTCCGGGAAGGAAAAACTACGTGCTGAGAGTTCGCGGCAATTCGATGATCGAAGAGCACATTGAAGACGGCGACTATGTCGTCGTCGAGGAGCGCGCCGACGCGGCCAACGGGGAAATGGTCGTTGCCCTGGTCGACGGCGAAAACGTCACGCTGAAAAAATTCTATCGCGAGGGCGCCGATGTTCGCCTGCAACCCGCAAACGTGGCGCTGGAACCGATCCGGCTAGCCGCCGAGCGCGTGCGACTGCAGGGCGTGGTCGTTGGCGTCCTTCGGAAATATTAATAACAGGACTAAGGACGAAGGACGAAGGACAAAGGACGAAGGACAAAGGACGAAGGACAAGGTCGGAGTTTCGTCATGACATTTGACTACGGAGAGAGAGGCTCAAGCGGTATTCTTTTTTCGTACTTCGTCCTTAGTCCTTAGTACTTAGTCCTTGGTCTCTCGTCCTTCGTAGGAGAACATCATGCAAAAAACCTATCGCATTCATGTTGGTGGAAAGATCTTCGAAAACTCCAGCACGCGTGTGCTGGCCAAACGAGCGGTCGAGGCCACGCGCGCCTGCCACGCGGAGTGCTGCCGCCGCTGCGGTCGTCGCATCGAGGAGAGGGATCTGACCGCTTACCGTTTCTGCTTTTCCTGCATCGAGGAGGCTGTGACTTTACTGCTGGCCGCCAGGCCGGGCCGGACGCGAGCGAGTGGCTGCTGAAAGGCCGTCCTTTCGGCCTTCCTGAGGCTGGGTGGTGCTGGGCCTGTTGATTTTTCTGTGCAAATCCGGATTTTCACGCCCACGAGGCTTGTTTGGCGCGGATTGCAGCAACAACTGCTGAAAACAGAGTACTTGCGTTGGTGCACCAACAGGATGCAATCCGCAGAATTCAGCGGATTTCTTCGAATCGAACTGCGGCGGATCGACTTTTCCACAGGGTTTTGCACAGCGAGTGTGGATTAGTGAATGCTCGCTTCGCTGGAGACCGCATCCAGCCAGCGTTCGCGAATGATGCGGTCAAAGCGAGGCCGTAATAGCAGGTCAAGTGTCGACTGCTTGTCGGGAAACATCTGTAGAATGGCCCGCTCGGTCAGACGTACCAACTGACGCAGTAGGCAGCAGACAGCCTGCAGCCTGCAGTAGCGTCACTTCTGCCTGAGTGACCGTTGTCGGCTACTGCCCACTGCCCACTGACCACCGGCGACTGGTTGACAGCCTAGGCGCGCGATGGTGTAATGAAAGTTCGTGATGAGACGGTCGAGGGCAGCGACAGCGAGCAAGTGGTCTTCGCCGATCTTGCCGGGTTCTTACCTGATTGAGTTAAATCACAAAACCGTTTTTCTAAAGAATCTCCCCGCCGCCTTCGAAGATTTGACCATCACGCAACTATCCGACCTGCATTTCGGTGTCTACACAGGGGCACAGACGCTGCGGGCCTGTGTGGGGCTGGCCAACCGCCTGGGTTCGGACCTGGTGGCCCTGACGGGTGATTACATCAGCCACTCGGTTAAACACATTCGGGCTTGCGCCGAAATGCTGGCGCAACTGCGGGCGCCTCTGGGAGTGTTTGCCGTACTGGGGAACCACGACCACTGGAATGGCGCCGAAACCGTCGCCAGCCATCTGGAGCGGGCCGGAATCCAGGTATTGCGCAATCGCAACCATGTCTGGAGGCGGGACGGAGGGAGTGTCGCGCTGGCGGGCATCGATGACTTGTGGTCGGGCAAGTCGGATCTTACCGCAGCGCTGCGTGGACTTGACGACGATTCGGTGCGTGTGCTGCTGTCTCACAATCCGGATGTGTTTGAAAAGCCGGCTGCGCGCCATTTCGATCTGGTGCTGTCGGGCCACACTCATGGCGGCCAGATCGTGCTGCCGCTGATCGGTCCCGCGGTAGTGCCTTCCCGCTATGGCCGCAAATACCTCGCGGGCCTGATCACCGATGGCCAGCGCCACATCCACATCAACCGCGGCATCGGGGCCACCAATCCTCCCTTTCGTTTCCGGTGTCCTGCTGAAATTACGGTTTTGCATCTGAAGTCAGGGCCGCGACCGTAAGGGAGCGGGCAATCAGATGGCGCCCAGCACAGGGCCGCGACCATAAGAGAGCGGGCAATCAGAGGCAATAATTACGAGTTACGAGTGACGAATTGCGAAAGGACGAAGGACGTTTCGTGTTCCGAATTTCATCCTTCGTACTCCGTCTCCATTTACGTGACTCGTAACTCGTAACTCGTAATTATTGCCTTTGACTGCCCGCTCCCTTACGGTCGCGGCCCCGTGCTGGTTGCCACTAATCGCCCACTCGCTTACGCTCGTGGCTCTGACATTATCTTCATTGGCCCCTGCTATTAAAACGCTCCGCCAGTTGGTCTCCGATCCAGTGAAAGCAGAACGCCGCAAGAAAGATCAGCGCGGCAGGAATCAGGATCCAGGAATGGTGTCGTAGCGTGTGCACCGACAACGCTTCCGTCAGCAGATTTCCCCAACTGGCGTCCGGTTCCTGAATGCCTAGACCCAGGAAGGACAGTGTCACCTCGGCCAGCATGAATGCTGGAACCAGGAAAGTGGCCTGCACCAGCAAATAACCCCGTAAGCCGGGCAGAAGGTGGCGCACAAAGATACGAGTGTGACGCCCGCCCACAGCCTGCGCGGCCTGAACATACTCTTCCTGTTTGAGTCCCAAGACGATGCCGCGGACGACGCGCGCCACCGAGGCCCATCCCACCAGTGCAAACAGAAAGACGATGACAGCGTAGGTGGAGCCAGCCGACAAGTCGCTGGGAAAGACTGCACGCAGAGCCAGCAGCAAAAACAGACCTGGCAGTGATAGCAGCAACTCGGCCAGGCGCATCGCGATGACGTCATACCAGCCGCCACGGTATCCGGCCAGTCCTCCGACCAAGAGACCGACCAGCAGCGTCAGGACGATGGCCACCGGTCCGATCGTCAGTGAGATCTGGGAACCATAGAGAAGGCGCGTGAAAAGGTCGCGGCCGAAGCGATCAGCGCCCAGCGGAAACCAGGGTTGTTGGCCCGGCTCGAGTCCAAACAGATGGCGCTCGAGTGGCAAGCCGAGCCAGCGATAGGGCTCGCCCGCAGTCCAGAAGTAGATCGGCAATCGCCGGTCGCTTTCCGCGTACGTTCGCGTCCCTTCAATCAACCGTGAATCCAGGGCGTAGACAAAGGGCCGGGCATGGAAACGGCCTTGGCGATCGATCCAATGAGGGCGGCGGGGCGGGGCATAGGCCAGTTGACGCTGCTGGCTTCGCGGAGTATAGGGTGCTACAACCGGCGCCAGAGCAGCGCCGAGGTACAACAGGGAGAGCAGTCCGACGATGACTGCAAAGCGGCCACGGCGCCAGAGCGGCCTCATCGGCTATTCTCGGAGCGGGTTCGGGGATCGACCCAAGCCAGAGCGATGTCGGCGGCCAGGTTGGCCAAGATCAGAAAAGCCGAAGCCACCAGAACTGAATTCATCACCACAAAAAAATCTCGACCGAAGATTGCGTCGACCGTCAAGGAACCCAAGCCCGGCCAGCTGAAAACTTTTTCAACGACGACCGAACCGCTGAGCAGGCCGCCCAAGGCCAGTCCCAGCAGGGCCAGCATCGGACCGACCGCGTTGGAAAGAGCGTGCACCCACAGCACCCGCCGCGGGGGCAGTCCCTTGGCCCGGGCCATGTCGATGTGCGGGCTGCCCAGCGAGTCGATGAGATTGGAGCGCAGGTGCCGGACCAACAGGGCGATCAACGGAGCGCTCAACACGACGACGGGCAGCGCCAGGTGATGCAGGCGTCGCAGCAACCAATTGACCGGGCCGATCGTGCCGGCGTCGAGCGGACCGATGCCGCCGATGGGAAACAATCCCGACCGGGCTGCGCCATAGAGCAGCAGCAAAGACGCCAGCAGCGCTGGAATTGAAATGCCGCACAGCGCAAGCGACGAGATGACCCGATCAGGCCAGCCGCCGGCGCGACGGGCCGACCACATGGCCAAAGGGAATGCCGTCAGAACCGAGAACAAAAAGGCACTGAAGGCCAAAATCAGCGTGTTGAAAAAGCGCTCAGAAATGACGTCGACAGCCGGGCGGCGTTCGGCATAGGAAAAACCCAGATTGCCCGACAGGATCGCCTGCAGCCAGCGGACGTAGCGCACCACCAGGGGGCGATCCAGGCCGAACTCCTGGCGCAGCGAATCAATTGTCTGGCGCGAAACGGTCGGATTGGCGGCAAGTTCAGCGGTGATGTCTCCCGGAATCGCTTCGGCCAGCAGAAACACCAGCAGCGTCAGAAGGAAGAACAGCGGCAGGGTCTGCGCCAATCGGCGCAGGCAGAACGCTAGCATTTATTCGAAGTGAAGCTCCCAGGAATTCCAAAGCGAAGGTGGATTGGTGATGGCCGGCCGCAGTCCCTTCAGATTCTTCCGGGCAGCCAGCAGGACGTTGCGCGTGACAAGCGGAATGATGGGACTTCTCTGGCCGAGAATCGTCTGGACCTCGTCGAAGAGTTTGCGCCGCTCGGTGGGGCTTGCTTCAATGGAGATGCGGTCCATCATCTGGTCGATCCGGGCCTCCCACTCGGTGGCGGGCTTTTTCTGGCGGGGCGCCCAAGGGTGCATCATGGCGTCGGAGCGCAGGACATTTCCCATCTCGGAAGGATCCAGCGGGATCGTCATCGAAAAGAAAATCGCTTCATAGTCGAACGAGTTCTGAATCTTGGAGATCAACGTGACGAAATCCTGCGGATCGACCTGGGTCTGAATCCCGATGCGGGCCATATCCTCCTGAATGAGCGTTCCGATTCCTTGCGAGATCGCGTTTCCGGTGCGCAGCGCCAGCGCGAAGCGGACAGGCTGGCCGCGGGGGTCCAAAAGGGTTTTCTGTCCGGACGATTCCTTCAAGGTAAAGCCGGCTGACCGCAGTAGTTCCAGTGCGCGATTGGGGTCATGCGCGTAGCTGGGAGCCGCTGCGCTGTGCCAGTTCTTCAAGCTGGCCGGAACCAGTCCGAACGTGATGGTGGCCAACCCGCCGTAGACGTTGTCGACGATGGCCTGCCGGTCGATGGCGTGCGCCAGGGCGCGGCGGAAATCTTCGTTTTGAAACCAGGCGCGCTTGGCTCGGTCGAGCCGGCTGGGAGTTGTGGCGGGATCGTTGAGGTTCAACCACATCAGATCCAGTTGTAATCCAGGGCCGACGTTTTCGACGTGGTAGCGGTCGGGCTGTTCGCGCAACGTTTTGAAATCTTCAGGACGCAGATACTGGTCGAGCAGGTCGAGCTCGCCTGACTGGAAACGCAGCAACTGGGTATTTCGATCCGGAACGTAGCCGATTTCGATGCGGTCCAAATAGGGAAGCCGCCCGCCGGCGTCGCCGCTCTTCCAATAGTGAGGATTGCGGGCCAGGACTGTCTTCTGACCGGGCAGGTGCTGTTCGATGACAAACGGTCCCAGGCCGGCCATTTCCGAAGGCGGTGTAGAAAGCGTCCAGAGCTCGCCCAGCGGCGCAGTCATTTTGGGCTGCAGCCGCCGCTTTGGAAGGATCGGCACTTCCGACAAAGTCGCCTCGATGCCAACGGGCAAACCCGCCGCAAAGGTCAACCGGACCGAGTGGTCATCGACCTTCTCGCAGGTCACAGGCTGCCCGGCAAAGCGCAGCGTATCGCGATAGGGCGAGCCTGACTTCTCGTCGGTGATGGCGTTGAAGGTAAAGACAACGTCGTCGCTGGTAAGCGGGGCGCCGTCGGAGAAGCGGATGTCCTTGCGTAGCGCGACCAGCAGCGTCTTGCCGTCCTGCTGGCGCTTCCACGCGCTGGCCAGCGCCGGCCGCACGCTGAAATCGCGCTGGTCTGTTTCCACCAGCGTAGCTGCCGTCAGTTTTGCAAACAGCTTGGTTCGTACATCGACGGCCAGCGCCGGATTGAAAGAAGCCGGCTCGCGTTCAAGCGCGTAGCGCAGTGTTCCGCCGTGCCGGCCCGCGGCCGCTTTTTCCTGGGAACGGCAAGCCCAAGCCGGCAACAGGAAGGTGAGGAACAGCAGGCACAGCAGCGCTTTGTTCCGCATGGGCGTGGGGCCAATATAGTCGAACTCGGGATAGAATAGAAGCAATGCGTGCCGTTGCGGTGTGTGCTGTGTGGGTGGCAGTGATTGCCGGGATTCTTGCCGGCGCCGATGCTTCGTTTCAAATTCAGGGGTTTGTTTACTGCCTTGATGAGAAGGGCGCTCCGACGGTTGGGCCCGAGGGCGAGCCCTGCGCCGCGCAGGGGCATCGCTACGCGTTGAATACGCTGGAGGGAAAGTTATACCCGCTGGTGCGCGGCGATGTCGGAGAATCGCTGTTTGTCGACCGGCGACTGCACGAGCGGACGCTGCTGCTGACCTTGCTGGCAAGCCGCACGGCGGGAGCCTTCGAGGTGCTCGCTGTTCAAAGCGTCGTGTCCGGAGTGGTTCATAACGTCTACTACTTTTGCGACGTCTGCAACATCCGCGATTTTGCCCCAGGCCCCTGCGACTGCTGCCGCCAACCCTATCAATTCATCGAGCAGCCGGCCCGTTCAAGTGACCAGTGACCAGTAGCAAGAATACAAGTAAGACTGCCATGCCGACTCTTACTTGTATTCTTGCTACCGATCACTTTTATGGGCGGTCCTAATGAGATAGCGACCACGACCACGAGCACGTCAACGAGCACGATCACGTGCTGACCCCTGACCCCCGACCTCTGAAGCCTGACCCCTGAAGCCTGACCCCTGCTTTTGCGGTAACCGCCACGGATGTGCTATCGTTCTGTGTTGCCGAACATCGGCGGGAGTCGCAAGGCGAAATGGGCGGTTCGAATCCTTACATTGAAAAACCGGAAGTCAAACTTCCGACCACCAAATACACGGTTCGATTGCTCGAGCCCGACGGCAAGGAAGTGGTCGTGGAAGTGGATCCGGCGCGCATCCCCTACCAGCGCACGGGCCTTCCCGGCAGCATCCTGGACATTGCCCTTGGCGCCGGCATCGGCATCGATCACGCCTGCGGCGGAGTGTGCGCGTGTTCGACCTGCCACGTTCATGTCATCGAAGGCCTGGAAACCTGCAGCGAAGCAACCGAGGACGAAGGAGACGAGCTGGACTTGGCGCCCGACCTGACGATCAAGTCGCGATTGTCCTGCCAGTGTGTCCCCGATGGAACGCGCGACATCGTCGTTGAAGTTCCGCTTTGGAACCGAAATCTGATTAAAGAGAAGGATCATTAAATCGCGGCCCAGAACGTCGCTCCCACCCCAGTTGACACTCCCAAGAGAGGTCGGTATGATGGCTGGATTCGTGACGCGGGGTGGAGCAGTCAGGTAGCTCGTTGGGCTCATAACCCAAAGGTCGCGGGTTCAAATCCCGCCCCCGCAACCAAAGCAATCTTTCTTCCCGGCCACCGCAAGGTGGCCTTTTTTGTTCTACAGGTCTGAAATCTGCCCGAGCCTTGCGAGAGGCGCCGATATTTACGCAGCTCCTCTCGAACTACTTGACCGACGACCGATACCGCGAGCTCCAAGAACATCTGAGCCGCGACCCAGAGGCCGGAGACATGATTCCTGGGACCGGCGGCTTCCGAAAGCTCCGTTGGGCTGATGCAAGGAGGGGCAAGGGAAAGCGAGGCGGTCTTCGAGTGATCTACTACTACCTGATTTCGGATGCCCAAATCTGGCTGATGACCCTTTACGACAAGGAAACGGCGACGGACTTGAGCGCCGCCGAGGAACGGGTCCTCAAGGCAGCAATAGAAAAAGAGACCCGAGAGCGCCCGAGCCGTAGGACACAAGGGAGGAAACAGCGATGACCAAGAGTAGAAAGCGAGCGAAGGCAACGAAGAAACGTAGCCTCTTCCGCGAGCTCATGTCTGGCGTGCAGGCCATGCGCGCGCGTCGCGAGGGACGCTTGAGGCTAAGGACTCACCAGGTAGAACCGATCACCGTTCCTTCCGTAGATCCGAATTTCGTTCGAGAGACTCGCGAAGCGCTACACATGTCGCGAAAGGTGTTCGCGTTCAAGATCGGCGTCAATCCACGGACCTTTGAACGTTGGGAGCAGGGGCGCAGCAAGCCGAATGAGCAAGCGTCCGCGCTGATCAGACTGGTTAGAAAGTATCCCGACACGCTCGACCGCCTCGAATCGCTCAGCGTTCCAGCCTAGCAGTCGGCGAATCGAAGGAGCCCGCATAGACCTGTTGCGATGACTCCTGATCGCTTCCTCCAGCACTTTGACCGCATCGCGGACGTGCCCGATGTCACTCCGCCGGTTTCGTCAGTTTATTCTCGATCTCGCCTCATGGGAGAACTATGCTCCCACTTAGGCTGTGTATCTTTTCCTAGGTAGTTATTGTTTTTTACCTAGGTTTTGATACACTACTGGCCATGGCTCGGACAAAAACAGAAAAGCTGCTCGATCTGGTCCATCGCAGGCACATCGTTCGGCCTCGTGATCTGGCTGCTGTCGGCATTCCACGTAACTATCTGGGCCGACTGGTACACCGTGGGCAGCTGCAAAGGGTGGAACGTGGTCTTTATACCGCTAGTACAGTCACTCCGTCAGAGCACATGAGTCTGCTGGAGGTTAGCCATAAAGTTCCAAAGGCCGTGATCTGTCTCCTGTCGGCGCTCCGATTTCATGAGATCGGGACGCAAGCTCCCTTTGAAGTATGGATTGCGCTTGATGGGAAGGCCTGGAGCCCAAAAGTAAGCTACCCTCCCGTGCGAATCGTGAGACTTTCGCGACAGGCGCTGCGCTTCGGAGTTGGAAAGCACCGCGTCGGTGGAGGGACGATCCGGGTTTTCACTCCCGCCAAGACGGTCGCCGACTGCTTCAAGTTCCGGCACAAGATCGGGACGGATGTGGCCATCGAAGCGCTGCGGGACTGTTACCGGCAAAAGAAAACTTCAATGGAAGAGCTGTGGGCAGCGGCCAAAGTATGCCGCGTGGCAAACGTGATGAAGCCTTACATGGAGTCGCTGAATTGAGCAAAGACGTGACCAATATTGCCGCGTCCGTCCGCCAACGATTGCTAAACCTCGCGCGGGAGCGGAATGAAGATTTTGGGCTGGTGTTGACGAAGTACGCTCTGGAGAGGGTACTCTTTCGTATTTCGGCATCGAAACACCGGGATGTTTTTGTCCTCAAGGGCGCTTTGCTGTTTGAGTTGTGGACAGCGCAGAGGCATCGGCCTACGCGCGATGCGGACTTCCTCGCCCGCGGCGAAAATACGCCTCAGCGCTTCAACACAATCTTCAAAGGCATCTGCAATGAGAAGGTAACCGATGATGGATTGCGTCTTGATCCGGGGAGTGTTACGGCCGAGCAAATAAAGGAAGATGCCGATCATCGGGGAGTCCGCGTTAATTTCCTGGGATATCTTGAGAACGCCCGCATTCCAATCCAGATCGACATCGGATTTGGCGATACAGTAACACCCCCTGCAAAGGAAGCTGAGTTTCCAACCCTTCTTGATTTCCCTGCGCCCACACTGCTGACGTATCCGAGAGAAAGCGTGGTGGCAGAGAAATTCGAAGCGATGGTGAAACTCGGAATTGCGAACAGCCGCATGAAAGATTTCCACGATCTTCGTGTCCTCTGTCGTGAATTCTCGTTTAATGGACCTGTTCTTTCCGAGGCAGTGAGTAACACATTCAAGCGACGGGGGACTGCACTTCCGTCGTCTACGACTTTTGTGACCTTCCTGGCGGAGTTTTATGGAGACGAACACAAGAAGCAGCAGTGGAGCGCATTCTGCAATAAGAACAAGCTCTACATTACAGAGGTCTCGCTGGAAACAGTTTGCCGGAACATTGAGGAGTTTCTAATGCCGATCGCTCATGCCTTGAGCAGGAATCAGGCGCTTGAGCTCACTTGGAATCCGACGGGGCCTTGGAGTTGATGTGCAATTTGCAATCCAATCACCTCGGATCCTCTGACACGCTCGACGATCGGGTCGTGCCGGGAAAACGGGCGGCAGTCAACAGCGCGGCCAGATTCCCTAATGGCTGTCTCGTGCGACCGCGTGAACCGATTCCGGAATTGGGTGTTTGCGAAGTCCGCACAACCAGCTCGGAGGTGCCGGCCGGCAAAAAAACCGCCGGCGTGGCTTGACAGCATAGTGCTTTGTATTGTAAAGTTCTTGTCGATGAAATCTGACTTGTCACACCGCGCCATTTGCGGGAATGTTCGGGCCGCTGCCAATCGAATTCCAGGCGATCGGCTGATCGTCACGCTCCGAGGAGCGCACCATTTCAGTTTCAGCGACGAAGCCTTAGTGAAGAGCCAGATCGTGTTGAAGGCTCTCGGCGCGCTGGGTGTCACGGGCGGTCTGGATTCCCGCTCAGGGTTGGCGTTCACGTTCTTCAACGTGCATTTACGCGGAGCGCCCCGCGATGTGCTCTACGGGGCGCCGCTCGTGTCGGCTGCGCATTTCGAGACCCAGTGAACGCGAGGCCGTCAATCAGGCGCGTGAAGCTCATTCTTCCGGCGTTGACGGAGGCTACGAGCCCCTATTGGCGGCCGATCAAGTACTCGCTCTTTCCGCCCCTTGGCTTGGCAACTCTGGCTGCGTACCTCGATCCCGACCTCGAGATTTCTCTGCAGGATGAGCACGTCGAAAGGCTCGACCTCAACGACCAACCAGACTTGGTGGTCATTCAGGTCTACATCACCAATGCCTATCGGGCGTACCAAATCGCGGACCACTACCGTGCGCGTGGGTCCTACGTCGTTCTTGGTGGCCTCCACGTCACGTCGCTGCCCGATGAGGCGGCACAGCACGCGGACACGATCTTCATCGGACCGGGGGAGCACACCTTCCCCAAATTCTTGCAAGACCTGGCGGCCGGAACGCCACAGCGGCGCTACGCGTCGTCTGTGCGTACGCTGGAATCCCTGCCGCCTATACGGCGGGATCTCATTCAGCGACACCGATACCTGGTCCCGAACTCGATTGTCGTCTCGCGAGGCTGTCCCCACCATTGCACCTTCTGCTACAAGGATGGTTTCTTCTCGGGAGGGCGCTCGTTCTACACGCAACTCGTGGACGACGCACTTGCCGAAATTGCCCGCCTCCCCGGCAGGCATCTCTACTTTCTGGACGACCACCTTTTCGGGAGTACCCGGTTCGCGCGAGACCTGTTCCGCGGCATGAAGGGGATGGGCCGCGTCTTCCAGGCAGCCGCAACCGTCGACTCGATCCTGCGCGATGACCTGGTTGAAGAGGCTGCGTCTGCGGGGCTGCGGAGCTTGTTCGTCGGGTTCGAAACGCTCTCCAGCAGCGGCCTCCAGGGCGCCGGCAAGCGCCAGAATCTTGGCCGCAGCTACCGCGACGTGGCGCGCCGGCTCGACACCCTCGGTATCATGATCAACGGCAGTTTCGTCTTCGGCTTGGACGGAGACGACCGCGACGTCTTCCCCCGCACCGTAGACTGGGCCGTCCAAGCCGGACTTACCACGGCCACCTTCCACATTCTGACGCCATACCCGGGTACAGCGTTGTTCACCGACATGGCCGCATGTAACCGGATCGAAACGCGGAACTGGGACCTCTACGACACGCGCCATGTTGTCTATCGCCCCTCAGGTCTGTCACCCGAAGAACTGAAGCGCGGGTATGACTGGTCCTATGAAGCGTTTTACCGCTGGGGCTCCATCTTTGAGGCGGCCTCGGCGCACAGATCGATAAAGCACTGGGTGAAACACTTCTTCTACAGCGCAGGGTGGAAGAAGTTCGAACGCGCGTGGGACCTCGTCATCCGGATCAAGCAGCTGTCCCAGATGCGGCCTATTCTCGAAGCGGTCCTCGCTCCGGTGGCTACCCCGGTAACTGATCAGGCGCAGGAAGGGCTCTCCAACAAGCCAATGGAGCTGCCGCGCCTCCCGAGCGAGTCTCTGGCGGCTCCGTTGTCTAACGGCACGGATTCGCCCTTAGTGGCTACAAGGCCACATGCCCGTTGGTAAGCGGGTTCACCACGCGGACCGAGCCGTACAGCTGACCGTCGGAGGCCTTGAAGAAGACACCTGAACTGGATCTATCAGTGAAGGCGCTTTTCCTGTAGCCTGCGGTGCATGATCGACGTGCGACCCATCATTCTCGAGGGGGGCGGCATCCGCCTCGAGCCGCTCGCCGACAGCCATCACGAAGCGCTCGCCGCAGCGACGGCCGATGGCCGCCTGTGGGAGTTGTGGTTCACCGTCGTGCCCCCTCCTAAGGGCATGCGGGCCTACGTGGCCGATGCGCTCAAGGGACAGCAGGACGGTCACATGCTCCCCTGGGCCGTGCGCGACGTGGCCAGCGGCGCCATCATCGGCTCGACGCGCTATCACGACATCGTTCCTGCAATCGATCGCGTGGAGATCGGGTACACATGGTACGCGCAAAGCCGTCAACGGACGCACGTCAACACGACCTGCAAGTTGCTCCTGCTCGGCCACGCGTTCGACACGCTTGGGTGCAAGGTCGTGGGCCTGCGGACCGACGGCTTCAACTTTCGCTCACAGCGGGCCATCGAGGCGCTCGGGGCGAAGAAGGACGGTGTGATACGGCACTACGGCGTGCGGCGCGACGGAACCGCGCGCGATACGGTGATATACAGCATCCTCGCCGCGGAATGGCCGGATGTCCGGCGGCACCTCGAGTTGCGGCTCGCGCGCCAGGCAGCGGCCAGCGGGCCGTAGTCGACTCTACTTGCGCATCGAGTCGAGGGCGCCGACGCCAGAGCCCATCGCGAACCACAACGTGGCGACCGATAATGGCGCAACGGCAGCGCCAGAGCCATGTTCGAGGCCGGCGATAAGCTCGCGAAGGATCATCATCGTCCCACCACCGCGAAATCGCGCATTCTCGGAAGGGACGGAATATTAAGCTGCATCTTCTCCCTCCGCCAATCTGATGGGTACCTCCATGCCATCCGCGAAGCGCGCCGCGAGCACCAATTCACCGTCCATCGCTTCAATGAACTTCCGCAGCGTGCCGACGTAGAGTTCTGTTCGGCGCTCCATCTTCGAGACCTCGGCTTGGCTGACACCCAGCAGTTCAGCCATCGTTTCTTGCGTCAGTCCCCTGGCCTTGCGAAGTTGAGACAGGTGGAGATCGTCGGAGAGGCGTCGCGCTTCCGCCTCGATCCGAGCACGTGTTTCTGGCTTCGTACGAGCCTTAATGTCGGACCACTTGTGGCGTTTCATATCAGCCCCTCCTGTTCCAGTTCTCGCAGATACTCATCGTAGAGTGGTCGACCCTCGTGTTGGATTTGCAGTTCACGCATGTGGCGATGGCGAGAACTCTCGATGCCCGAGGAGTACGGAAAGGGAAGCGACGGTCCGTGTTCGACCAGCAGTTCTACGATGCCGCCGACACTGAGTTGCTCCCCGTCCGAGAGCTCTTCGAACCAGCCGGCGAATTCGTCGGTGCCTTCGACCTCCCAGGCCCCGTTTGCAATATGCCATAGACGGAATAATGCGTCAAGAGTTATAGTGTTTTAAGTCAGACGATCAGCAGAGACCGTGACTTGGTTGCGGCGTCGCAATTGATGTAATGTGAGGAAACAATCCCTTGGAAATCGCCGCTGGAGGTTACTCGTGAAACGTCTGTTTCTTTCTATCGGCCTTGCGACCAGCCTTGCCTTGGCGCAGGAGGATCCGAGCGCCAAAATCGATCGTATCTTCGAGGACGTGAACAAACCCGAATCGCCGGGCGTGAGCGTCGCCGTGATCAAGGACGGTCGGGTCGTCTTCAGCAAAGGTTATGGATCGGCCAACCTCGAGTACGCTGCGCCGATCACGCCCGACACCGTTTTCCACGTCGCTTCGGTGTCGAAACAGTTTACGGCTATGGCGCTGGTGCTGCTCGAGCAGGAGGGCAAGCTCGCGCTTGACGATGACCTCCAGAAGCACCTGCCGGATCTCCCCGATTATGGAAAGAACGTCACGGTGCGTCAGCTCCTGCAGCACACCTCGGGGATACGTGACCAGTGGCAGACCCTGGCAGTCGCAGGATGGCGCCTGGACGACATCATTACGCAGAACCAGATTTTGCAGATGCTCTATCGGCAAAAGCAACTGAACTTCGATCCTGGGAGCGAACATCTTTATTCCAACGGCGGCTATACGCTGGCGGCCGAGGTCGTGCGGCGGGTTTCCGGTAAGACGTTGCGGGCCTTCTGTGAAGAGCGCATTTTCAAACCGTTGGGAATGACCCACACGCACTTTCACGACGATCTAAGGATGATCGTGAAGAATCGGGCGGTGTCGTATCGCCCGAGCCGGACGGGCTTTGAGAACGCACCACTCAATTTCGAGAACGTCGGCGCCACGAGTCTTTTCACCACCGCAGAAGATCTGGCGCGGTGGCTCGATAATTTCCGCGATCCGAAGGTGGGGGGCCGGGCTGCTGTCGAAAGACTTCAGGAGCAGGCGGTCCTGGCCGACGGGAAGAAGATCTCATACGCGCTTGGCGTGTCCGTCGACGAGCAGCGCGGTTTGAAACGAGTCTCGCATGGCGGCGGCGACGCCGGCTTCCGTAGCGTGGTGACATGGTATCCGGAGTTGAACCTGGGGGTCGCACTTGTCAGCAATCTCGGCAGCCTCAATGTCGGCCAGAAGGCCGAGCGGGTGGCCGAAGTGTTTGCTGCAACCCAGATGAAGGCTGAACCCGCAAGCTCAACGACCGCCGCAAAAACCGTGGAACGCGTGCCGGTCGACCCCCAAAGGCTCGCCGAGCATGTCGGCCTCTATCGGGCCGCACAGTTTGGCTTTATAGAAGTGGAGCTCAAGGAGGGGAAACTTCTCGCTTCACCGCCCGGTGCGCCGCGTCGGGAACTCGTCCCGATCGCCGCGGAGATGTTTTTCGTCGAGGCGATGAACGTCGAAGTGAAATTCGGCACTGAAGGAGACAAGAAGTGGATGGCGATTCGTCCACTCCAGCAGGCTCAGCCCGAGACGCGAGGAGAACGGATTTCTAAAGAGCTTGGCGAGAGTCCGCGTGACTTGGCCGGTTTTTCCGGACTGTATTGGAGCGATGAGCTGGAGACTCAGTACCGGGCCGTAGTCGAAGATGGCAAGCTGAAACTGCGACACGTACGACACGGCGACATCGAGCTGCGTGCGATTGGCGGCTACTTCTTTAGCGGCTCATGGTTTATGAGCGAGGTTCGTTTCACACGGGACGCGGCTGGCCGAATCACGGGGCTGTTGGCTGGAGGTGGGCGTCTCCGCGGTATCCAATTCACGCGACGGTGAGTAACTGAGTGTGGGACAGGCTTCCAGCCTGTCAGCTTTAGGTGGGCCGTTCTAGAACATCGCGGCCACGGCCACGTGCACGTGCACGAGCACGTCAACGAGCACGATCACGTCCTGACCCCCGAAGCCTGATCCCTGTTTTAATGGACAGCGGACGGCTTATGAGCTCGCCGCGCCCTATCAAAAAGTTTGAGGCGCCCGACGCGTTGCCGTACAATTCCACCAAGGCCGAAGGGCGGCCCACGG
This sequence comes from Acidobacteriota bacterium, assembly GCA_051001345.1. Lineage (GTDB taxonomy): Bacteria > Acidobacteriota > UBA6911 > JACQSX01 > JBPCNK01 > JBPCNK01. Next base: position 9,518 of record JBPCNK010000142.1, on the reverse strand, counting down.
TCCGCGTAAAGGGTCGAACCCACCCCTGAGAGCTTCTCATGAGTCAGAAACCCTGACTTCCAGCCCGAGAGACGCGGACGCCGGGCGACAAATGGAAGGAAGGGTCCATGTCGAACTCGAAACTCCCCGAACGCGCCTCCCTCGAATATCTGAAGAAAATAGCAAAAGATCGATTGCAGGAACTGCGGCGGGCTGACCCTCAAGCCAAGCTCGCAACGGCTCTGCTCGCAGTCTCGCAAGACCACGGATTTTCCAGCTGGCGTGCCCTGAAGGCGGAGCTCGATCAGCGGCAGAAAAAGCACGTCGCCCTCTTCTTCGAGGCCTGTGCCGAAGGCGACGTCGAAGTATTACGCGGCTTTTTCGTCAACGACCGAAGCCTGGTTTGCGTGAGCAACCCTGAGGCGCACTACCAAGGATGGACCGGACTGCACGCGGCAGCCAAGGGCGGCCATGTGGACGCCGTACGGTTGCTGCTGGAGCATGACGCGGATCCGAACGCGCGGGAGGACGGAGACAACACCTGCGCGCTGCACTGGGCTGCCGCCCAAGGGCACCTCGAGACCGTGCGCGCCCTGCTCGATGCGGGCGCCGATGTGCACGGCATTGGCGACGTGCACGAACTCGACGTCATCGGTTGGGCGACCTTCTACCGCGCCCCGGGCGACGATCCGACGCAGATAGGTGCGTCGCGGCGGGAGTTGGTGTCGCTCCTGCTTGAACGCGGCGCGCGCCACCACATCTTCTCAGCGATGTCTGTCGGAGAGCTGGACCTGATTCAGGAGGTGGTGGAGCAGAATCCGGAGGCGCTCGACCGCCGCCTGTCACGTTTCGAACATGGGCAGACGCCGCTGCATTTCGCCATCAAACGAAAGCGCTACGACATCCTTGGTCTCCTGATCGAGCTGGGTGCAGACGTCGAGGCTGAAGACATGAGTGGTCAGCCCGCGCTTGCGGTCGCGATAGTGCGCGGAGATCGAGAGGCCATGAGCCGCCTGCACGCTGCCGGGGCAAAGCCGCCGAAGGCGAGCGCCCCACAAACCTTCAAGGCCAGCATGGTGAAGATGGCTGACTCCGTCACGAAAGGTGTCCCGATGATCACTGTCCCAGACGTCGCTCGGGCCCTTAAGTGGTACGCGTCGATCGGGTTCAAAGAAATCACACGATACGAGGACGACGGTATGGTGAACTTCGGCATAGTCTCGTTCGGAAAAGCCGAACTGATGCTGAATATGCACGGTAAGGCGGGCGCGCACGACGTGAGCCTGTGGTTCTATGCCGACCAGATCGACAACCTATATCAACTCCTCAAGTCCCGGCAGCTCGAAGCGGCGCGAGCTGCACTTGCCGGTGAGCCGGGCGACCATGAAGGGATCGAGTTTGAACAGGACATCGAGGACATGTTCTACGGGGCGCGACAGTTCTGCATTCGCGATCTGAACGGCTATGAGCTGTATTTCATACAGCTTGTGGACCGGTAGCCTGGATTTTTCAAGAGATTGGACACCCGGATCAGCTTGTCAACAACCTCGGCCCATTGACATCGAGCCCTCTGTCGCGGTATTGTAGCCGTACTGGCTACAGGGGGAGGCAGTCTATGAAGTTTATGAGCACACGGGATCTACGGAACCGGCCGGGCTACGTCCGTGAAATGGCCCAAAAGGATGACCTGGTGCTGACAGCGAATGGGAAACCAATCGCCATCCTTGTCGGGGTCGAGGACGATGAATTTGAGGAAATGGTGCGGGCAATTCGACAGGCGAAGGCGCAACGCGCACTCTCGCGCATGCGGCGGCAGGCCGCCAGGCGAGGAGTCGAGCGACTCTCGTCCTCCGCGATTGACGCCGAGATTCGTGCCGTTCGGTCAAGGCGAAGACCCGCATGAGGGTGGTGATAGACACCAACGTGCTGGTGTCCGGTGTGATCAACCCGCATGGCCCGCCAGGACGCATCGTTGATGCGGCGCTGGCCGAAGCGTTCACTGTCCTCTACGACGATCGCATTCTGAGCGAGTATCGCGCAGTTCTCTCGCGGCCGACATTTGGATTCAAGCGCGCCGACGTGGATGCTCTCGTGGATTTCATTGAAGTGGCGGGAGAACCTACTGTTGCCCAGCATCTCGCCGTCGTTCTCCCGGACGCAAGCGACCTACCTTTTCTGGAAGTCGCGGCCGGGGGACACGCCCATGCGCTGATTACCGGAAACGTGAAACACTTTAAGCCGCGACGGGGTCGCCACATTGTAGATGTTTGCACGCCAGCTGATTTTCTCAGCCGGCTCACGCAGTCATAAATCCGGGAATCACCACCGCGGATGAAAATGGGGTGAGTCCCAATTGGCTCCCTCATCTGTGCTCTTGAAAATCCTATTGGATCGATCCGGCCTGGAGAGCCATCACGCTTTCACTCGTTTGATTGAGTCGACAGTCACGATTCAAGGTCGAGTATAATCTGTGTCAGTTCTTCAAACTGATTAAGCAGCTTTCGGAGGAAGGAATGTCTTTACACCCAATTAGCGCGATCAAGAGCCGCCTGTTCTTCGCTATTTGCGTCGGTTTGTTGAGTGTGGCAGGACTCGCCGCGGTCCAGGTGTTCAAGGTTGTTGCGCCAGACGCAGCCGCCCAGGACCGTTTCGGCTGGGGCGTGGCCATCCAGGGGCGCACGCTCGTGGCTTCGGCCACGCAGCCGGGTGGACCTGGTGTCGCTTGCGTTTTCGTCAAGAGCGCAGGCGTTTGGGTTCAACAGGCGAAATTGAACCCGCCTGATCCCCAGCCGGACGACGCGTTCGGCTCGGGCGTGGCCATGGATGGAGACCTCATAGCGATCGGAGCAACCGGTGACGACACCCCTGGCGGAACAAACGCAGGCGCCGTTTACGTGTACGAGCGCAATGCGCAGGGAGTACCAGGCGATGTCGCCGACGACACTTGGTCCCTGCAGGCGACAGTAGTCCCTTCTGACGCCAAACCGTTTCATCTATTTGGAATATCCGTGGCTCTCGATCAAGACACGCTCGTCGTCGGTGCCTGGGGCGATAACGTCTTCGGCAACATCTCTGGAAGTGCTTACGTCTTCCGGCGCAGCGGAAACAGTTGGGTACAGGAGGCGAAGCTTTATGCCTCTGATCCGGCTACCGGTGACCGTTTCGGAGTTTTCGTAGCGGTGGATGGGAACTGGATCGTGGTGGGCGCGAACGGGGATAGCTCGTTCACTGGAGCCGCCTACGTCTTCGAGAGGGTTGGCAGCGGATGGATTGAGCGCGCCAAGCTCACGCCGTCGGCCGGAGTGGGCAGCGCTCAATTCGGACGGCGCGTGACGCTCCAAGACGACACGGTGGCGGTTGGTTCCGCACAAGAAAATTCGGCAGCCGGCGCGGCGTACGTTTTTCAGCGTGACGGCCTCTCTTGGCCCCTTCGCGCCAAAATCGTTGCCAGCGCCGCCGCTGCGGGCGGCCAATTTGGTGGATCTGTTTCGTTGCGTGGCAACACGCTTGCAATTGGAGCGCTTGAATTTGGGACCGGGACCGGCGCCGTTTACGTCTTTGAACGCCAGGGGACCGCGTGGAACGAGCAGCAGAAGCTCACGGCATCGGACGCCGCCTTTAACGATGTTTTTGGCTTTTCGACCGCGCTGGACGATTCTCAGTTGCTCACGGGAGCGGTTCTTGCCGACGCCGCCGGCGCCGACTCAGGCGCAGCTTACGTGTTCGAGCTGAGATCGATTGAGGATCAATTCGGGTCATTGGCCGATCAGGTGGAGGGTCTCGTCGCAGGCGGAGCTTTGAATAATGGGCAGGGCAATTCGCTGCTGGCAAAACTTGATGCGGCCCTTCTAAAGGCGCAGAGCGGTAACACTACAGTTGCCATTAACCAGCTTCGGGCCTTTATCAATCAAGTGGAGGCGCTGATTGCATCCGGCCTGTTATCAGCCCCGGAAGGCAATGCGTTGGTAGAGGCGGCGCAGCATCTGATCGAACGGTTGCAAGGGTAACGATAAGGTTTGTTAAGGCGTGAGATCCATGTCTTGTCGGGCGATCGGTTAGGCTGCCTCGCGGGGGTGGACGTCGCGCGCAATGCGTCCGGCGGAGGCTCTGGTCGTGACGTCGAGATCATAGGCAGCCTGCAAGTTCACCCAGAACTGCGCCGTCATACCGAAATAACGCGCCAGCCGCAATGCGGTGTCGGCCGTAATGCGGCGCCGGCCGTTGACGATCTCGCTCATTCTCGTCACGGGAACCCTCAAATCGCGGGCGAGACGATTGATGCTCAGTTCCAGCGGCTTCATCAAATCTTCCCGAAGGATCTCGCCCGGATGTGCCGGTGGTAATCGGCGACTCCTTTTGGCCATCGTACGGTTCCTCCTAATGATAGTCGACGATCTCGACCTCGTACGCGTCGCCGTCGCGCCAGACAAAGCAGATGCGATACTGACCGTTTATCCGAATACTGTGCTGCCCTCGCCGGCGTCCGGCAAGGGGTTCTAGACGGTTGCCGGGGAAGGCGTTCAAATCCCGAAGCTGGTGGGCGGCGTTTAATTGCTGCAGCTTTCGTTGGGCAACCCGCGCGACGTTTTGCAGCCGCCTGCTTGGGTGGCCGGACAGCAATACTTCGGCCTCCTTGTCTCGAAAGGAGCGGATCACCACTTGGCAGGGTATAACGTGAGACGTTATATGTCAAGCAGTATGGGGACAGCTGTATGGGGACCAGGCGCCAGTCAAACCACAGTACATCTTCGAATCGACACGGCCCGCTCAGCCGCGGCCTTTCTCACTCGGCCACTTGAAAAGGGCTGGAGCCCTGTGCCACTCCTGCTATCGGCAATGCTCTGCCAACAGAGCATTACCGTGCTGTCCTATCACATGACTGAAGCAAAATTGGCAGGCAACAGGGAGAATTGTCCGTTGCGGAGTGACCGTCTTCAGTATCCCCGTGCATGACAAAGACCCGCAATCAACGGTGCCGCGAGCGACGCGAGCGGGTCCGTTCCGCCGATTGCGTTTGGTGAATCTTTTGAGATGGATGGTTGGTGTCCAACAACCTGGGTCGAACCGAGCGCCACGGACCCGCTCGCGTCGCTCGCGGCACCGTTGATTGCAGCGCCTCCAAGATCGCGGGGTCTGACTATCCTGGCCACTCTCTTGCCACTGCTCACTCGGCAACTTAAAAAGGGCTGGGGCCCTGTGCCCACTCTGTCGCGGCTAGGCTATTTTATTGAGGCCGTTGAGGGCGGCTACTTTGTAGGCCTCAGCCAGAGTGGGGTAGTTGAACACCATGTCCCGGAAAAACTCGATCGTGCCTTCCAAAGCTACAACCGCCAGCCCGACGTGGATCAGTTCGGCGGCCTGCTCACCAATAATGTGTATGCCGAGAATGTTCCGGGCGGCCGGATCGAACAGAATCTTCAGGAGCCCGGGTTCAGCGCCAAGGATCTGGCCTTTGGCCAGTTCTTCGAATCGGGCGATCCCAACTTCGTAAGGGATTCTTGCTTCGGTCAACTCCTGCTCGGTTTTTCCCACCATCGAAATCTCCGGAATCGTATAGATGCCGAAGGGGAGAAGATCGGGATAACACTGGCACGGTAGGCCGAACATGTGGCAACTGGCCAGGCGGCCTTGTTCCATCGAGGTGGAGGCAAGCGCGGGAAACCCGATGACATCGCCCGCTGCGTAAACATTGGGAATTGTCGTTTGGAAGTACTCGTTGACGGCGATCCTGCCGCGCGGGTCCGGCACAATGTCAACCGCCTGAAGATTCAAAAGATCGGCGTTTGTCTGTCTTCCTACAGTGTAGAGCAGGGCGTCTCCGTGCACCTTCTTGCCACTCTCCAACTGGGCGATCACCTGGCCGTGCTCATTGACCACAACAGATGTCACCTGTTCGCCAAGCCGGAAGACCACTCCCTGCCGGCGCAGGTGATAGCAAAGCATCTCGACAATTTCCTTGTCCACGAAGTCCAGCAAACCGGGTCGCTGCTCGATGACGGTGACGCGGCTGCCGAGGGCGGCGAATATCGACGCGTATTCCAAGCCGATCACTCCGGCCCCAACGACGATCGACTCCCGATAGATCTCGTTGGCTCCCTGCAGCATATCGGAGTCGAAGATTCTCACGCCGTCGACGGGGATCTGAGGACTGCGGGCAGGCCGTGTGCCGCAGGCGATCAGTGCATACTGTGTTTTCAAAGTCAAAACATTCCCGGCCTGCCCAGAAGAAAAGCCCACCGGCCTGGCGGCCGGCGCCACTGCTTCGACTTCGATCGTGTGCGGGTCAAGGAATCGGGCCAGGCCCTCAATCAGGGTGACCCCGTTCCGTTTTAGCTGGCTGCGGACTACCTCCAGTTCGCGCTCCACCACGGCCCGGATCCGAAAGTTCAGGTCCTCGACAGAAATACGCTCCTTCAGCGTATAGTCCTTCCCGTAAAAAGGACGTTGCCGAAATCCCGACAAGTAAAGTACCGCCTCGCGGAGAGTCTTGCTTGGAATCGTTCCCGTGTGAAGGGAAGCGCCTCCCAACATGTCCCGGCGATCAACCACCGCCACCTTTTTCCCGAGCTTTGCGGCCGCGATGGCGCCCTTCTGCCCGGCCGGGCCGCTTCCGATTACGACAAGGTCGTAGGCTTGTGCTTCCATGAGCGCCTCCTCTCTTAGTCGCCAGTCGCCGGTCGCCAGTCGCCAGTTAGTCGCCAGTCACTGGGTCCGGCATACGGCCGACGGCATACGGTAACGTCAGCGGTCCGCCGAGATGGGGCCGTAGAATTTCCAGGTTGACACGAAGTCGCGGACCAGAGGCTGGCGGGTCAGAAGGGCACGCAGCATTTCGATCGGGATTCGATTCTCCTTGAGGACTGCGTCATGGAACGCGCGGTGCGTCATCCGGCCCGATCCGACCAGCTCGCGCTCGAGAGCGCGCAGCTGCAGGCCGCCCAGCAGGTAAGCCGCCTGATAGAGCGGTCCATAGATGTCAGTCCCGGAAAAGGACCGGCGGACTTCGGCCGTGGCGTTGTCAAGCTCGTGGCCGACGCGCTCGACCAGGAGTTTGATGCACTCTTCGGGGGTCATCTTCTCAAGGTGAAAGCTCAACGAAAAAATGATGCGCGCGCAACGGTGCATGCGCCAAAAAAGCATGCCGATGCGATTTTCAGGCGTTTTGGCGAAGTTCATGTCCCACAAGAGCAGCTCCCAGTAGAGCGCCCACCCCTCGCCCCAGAAGGGCGTGCTGAACACGGCGCGATACGGACGGTAGCGGGCCGTCATGAAACCCTGCAGATGATGACCGGGGATCAGCTCGTGAAAGACGGTGGCTCGCGAGAAGTGAGCATTATTGCCGCGCATGCTCATCATCTTCTGCTCGTGGGACATCGTCTGGGTAGGATAGGAGACGCGAATGGTCTCGCCGCCGGTGAAGAACGGATTCACAAGTTGCCGTTCCGGCGTCATCATCTCCATCCGCCAGGTCTCGCGTGCCAGCTTCGGGATGGTCACCAGATCGTGCTCGTCGAGAAACTGGATCGCCTCAAGCGCCAGGTCACGGATCAACTGCGGCTGTTTGCCCGGCTCGACGTACAACGTCTTGACATGCTCGAGGGCCTTGCGCCAGTCATCGCCGTAGCCAAGGTCGCGGGATGCTTTCTTGATTTCCCCCTCGCACCAGGCCAATTCCTTGTTTGCGATGGCAATGAGCTCTTCAGGCGTGTAGGGGATCATCTCGTGCGCCAGAGCGCTCAAGAGAGCCTCGCGGCCGATCGGATCGCCGACAATCGCGGTGTCGTCTTTTGGTTTGAGGCCGACGACCTTCTCGCGCAGAAAGATCGCGTACTCCTCGAGCGATTTGTCAACGGCCTTGTAGGGAGCCTCAGCCCACCACGTGAAAACCGGGTCGTAGCCGTAATAGAAGCTGTACCAGTTCTTCAAGGTGTTGCGCAGCGTCGTGGTCGCCAGCGCTGCGCGGTTGGCGACTGTCTTCTTGGCCTTGATGGGGTCGACCTTGGCGCTGTCGTTGCCGTCGGGCTTGTTGTCGGTTTTTCCGTCGGTGGCGCCCTCCGTCTTGGTGTCCTTTTTCAGTCCAGCCTCGATCGCCTTGCGGTTGGCCTCGATCTGCTTGTTCAAGCCGGTCAAAGCGGCGGCCACCTTGGCCGGATCGATCGGTTCCATGCGGCGCCGCGCTTCCTCGAGATCGGTGATTGTTTGGCCAAAGGGAACCAGCGCTGCCGCCTCGGCCACCGTCCTGGCTTCAAAGTCGAGATCACTCAGTTCGTGATCGAGATGGTTTTTGAGCAACAGGTAGTCGGCCTTGTCATCCTGGCCCATCGTATCGAAGTCCATGCGGCCCAGCGCGCCCAGCCACTCGGTGTAGAACTGCCGAAGGCGAATCTGGCGCGCCGGCGATTTCTCGACCGGAGAGGAACGGTAAAGGCTGAAGCGGTCGACCGAGTACCTGGCGATGAGGCCTGGCATCCGGCCCGGTTGGACCGCCATCTCGCCGGCTTCCGGCACATCAGATCCGCTGCGTTGCGCTGCGACGATCAGGCCGCAACCTAGCGCCAGCACCGCTGTCAAAAAAATCGTCACAGTGGTTTTCACTTCGCCACATCCCCAGTCGTATTTCCCGCGGCTTGCTTTCTGGGCACCGGTCTGCCCCAGACTTCAATCCAGTCCAATCGGGAAGAAGCGGGCGTGCCGCCGCCGCTCATCAAGTCCGTAAAGCCGATTTCATCGACGGCGTCGAGCATCGGACGGTCCACCCACGGGCCCTCTAGGATCGTGGCAATGTCCAACCGGCGCCAGCGCATGTCGGCTACGTTGAATTCCCTCTCGCGCCAGTCGGCCGAAGCTCCGTCGGGTTGGTCGCCGACCAGCCACGTTCCGTCGCGCAACTTGACCACAATGCGAAGCACGCGAAACCCGGACTGTTTGCTGCGCCAGCGGATCCTGGCCTGGCCCGTCAAATCAACATAGGCGTCGCGGTGGCGCAGCGCAACGGCCCAGTTGCCCGCGCATGTCCCGGACCATATGTAATAGGGATCGTCTTTGGGAGTGTCGTGATGGCTCTTCTTGATTCCTTCTTTGCCGGGACCGTAGAGCTGGAGCAGCAGGTGCGGATTGACGACATGATCCTGCGTGACTGGCGTGGCGAAAGGAATCTCTTTCCAGTCTTCGCGAAAGAAAAGACCGAGCCGATCCTGAGCCAATAGGGCGGCCGATACTGCGATGACAACCGGTGCAATCGCAAGCCACGAGGTTGGACGGAGGATCATATTTATCAGATGCATGCTGGGCTCCTGTCAGTGCCGCGAACATCAGTGCCGCGAACAGCAGTGCCGCGAATATCAGTGCCGCGAACGGAGAGAGCGGTGACCATCGAGTCGTTGCCGAACGTGACAATATCACCGCTCTCTCTGTTCGGTACGCCAGGAAAAGCCTGGCTGATCTAGTGTGGTGAAAGGACCACATCATGTAATTGCCTGTTCGACATGTAACCAAGGATAGCGTGAGTCGGAGCAATCCGGCGGGCGAACTGGCCTTGG
>JBPCNK010000141.1:0-15822 GCA_051001345.1 Acidobacteriota bacterium | reverse complement strand
ATTGCGGATTGCGAATTGCGGATTGATTGCGGATTAGGAGAGCTTTTTCAACCCGCAATCCGCAATTCCCTGACCCATGACTCCTGACCCCTGACCCCTGACAAGATTGGGGCGTGGCCAAGTGGCAAGGCACAGGTCTTTGGCATCTGTATCGGAGGTTCGAATCCTCCCGCCCCAGCCACACACGTTTGCTTCGGGAGCTGAGCCGCTGTGCTGAAGATCTTTTCCGGTAGCGCCAACGCTTCCTTGACGTGTGAGATTTGCAAGTACCTCGGCTTGGCGTTGGGAGAGGCCGAGTTGAAGCGCTTCAGCGACGGCGAGGTCTACTACCAGATTCTGGAGAACGTGCGCGGCCGCGACGTGTTCGTGGTCCAGCCTACTTGCAATCCGGTCAACGACCGGATCATGGAACTGCTGATCATGCTCGACGCGTTCAAGCGGGCTTCGGCCCGGCGCGTTACGGCCGTTTTGCCGTACTATGGCTACGCTAGGCAGGACCGAAAGGATCGGCCGCGCGTGCCGATTTCGTCCAAGCTGGTGGCGGATCTGATCAGCACGGCCGGAGCCGATCGCGTGCTGGCAATGGACTTGCACGCCGGACAGATACAGGGATTTTTCGACATTCCGGTCGACCACCTCTTTGCTGCGCCGGTCATTCTGGAGTACTTCCAGTCGATCGTCATCGACAACCTGACGGTTGTCTCGCCCGACGCAGGGGGAGTCGAACGGGCCAGGGCATTCGCCAAACGGCTGGAGTGCCCGCTGGCTATTGTCGATAAGCGGAGAGTGGACACCAATATCGCCGAGGTCATGCACATTATCGGCGAAGTTGACGGTCGGAATATTCTGATCGTTGACGACATGATCGACACGGCCGGGACATTGATCAAGACAGTCGAAGCGCTCAAGGTTAACGGCGCGAAAAAAATCTGGTCGACGGGAACCCACGCGGTTCTTTCGGGCCAAGCGGTGCAGCGGATTATGGACTCAGATCTCGAAAAGGTGATTGTGACAAACACGATTCCGCTCGATGAAAAGCACCCCTGCAGCAAGATCGAAGTGTTGAGCGTGGCGCCCATCCTGGGGGAAGCGATTCGCTCCATCCACGAGGAAACGTCGGTTAGTAAGTTGTTTGTATAGAGGCAGGAGATTTGAATAGCTGAGACGCAAAGACACAGGCTCCAGGCTCCAGGCTCCAGGGAATTGCGGACTGATTGTGACCAGCCATTTTCGCTTTCGATCCGCAGTTCGCGGTTCCCTGGAGCCTGGACCCTGAAGCCTGGAGCCTGAAAAGGAGTTGCCATGCCAGAGTCGATTACAGTAAACGCCGCCGAACGCAACGAACGGGGAAAGAATGCAGCCCGTCGGCTGCGGGTTCAGGGCCGCATTCCGGGCGTCGTTTATGGCCGGGGCAAAAAGGCCGTTGCCGTCAGCCTCGATCCGAAGATGTTATGGAGCATCCTTCATTCGGATTCCGGGCACAACACCATCTTTTCGCTCGACCTCGGTGGAAAAGCTCAGAGCGTGATGATCAAGGAGTACCAGCTTGATCCAATCAAGGGCTCCATTTTGCACGCCGATCTGCTGACCATCGCGATGGATCAGAAAATGAAGTTCGAGGTCCCGATTGAAATCGACGGCGAACCCCGCGGCGTCAAGCTGGATGGTGGGATTCTCGATGTGGTTGTTCGCGAGGTGCAGGTAGAGTGTCTGCCCGGCGATGTTCCTGATCACATTCTGGTCGATGTTCGCGAACTGGGAATTCATGACACGGTTCGCGTCAAGGAACTAATTGTCGATACCGACAAGATTCGGATTCTTTCCGATCCCGAGTTGACGCTGGTGACCGTTGCCGCGCCGCGTGCCGAGGAAGTCGTTGCGCCGGTGGCTGAAACAGTAGTGGCGGAACCGGAAGTCATCAAGAAGGGCAAAATCGAAGAGGAAGGCGCCGAGAAGGAAGAGAAAAAGAAGGACGAGAAAAAGTAGGGCTGGCTGGGCGCTGGCCATGCGCGCGATTGTCGGACTGGGGAACCCGGGCAGCCGCTACGCCATGACGCGTCACAATGTCGGCTTTGTGATCGCTGATGCGGTTGCCTCCGAAATGGCCGCGCGCTGGGTTTCGCCGGAAAACTCGCTGGAGCTGCTCGAGGGCAAGCTCTGGGGAACGGATCTGCTTGTCGTCAAGCCGCGCACCTGGATGAATCGGAGCGGACTGGCGGCGGGGTTTCTGGTCGAACGATACGGAATGGTTCCAGCCGACATGGTAATCGTCTACGACGACTGGGCGATTCCCTTGGGCAAGATCCGGATCCGCGAACGCGGCTCTGCCGGCGGGCATAACGGAGTCCACTCGGTTTTGGAGACGCTCGGAACAGACGAGGTTCCGAGGTTGCGCTTCGGGATTGGGCGCCCGCTGGGCGTAGATGATAACCAGGATTATGTGTTGTCGCCGTTTGAAGAGTCCGAACTGCCGGCGGTTCGGACCGCTGTGAAATTGAGTCTAGAGGCGCTCGAAATGGCGCTGCGAGAAGGCATGAAAAAAGCGATGTCGATTTTCAACCAGACCGGGGACTAGACGAGATGCAGTTGGTTTTCAACAGTCTGCCGCTTGTGGGAGTGCTTGGCTTGGCTTGCGGGTTTTTTCTCTACACTTCGATCGGACGTCTGCCTGCGGGCAACGCCCGGATGGTGGAGATTGCCGATTCTATCCACGAAGGAGCGATGGTCTTCCTGCGCCTGGAATACGCCATCCTCTCGGGGTTCATCGCCATTGTCTTTATCCTGCTGGCGTCCTTTTTGGATCTGGCAACAGCGATCGCGTTTTTTGGAGGGGCGGGCAGCTCGATGCTGGCCGGTTTTTTTGGCCTGAAGGCGGCTACCAGCGCCAATGTCCGGACTTGCGCGGCCGCTCATCAGAAGGGCATCGGCCCGGCGCTGCTTGTGGCTTTTTCGGGCGGCGCCGTGATGGGACTGGCTGTGGCCAGCCTGGGTCTGATCGGAACCGGTGTGGCCTATCTGTTGTACCACTACGAATTGATTCCGGCGGCCGCGATTAACGGATACGCCATGGGCGCCAGCTCGATCGCGCTGTTTGCGCGTGTGGGCGGGGGCATTTACACAAAGTCTGCGGACGTCGGCGCCGACCTGGTCGGCAAGGTCGAGGCGGGAATTCCCGAGGATGACCCGCGCAATCCCGCCACGATTGCCGACAACGTCGGCGACTGCGTGGGGGATACGGCTGGAATGGGCGCCGACATTTTCGAATCCTATGTCGGCTCGATCGTGGCGACTATTGCGATTGCGGTGTCACCAATGTTGGCCGCTGACTCGCGGTTTGACCCGGCGCTGCGCGACACCTATGTGGCCTATCCGATTCTGATCGCAGGCGTCGGTTTGCTGGCATCGTTGGTTGGAGTTTTTGGAATGCGCCTGCTCAGGAACCTGAACCCGGCCGCGGCGTTGCGCAACTCGACTCACATCAGCGCCCTGCTGCTGTTGGTCGGCGCTTATCTGTTCACGGTTCGGCTCGGTTTGAACCTCGGCGTGTTCTGGTGTGTGCTGATGGGCACCGTCGCCGGTATTGCTATCGGGCTGTTGACGGAGTGGTACACGTCGGGTAGCCCGATCAAACGCATCGCGGAGGCGTGCAAGACGGGTCCGGCCACGACGATCATCGCGGGATTGGCCGTGGGAATGCAATCGACGGCCCTGCCGGTGCTGTGTATCTGCGGGGCCATTTTGCTGGCAGACCATTTCGGAGGCCTGTACGGCATCGGGATCGCTGCCGTCGGGATGCTGGCAACCGTGGGCATCACGATGTCGGTGGATGCGTATGGTCCAATCGCCGACAACGCCGGCGGAATCTCGCAAATGGCCGGGCTCGGGCCGGAGACGCGGCGCATCACCGACAGCCTCGACGCTCTCGGCAACACGACGGCCGCCATCGGCAAGGGCTTTGCAATCGGTTCAGCCGCCCTGACGGCGCTGGCGCTGTTTTCCGCCTACACGATCTCGGTTGGGCTGGCGAGTTTGGATCTGGTAGACGCCCGAGTTCTGGTGGGTCTGCTGATCGGCGGCGTCCTTCCGTTTTACATCGGCGACTTGACGCTGTCGTCGGTCGGGAAGGCCGCCTTCCGGATGGTGGAAGAAGTGCGCAGACAGTTTCGCGAGATCCCGGGACTGATGGCCGGCACCGCCAAACCCGACACGGCCCGTTGCATTGACATCTCGACGCGCGCAGCTTTACGAGAGATGGTTTTGCCGGGACTGAGCGCCGTGATCGCGCCCGTGGCAGTCGGGTTTTTGCTGGGAGTTTCAGCTCTCGGCGGAATGCTGGCCGGGGCAACCGTCACGGGCGTACTGCTGGCGCTGTTTATGGCCAATGCCGGCGGGGCCTGGGATAATGCCAAGAAGTTGATCGAGCAAGGATTTCTGGGCGGCAAGGGCTCCGAGCCGCACCGGGCCGCCGTGGTTGGCGATACGGTCGGAGATCCGTTTAAGGATACGACGGGGCCGTCGATGAATATTTTGATCAAGTTAATGTCCATTGTGGCCCTGGTCATCGCGCCACTGTTGATCTAGGAGAATTCAGTGAGAGTTTATGAGAATGTTTTCATTCTGACTCCGACTCTGTCCGATGAGGAAGTCGATCGCGTCGTCGAGCAGATGCAGAAGGTCGTCGAGGGGAAAAGCGCCCAAGTAGACAAAGTCGAAAAATGGGGAAAACGAAGCCTGGCGTACAAAATCAAGAAGCACATCGAAGGCCATTTTGTTCTCTTTACGATCAGCGGCGGAGGCGAGGCGATCGCCGAACTGGAACGCAAGCTGAAGGTGACCGACTCGGTGCTGCGCTTTTTGACGGTCCGCGTCGACGAAGATCTTAAGCGCCAGGCCAAGATGCAGGGCCGTCGCGAATCCAAGAAGAAACACCGCAAGAGCGGGCCTGCTTCACCTCCTGCCGCTATCGAATTCGGCGGAGCGCAGGAAGAAACGGGTAATCGATCCTAAAGGAGTCTTCATGGCTAGAGTAGCAACCGGGGGCAGCCGAACCGGCGGCGGCGGTCGGAAAATGGTGATGCGCCGCAAGAAGTTTTGCAAGTTTTGCGCCGAAAAGATCGACTACATCGATTACAAGGATGTCAAGCTGCTCTCGCAGTTTATCCCCGAGCGTGGCCGAATTCTGCCGCGCCGGATTTCGGGAGTCTGTTCCATCCACCAGCGCAAGTTGACCGACGCCATTTTACGGGCACGCCATCTGGCATTGCTCCCGTTTACGGCCGACTAAGGGGTCAGGCTTCAGGGGTCAGGGGTCAGGGGTCTACGGAGCGCCAACAGAGCCGCGACCGGAAGGTCGCGGGTTTTCAGAATGAGCCGAAAATGGAGTGATTGGCAAGCAGCAGACTTTACCAAGTTCGCAAATCGAAGAGTCGCGGGTATTAGAAACTAACTCCAGCATGACGTGATTGGCAAGCATCATACGTTTTGAAAATGTAAATCGAAGAGGATTCCATGCAAATCATTTTGACTGAAGATGTAGACAATCTGGGCAAACGCGGCGACGTAGTCAAAGTCACTGGCGGCTATGGCCGCAATTTCCTGTTGCCCAAGCGGCTCGCAGTCGAGGCGACGACGGGAAACATGCGGGTGCTCGAGCAACGCCGTTCGGCGTTTGCGCGACGTGAAACCCGCGAGAAGGGAGAAGCGGAGCTGCTGTGCCAGCAGTTGGCCGAATTCGCTCTGGCCTTCGGCCGCAAGGCAGGAGACAACGGAATCCTGTATGGCTCTGTCACATCGCCGGACATTGCCCACCTGCTGGAAGCTCGTTCCTTCCACATCGACCGCCGCAAAATCACGTTGCGCGAGCCGATCAAGACGACCGGCCAGTACGACATCCCGCTGAAACTGCACCGCGAAGTCGTCGCGCAGCTGAAGGTCGTTGTGGTTCCAGATACGCTGCGCGAAAAATCCGAGGCCGTGGGCCTGGAGGAGTTTGAAAAACTCTGCGGCGTCATTGCGGCAGCCAAAGCGGAAGCAGAGAACGCAGCCAAGCAGGTTGCGGCCGACGAAGCAGCGTCGACTCGGCGTCGCGTCAGGAAGGCCGAGCGCGCCGCCGCAGAGAATCCGCCCGAAGAAGCCGCGCCCGAGACTGCGCGGAAAAAACCAAAACGCGGCGCCAAAGGCAAGGGCAAGGGGGCAGAGGATAGGGACCAATAGCAATTGGGGATTGGGGATTGGGGAATGGGGAATGGGGATTGAATTGATGATTGAGCATTGCAGAGTGTGGATTTATTGGCGATTGGGCGTCAACTAATCCGCAATAAATCCCCAATCTCCAATCCCCAATTTTAGGGTCCAAAGATCAGGTAGGGATTTACGGCAGCCGCCCCTAACCCCTGACCCCTGATATAATCCGCGATCATGCCGGCCGACGCGACCCTCGATAGGACTCTGCCGCATAATCTCGAAGCAGAGCGCTCCGTGTTGGGCGCGATCCTGCTCGACGAGACCCTCTACAATCACGCGGCCGAAGTCCTGCGCAGCGAAGACTTCTACTGGGAAAGCCACCGCAAGATCTTCGCCCGGATGGAAGCGCTGTCGGCCCGCTCGCGCGCGATCGATTTTGTCACTCTGAGCGAAGAACTAACGCGCGCCTCCGAGCTGGAAGCAATCGGGGGAATGGCCTACCTGGCGACGCTGACCGATGGCGTGCCGCGCACGACCCATATCGAGAACTATGCCCGGATCGTCAAAGACAAATCAATGCTGCGCCGGCTGATCCATTCGGCCAACGAGATCATGTCGCTCGGACTGGACAACTCCAAAGATCCGGCGGAGATCCTGGAGCTGGCCGAGAAACGGATCTTCGAGATCAGCGAGTCGCGCGTTGGCACGGGCTTTGTCAGCCTCAGCGAGATTCTCACGGGCACCTTCAAAAGCATCGAGGAGGTCTACCAGCGCAAGGAGCTAATCACCGGTCTCAAGACCGGGTTCAAGGACCTGGACCAGATCACGTGCGGTCTGCAGAAGTCCGACCTGATCATTCTGGCCGCGCGTCCCGGTCTGGGCAAGACCAGTCTGGCGCTCAACATCGGCCAATACGTGTCCACGAAGCTTCAGAAAGTGGTGGGCGTGTTTTCACTGGAGATGTCGGCGCACCAGTTGGTGATTCGGATGCTCTGTTCGGAGGCCCGCGTCGACTCGCACCGGCTGCGCAGTGGCTTCCTTTCGCGCGAGGACCTGCGTAAGCTGGCCGGCGCCGTCGGCGTTTTGTCGGGAGCCTCGATGTTCATCGATGACTCTGGCGGAGTCTCTCCCATGGAAATGCGCTCCAAGGCGCGCCGCCTGAAAGTTGAGCATGGCTTGGACCTGTTGATCGTTGACTATCTCCAGTTGATGGGCGGCGGCCGTCATTATGAAAATCGCCAGCAGGAGATATCCTCCATTTCGCGCGCGCTCAAACTGCTGGCCAAGGAACTCGAAATCCCGGTCGTCGCCCTGTCTCAGCTCAGTCGCGCCGTCGAGCAGCGTCGCGGCCAGAACCGCCCGCAGCTTTCCGACCTGCGCGAGTCCGGCTCGCTCGAACAGGATGCCGACGTCGTGATTTTTATCTATCGCGAGGACGGAGATGATCCACAGGCGGAGATTGTCGCCAAGGTCGAAGTGGCCAAGCAACGGCACGGCCCCACCGACACGATTTCACTGGCCTTCATGCCGCAGTTCACCCAGTTCGGCGATCCGTATTTTGAAAAATAGAGAGGAGCAGGCTCCAGGATCCAGGGGTCAGACTCCAGGGAATTAGGATTGAAGCACAACTCCTTGTATAGATTCCCTGAAGCCTGACCCTTGGAGCCTGAAGCCTGTTTTGCGTCTCTGCGGTGAATCTGATTCCTCCTATGAACCTGCCGCAAGGCCTGCGCCCCACCTGGGTCGAAGTCGACCTGGACAAACTGGGTTTCAACCTGCAGTTCATTCGTGCCCGACTGAAGCAATCGACGCGTGTCATGGCGGTTGTCAAAGCCGACGCCTACGGCCACGGCGCCGTACCGGTGGCACGCCATCTGCAGTCGCTCGGTACCGACGCATTCGCTGTGGCCTCCGTCGAAGAAGGCATTGAGTTGCGCCAAGCCGGCCTGCAGGGTGTGATCTTAATCCTGGGCGGAGCGTTCCCCGGCCAGGAAGACGCGCTAATCGAGCACGCGCTGACTCCGTCGATCTACAGCGTCGCTGCCTGGGAGCGGCTCGAACAGTGGCTGTCGCAACGATCACTGACCCTGCCCTGTCACCTCGAGTTCGACACGGGCATGACTCGCGTCGGGATTCCTTTGGCTGAAGCTCCCGGTCTGCTGGCCCGCGCGGCCACATCTCGTTTGAAGATCGAAGGAGTCTTTTCGCACTTTTCCTCCTCCGATTCGGATCCGGAATTTACACAGACGCAGTTTGAGCGCTTCGACCGCATTGCCAGTGCGGCATGCGATGGACTTGCCAAGCCGCCTGTCCTTCACGTCGCCAATACCAGCGGCAGCCGCCAACCGGACCACCAGCTTGATTTGGTTCGCGTTGGCATTGGGCTGTACGGATTTGACCCAAGCGGCCGCTGGTCGGCCGGACTGAAGCCGATCTTGAGCTGGCACAGCCGCGTCGCGCAGCTCCGCGAAGTACCGGCCGGAACGCCGGTTGGCTACAGTCAGACGCACAGAACCGCTGGTTTTGCGCGGATAGCGACAGTACCAGCAGGCTATGCCGACGGAATCAGTCGCGTCCTTGGCAACCGCGGCGTGGCCGCCGTCAACGGCGTGCGCGTGCCGGTGATCGGGACAGTCACGATGGACATGCTGATGCTGGACGTCACGGGCGTGCCGGACGTTGAGGTGGGATCTGCCGTGACCTTGATTGGCCGAAGCGGCGACATCGAGATCTCCGTCGACGACCATGGCCGGTGGGCCGGGACGATCAGCTACGAGATCCTCTGCCGGATTTCGCGCCGAGTGCCGCGCTTTTACCGTCCTTGAGATTCTTAGATAGATCGCATTCACCAGCAGGCTTCAGGCCCCAGGCTTCAGGCTCCAGGGAATTGCGGATTGTCGATTTGGAAGCCCCAATCCGCAATCCGCATTCCGCAATTCCCTGAAGCCTGAAGCCTGCGTCTCCACGCTGGAAGCCTGTGCCCCCGATGTGATAAACTCCGGCAGCTTCATTTTATTTTGGTCTTGCTCTGCATTCTCGCCGAGGAGGTGAGGGTATGGGTTTATGGATTCTTCGTTTTGCGTTTGTCGCCGTACTTCTCTTGACGGCTTTCCTGGTCAAACCGTTTAATCGGTCCGTTGAAAACTCCCTGCTTGCCGCCTTAGCTCTCAGCGTTGCCATTATTGTTTTTGAGATCCGTGTTCGGCGCTGCAGCATCAAGACGCTGGTAGCGGCAGGTCTGGGATCCATCTTTGGAATTCTGGGCGCTGTTCTGATCAGCCTGGTGGTTTCAAGAATGACGTTTGACGACCCGGGAACAGGCAACTTCATTCAGGTAACGATCCTGGCCTTCATGACATACGTCGGCCTGATTCTCGGAGTGACCAAGGGGGAGTATCTGGATCTGTCCTTTATGGGCGAGGTCTTCAATGAGCGCGGCTCGCGGATTTCTCCCAAGATCCTTGACACCAGCGTCATCATCGACGGCCGCGTTTCGGATATCGTTGAGAGCGGATTTCTGGAGGGCCAGCTGATGGTGCCCCAGTTCGTTCTGCGGGAACTCCAGTTGATCGCCGATTCCGCCGATTCGATCAAGCGCAACCGCGGGCGCCGCGGCTTGGACATTCTGCAGAAAATCCAGAAGATGTCGGGCATCAATGTCCAGATTGTCGAGACCGATTTTCCCGAAGTGCGGGAAGTCGACCTGAAGTTGATCGAGCTGGCCAAAAAGGTCACTGCCAAGATCGTGACCAACGATTTCAATCTCAACAAAGTCGCCCAGCTGCGCGGCGTCGAGGTCCTCAATATCAACGAGCTGGCCAACGCCATCAAACCCGTCGTTCTTCCCGGCGAGAGCATGCGCGTATTCATTTTGAAGGAAGGGAAAGAATACAGCCAGGGCGTCGCCTATCTGGATGACGGCACGATGGTGGTCGTTGACAATGCGCGCAGGATGATCGGAAAGACCGTTGACATCCTGGTGACCAGCGTTCTGCAGACGACGGCCGGCAAGATGATCTTCGGCAAGTTCGTCGAAGCCGTTTCCGACGCCAAGGAGTATGAACGCGAGCGCGTCCACAGTTAGCCCGAGCGCGACCCGGACGTGATGGCGTGGAAACAATCGCGGTAATCCTGCCCGCCGCGGGAGCGGGCCTCCGGTTGGGTGCGGAGCGGCCCAAGCAGTTTCTGCCTCTGGGTGGAAAGCTGTTGCTGCTGTACTCGCTGGAGCGCTTCCTCCAGATGGAGGACGTCAGCAGCGTGGCGATGGCATTGCCGGCCCTCGGTTTTGACGCATACCGCAACGAAGTGTCCCGGCTCTGCGATTCGCCCCGGTTGACGTTGTTGCCGGGCGGTTCGACCCGGCAGGAGTCGGTGGCCCAAGCCCTCGAACACGTTTCCCGCGAGATCCGCTGGGTGGCCATCCACGATGTGGCCCGTCCTTTTTTTTCGCGTCGGCTGTTCGAACGGGTGTGGGAGGCGGCGCGCGAAACCGGAGCGGCGATTCCCGGAATTGAAGTCGCCGACACCATCAAGGAAGTCGACTCCCAAGGACGAGTGGTGAGTACCATCGACCGCGGCCGCTTGCGGCGCGTGCAGACGCCCCAGGTGTTTTCGCAGGATCTGCTACGCCGGTGTGT
The DNA here is from genome assembly GCA_051001345.1 of Acidobacteriota bacterium. Taxonomy (GTDB): domain Bacteria; phylum Acidobacteriota; class UBA6911; order JACQSX01; family JBPCNK01; genus JBPCNK01. The sequence continues at coordinate 5,002 of JBPCNK010000141.1, read as the reverse complement.
CGCCTTGGCGCAGCGCGATGGCTGGACCGTAACGGACGACGCCATGCTGCTGGAGCGCAGCGGATACTGCGTGCAGATGGTGCCTGGTCTTGAAGAGAACATCAAGATCACCTCGGCACAGGATTATCAGTGGGCGGAGCAATGGATCAGAACGACTTCAGAATAGGCACGGGTTTTGATTTTCATCTCCTGGTCGCGGACCGCAGGCTGGTTCTCGGCGGCGTCGAAATTCCTTTCGAGCTGGGCCTGCTCGGGCACTCCGATGCGGACGTTTTGCTGCACGCGGTGTGCGATGCCATCCTGGGAGCCCTGTGTATGGGCGATATCGGCCGGCACTTTCCCGACACGGACGCGCGTTTCAAAGATATTTCCAGTGTAGTGCTGGTCGAGGACGTGGCGCGCAAGATGCGGGAAGCAGGTTTTCAGATCGGTAATCTGGACGTGACTGTACTGGCGGAACGGCCGAAAATTGTCCGTTACTCCGATGCCATGCGTGACAACCTGGCGAGAGCACTCGCTTGCGAATCAGAACTCATTAACATTAAAGCAACCAGCCTGGAAGGCGCCGGCGCAATTGGCCGCGGCGAAGGGATTGCGGCGCAGGCCGCAGTCCTGCTGAGGCGAACATGAATTATCAGTCCTACCTGAAGGAAGCCGTGGCCGCAGCCCGCAGCGCCGGACGAATTTTGATGGAACGGCGGGGCGGTCAGATGCGCGTCCGGACCAAAGGTGGCAACCGTAACAACCTGGTCACCGAGGTGGATGTTGCGTCGGAGAAGCTCATCGTAGGCCGGTTGCGCAAGGCCTTTCCGGAACACGAGATTCTGGCCGAGGAAAAAGGTTATGGCGGGGCCAGGCACGAATTTAAGTGGATCATAGATCCGATCGATGGAACCACCAATTACGCGCACGGTTATCCGGTATTTTGTATCTCCATCGCGCTCGAACAGGCAGGTGAACCCATCGTGGGCGTCGTTTTCAATCCCAACACGAGGGAACTGTTTACGGCGATAGTCGGACGCGGAGCCTTCCTGAACGGGAAACCCATCCAGGTTTCGGGCGTTCGGAAACTGCAGGAGAGCCTGCTGTCGACGGGATTTCCGCCCCATCTGGATCGGCGGCTGGCCAGACACATTCGCCATTTCGAAAAGTTTCTGCGCGCGGCGCACGGAGTCCGGCGAGCCGGCTCGGCGGCGATGGATTTGTGCTATGTCGCTGCGGGTCACTGCGAGGCGTTCTACGAGCTGAAGCTCAGTCCGTGGGACGTTGCAGCCGGCGTGCTGATCGTTCGCGAGGCTGGCGGGACCGTCACCCACTACGACGGCAGCCCTTACCGCATCTATGCGGGGGACATAGTGGCCAGCAACGGCAGGATTCACCAGAATGTCCTGAAGATCGTCAACAGTTAGGGGCAGGGGTCAGGGGTCAGGTCGGAACGTGACCGTACTCGTTGACGTGCTCGTGCACGTGATCGTCACCGGTGTGTCATTTTCAAAAGCTGACAGGCTGGAAGCCTGTCCCACCCGGATTGGTCGGGGCACTGAACATTCCCGCAGGATCCAAATCGGACTGTATTATGAAGATTGCCATTGGCACGACACGCAAGCCGAAGGTGGACGCAGTCAAGGAGGCCGTCGACATCTTTGGTCGACGCCTTGTGGCCGGCGGCGATGAAATCGAATTCGTCGCTCATGACGTTCAGAGCACAATCGCCAGCATGCCGCTTTCGGTCAAAGAACTCATGGAGGGTGCTCAGGGTCGTGCTGAGAACCTGATCGCACAGCTGAAGAGGGAGCAGGCGGAAGCCGATTTCTACATCGGGATGGAAGGGGGATTTCATAGGATCGAGGAGCGCGAGCCCCGCATGGTATTTCTGCAAAGCTGGGCGTATGTCAGTGACGGCCTTTGCGGATACTTCGGCAGCAGTGGCAGCATCCTTGTTCCTCGCCGCATCGCCGACAGGGTCATCGATCGGGGAATTGAGCTGGGAGTTGTCATCGATGAGTTTGCCGATGAGTCCAACATCCGGAGCCGCCAGGGAACGTGGGGAATTCTGACAGGCGACATCCTGACGCGAAAGCAGTCGTTCGTCGTCGCGCTAATTGCAGCCTTTGCGCCCTTCTACAACAAGAAAGCCTATGAGTGATTTTATCCGCAGCCACACCGGATGGATCGAGGTTATCTGCGGCAGCATGTTCAGCGGCAAGAGCGAAGAACTGATCCGCCGCCTGCGGCGTGTCCAGATCGCCCGTCAGCGCGTGCAGATTTTCAAACCGCTTATCGACTCCAGGTACGCCGACAACGCGATCGTTTCGCACAGTGATCTGCGCATCGACTCGGCACTGGTGAAGAGTTCCGGGGAAGTTCTTGAGGCCGTCGAGGGCCGCACCGAAGTGGTCGGCATCGATGAAGTACAGTTCCTGGATACGGGTGTTGTTGCGGTCTGCAATAAGCTCGCCGACATGGGAAAGCGAGTCATCGTCGCCGGGTTGGACAAGGATTATCGTGGGATCCCATTCGGGCCGATGCCCCAACTGCTGGCCATCGCCGAGTCCATCACCAAGACACTGGCAATCTGCGTGCGGTGTGGAAATCCGGCCAACTATACGCAGAGGCTCTTTACCAGCGAAGAGCTGATTGTCGTAGGCGCTTCCGGGATGTACGAAGCGCGCTGCCGACGTTGCTTCGAGCCCGATCCTGCGCAACTGCCGCTAAGCCGCGATTAGTCGACAGTCGCCGGATCAACGGAGCGATGCTGCGCAAGCGCGCCGCCATGTCGTGCCGCGCCCGGGAGGGTGCGGGTGATCGGGTTGGGCCATTTTTGTTCAAAGTACACCGATGTAGTTTGGAATGCAAGGCGTTCCCGTCAAATTGGGGATTGGGGATTGGAGATTGGAGATTGAATTTTCGGATTGGGGATTGCGGAGTTGATTGACGATTGCGGATTGGGGGATTGTGGATTGTATTGGGGATTTTGAGGGGCTTTTAGGCGATGGGATTAGAGCAGCACGTTCCGGGCTGCGACCGGGAGCGGGCAATCAGTGGCAGGATCTCGAATTACGAGTTACGGTTTACGAGTTAGGATGCCAAACGGCCTGGAAGCGCGCGCGTCGCGCGCGCATCTAACCAAAAAGCGGGCGATCGCAGGCTGTAAGTTGGTTGCTGCAGATTGCCCGCTCGCTTACGCGCGCGGCCCGGTACAGGGAAGCTAGATTCTGCGGGCGGGACGCCCGCGCTCCCAGGATCCGCTTATTCCGTGTGAATCCGCGCAGGTTGTTTTTCGAAGTACTCGCGAATCTTCCCCCCCGCGCTTTCCCCCACGAAAGGGATGAGTTCGGCCAGGGAGGCTTCTTCAATTCGCTTGAGCGATCCGAAATTGCGCAGCAGGCGCTTCTTGCGCTTGGGACCAATACCGGGAATCTGCTCGAGCATCGACGTGATGTCGCGCAGGCTTCGGCGCTTGCGATGGTAGCTGATAGCGAAGCGGTGGGACTCATCACGAATCTGCTGGACAAGATGCAGCACAGGCGACGTCCGCGGGAGAACAATCGGGTCGGGGCGATCCGGAACAAACAGCCACTCTTCGCGCTTGGCCAGACTGGCGACGGGGAGATCTGCAAGTCCCAGTTCAGCCAGAGCGTCGCGCGCGGCCTGCAGTTGCCCCTTTCCGCCATCGATCAGCACCAGATCCGGCAACCGGCGTCCCTCCTGCAGCAGCCTGCGGTAACGTCTCCTGACAACCTGTCTCATCGCGGCGAAATCGTCCGGGCTTGTCATGCCATGAATCCGGAACTTGCGATACTCGCTCTTGGTCATCAGCCCGTTGATGCAGACCACCATGGACGCGACCGTCTCGGAGCCCTGCAGATTGGAAATATCGAAAGCTTCGATGCGCTCGGGCGGCGCCTCCAGCGCGAGTGTTCTTTGTAGCGCTTGCAACAGCGCGTCGCGCGAGGGCTTCAAAATCCGGAAGTGCGACTCAAAGGCGATCCGGGCGTTGGCCTCGACCAACTCGACCAGTTCCTGTTTGACCCCGCGCTGCGGCGTCAGCACACGCACCCGCCTGCCGCGCCGCGCGCTGAGCCACTCCTCGAAAAGATCACCGTCTTGAATCGGCGCGGAAAGGTGGATTTCGGCGGGGACGAAGCCGTTGCCGGCGTAGTATTGCTGCAACGCCTCTTTGAGGAACTCGGACGGTTCGAAGTACCCGAGGTCCTCCCAGTAGAACTCGTTTTTACCGATGATTCGTCCGCCGCGGATTGCGAACAGCTCCAGTGCCAGGCGTGTGCCCTCTTTGTAATAGGCGAACACATCCAGGTCTTCGCTCTGCTGCAATCGCATCTTCTGTTTCTCGGCCAGGTGTTCGATTAGCTGGATGCGATCACGATAGAAGGCTGCGATCTCAAAGCGCTCCTGGTCGGAGGCCGCGAGCATCTTTTCGCGCAGCCGATCCAACAGCGCTTCGTTCTTTCCCTGCAGCATCAGAACGACGTCCCGCACCGCCGCGTCGTAGGCTTCCTTGGTGCAAAGTCCCGCCACGCATGGCCCCAAGCAACGCTTCATATCGTATTCGAGGCACGGGCGGGGAAGGTTCCCGTCGATTTCGATATCGCAGGTACGCAGCTGAAAGTGTCGGTTGATCAGTTTGACCGTGTTCTTTGCCAGCGACGCCGGGACGTAGGGGCCGAAGTACATCGCGCCGTCTTTTTTCAGGCGGCGGGTCAGCAGGATCCTCGGATAGTCCTCGTTGGTGGTGAGTTTGATGTAAAGGAAACTCTTGTCGTCCTTGAGCTGAATGTTAAAGAGCGGCTTGTTCCGCTTGACGAGATTGCTTTCCAGGATGAAAGCTTCGAGCTCGTTGTCGGTGATGAAGTGTTCCAGATCTGCGATCTGGGCGCGCAGGGTTTCCGTCTTCAGATCAAAGGGACGTCCTGGGTGGAAATAACTCCGAACACGGCTGCGGAGGTTGCGGGCCTTGCCGATGTAAAGGATCCTGCCGGTT
>JBPCNK010000140.1:0-4947 GCA_051001345.1 Acidobacteriota bacterium | reverse complement strand
GCGTAAGCGAGTGGGCAATCATGGGCAACATTTTGAAGGACGCCAATCAGGGTCAGAAAGTCGAAATATCGGTACTGATTGCCCACTCGCTTACGCTCGTGGCCCCGAACGCTCGTGGCTCTGAACGCTCGGCTACGCCGTGTCGAGCTCGGCGTTCCAGTAGAGGTAGTCTCTCCAGCTGGCAGGAGCGTTGCGGTACCCGATCGTGATTGTGATCTGCGCCGGGAGAATCGGCGCTTTGGGATGGCGAATCAGCTTCAAACCCGCTTCCTCCGGGGTGCGGCCCCCCTTCTTGCGGTTGCACTCGATACAACAGGTAACGATGTTTTCCCAGCTTTTTTCGCCGGCCTGGACGATCGGGATGACGTGATCGAACGTCAGCTCTTCGGTCGAACACTTGAGGCCGCAGTACTGACAACGGTGATTGTCGCGGGCGTAGATGTTCGCCCGCGAGAATTTCACCCGGCCGGCCTTGCGGCTCAGCTTGACGTAGCGCAGCAACCGCAGTACCGAGGGCAGCTTGACGGTGAAGCTCACGCTGTGGATCTCGCGTTCGTACTCGGCTACAACCTCGACCTTCCCCTGGAAAAGCAGCGTCAGTGCCCGCTTCCAGCAGATGATCTGCAGGGGCTCGTAGCTGGCGTTCAGGACAAGCGTGTGTTCCATGATGCGTTCAAGTCCTTGATTAAGAACAAATTTCGACCATTGAACCCCAGATGGGCTGCACCTGTCAAGATGCCAACCAGTTCCAAAAGTCTCAATGACCGCAGGCACATAAGGACTTCACCTTCGCTCTACCACCGCGACAAATAGTCTCCCTCGAACCCCACCTATCGGGGTGATTTTCCCTGAAGCCGTGTCTTGCGGCGCTACCGGGCTGGCCGTCTCAAAGGGATCAAATCAAGTAGCAGCAACAGATTAGAGGTGCCTCTGGGCTCCCCGGCAGCAACGGCCACTGAGTTGCAAAGGAGATAGCGGGTGCAAACCCTCTAGGGAGGAAGAAATGGCGCAAGGATCGAAAGGGAATCGCGGGTTAAGGTCGTCGAGATGGTTCCGTTTGGCCACGCGCAAGGCCAACGCGTGGCTGGCAACTCCCCGCGGACAACGCGCCCTGTTCTTCTACCTGAAAACCCGCCGTTGGATGGAGCCGACTCTGCGCCGCGTCCAGGGTTTGTTCGAGCGGCATCCAGCCCTGCGCTACGCCACCCTGGTGGTGGCTTCTTTTCTTTTCCTGAGCACGGCGTCGGGAACATTCTACTTTGCGCGCGTTACCGGCGACATCAACGGAAGCGACATCGATTCGGTGCCCCAGATGGAGGAAACGACGCGCGTCTACGATCGCCACGGAGTACAGATTTTCGAGTTTTTTGAAAAGAAACGCACGATCGTTCCGTTGGCGCGCATCTCGAAGAGCATCCAGCAGGCCGTTATGGCGATTGAAGATCGCAATTTTTATGACCACTACGGCTACGATGTGCGCGGAATCGTTCGCGCCGCCATGACCAATGTTTCGTCCGGAAGAGTCCGCCAGGGCGGCAGCACGCTGACCCAGCAGTTGGCCAAGAACACGTTTCTCTCCTCGGAGCGCTCCTATCGCCGCAAAATCCAGGAACTCTGGCTGGCTCGTAAGATCGAAAAGACTTACTCGAAAGATCAGATCCTGGAGTTCTACCTCAACCAGGTGTATCTCGGATCCGGATTCTACGGCATGGAAGCGGCGGCTCGCGGGTACTTTGGAAAGTCGGCTGCCGACGTCTCGCTTGATGAAGCAGCGCTTCTGGCCGGCTTGGCCAAGGCGCCGGCGGCATTCTCGCCGCACGCCAATTCGGCTCTGGCGCTGAAGCGTCGCAACCTAGTGCTGGAAGCGATGGCTGAGTGCGACTTCATTACCTCCGAGCGCGCCGCGCAGGCGCGCCAGCAGGCGTTGAATGTCCTGCCCCGGCAGACCGATCTGAACAATGCCAATTACGCGATCGATTATGTAAAGGAACAACTGCAGGAGATGTTTGGGGCCGAACGTACATTCAGCGGCGGAATGAAGGTCTACACGACCATCGACGCTTCGATGCAGGCGACGGCAGAGGCAGCCATGGAAAATCATCTGTCGCGGATTGAAAAGCAGCGCGGCTTCGGGCGCTTTTCGCGCGCCAGTTATCTTAAGAACCACGCCCTTGACGCCAGCGGCAAAGAAACAGAGCCAGACTATTTGCAGGGCGCGCTGGTCTCCATGAACGCGCAAAACGGAGAAATTTACGCGCTAGTGGGAGGGCGCAATTTTCAGGAGAGCAAGTTTAACCGTGCCCTGTATGCCAAGCGCCAGCCGGGCTCGACCTTCAAGCCGATCGTGTACGCCGCCGCCATGCAGTCGGGCATGACTCCCGCCACGGTTCTGCAACCCGAGACGCTGGAATTTGAAACGGCCCAGGGCCTATATCGTCCCACCAATGACGACGGCAGCAAAGGAACGGGGGCCGTCACCCTGCGGACAGCTCTTCGCAAGTCGATTAACACTACCGCCATTCAGGTGGGACAAATGGTGGGAATTCAAAACATCATCCGCACGGCCCGGGATTTCGGAATCGAACAGGAAATGCCCAACGTCGTGTCGCTACCGCTGGGCGCCGGCGAAGTGACGTTGCTCGAGATGGTCAAAGCCTACTCGGCTTTCCCCAACGAAGGACGCGTGACCGTGCCTGCGATCATCGCCAGAGTGGAGAGTCCCAACGGCGAGATTCTTTACGAGAACCACCCGATCACCCGTCATGCCATCGATTCGCAGACAGCCTTCCTGATGACCACCATTCTGAGCGATGTGGTCGACCATGGGACTGGCAGCGGCGTTCGCGCCGGCGGCTTTCGTCTGCCGGCGGCCGGAAAGACCGGAACGACCAACGGCTACCGGGATGCCTGGTTTGTGGGTTTTACGCCGGATGTAGTCACGGGCGTCTGGGTGGGGTTTGATGCACCGCGCCAGATCATGCATCGCGGTTACGGTGCTACGCTGGCGGTTCCGATCTGGGCCGAGTTCATGAAGAAATCTTTCACGAAGAGTTCCAAAAGGGAATTCACGATGCCGCCGGGAATCGAGCGCGTTTCGGTCTGCGCTGAGAGCGGTCAACTTGCGACCAGTTCGTGCACGCGAGATGTGCCGTCGGGCGAAGTCGAAGGAGAAGAGGCGACGTTCAGCGTTAAGCGTGTGCCGACGACCTATACCGAGTATTTCAGCGCCGACAGCGCTCCGAAGTATCCCTGCCAGAAGCACCTGGCAGGCCACCTGGTAGCTGCGTACGGAGAATCCGTCCTGAAAGTCGCAGCTACCGTTACCAACCCGCAGTAACCTTTTCCAGAGGAGGAGACGCATGAAAAACAGCACCAGTATGTTGTTAAGCGGCCTTGGGGCCGGTCTGATGTACCTGATGGATCCGGATCGAGGAATGAAGCGCCGCAAGGTGGTTCGTCAGAAGATGGACGATACGATCGAGACCCTTCACAGAACCGGTGAGACTCTCAGCGAAGCTTCGCGTGAAATCAGCAATCGGGCCTCGCGGCTGAGCCAGCACGCATCGAAGTTAGCCGAGCGGGTTCCGGCGTTGCCGTGGTCGCGCCCGCGGCAGTCGCGCTGGCCGCTTGCCACAAAGCTCGCACTGGGCGGAGTCGGCGGGGCGCTGGCTGTCTACGGAACGTATCAATTGGCCCGGCGGCGGGTCGGTTAATAGTCGCGAGTGTCAGTGCCGCGACGGCGGTGCCGCGCGCGTAAGCAAGCGGACCGACGCAGCACGGCGGAACGGGTCCGCTCTCTAACGGTCGCGGCACTGCTACTGAGCGCGATAGCTGCCGTCATCCACATTTGCATTGCGAAGCAATTTTGTCACCAGCGCGAATGGCAGGCCAACGACTGTTTCAAAATCTCCGCGATACGATTCCACCAGGCTTCCGCCCTCTTCCTGAATGCCGTACGATCCGGCCTTGTCGGTCCATTCGCCGGTGAGGAGATACGCTTTGATGGTCGGCTCGTCCAGCGTCCGGAAGCGCACCTCGCTGATGTCGTGATCCAGAGCAATTCGCCGGGCTTCGGTTGCCCTAACCCGCCACAAGGCGACGGCCGTGATGACGCGGTGGGTGCGCCCCGACAGCATACGTAACATGTGCCCGGCCTGGTCTCGATCAGCGGGCTTGCCGAAGATCTGCTCGTCGAGCGCCACGACCGTGTCGGCTCCCAGAACATACTTGTTCGGCTGGCAGATCCGGCACGCCGACGCCGCTTTGCCGTCTGCGGCCGTCCGCGCGAAGGACTCCGGACTTAACACCCGATCCAGGTCCGACTCGTCGAAGGGAGGTGCGACGATTTCAAAGACCAGACCGTGTCTCCGCAGGATCTGCTGGCGCCGCGGGGAACGTGAGGCCAGGACCAGGGTACTCGACTCTTTTGCTTTCATTGCGGTATTGTAAATTCCTCATGCGTTCGATCTCGAAAATTCTATCCGAGATTGTCCAAATCCAAGCTGCCGACGATGATTTCTGTCTGGCGGTGCTGCAATCTCTATGGCCGCACCTGGCCGGAGTCGGGGTGGCCGAGCATTCTGCGCCGGTGGGGCTCAAAGGCCACGCACTGGTTGTGGCGACGTCCAATCCGATCTGGCAGAAAGAACTGGAAAGCCTGTCCGGACTGCTTTTGGGAGCGATTGGCGGTTGGGTGGGCGGCGGCCGGATTCGATTCCTCAGTTTTTCGGTGCAGGCTTTGCCGGAAAAAAGACTGGCGGCGCGAACCCCGGCTCGCGAAACGACGTCTACATTGACAGAAGCGGAGATCAGCCAGTGGGTCGCCGCCATTCCCGAAGGTAAGTTGCAGGACGCGCTGTTGTCTCTGTTTCGAGCATTTCCGTACGAAGGACTAAGGGCTAAGGACTAAGGACGAGGTACAAGGTACGAGGTACGAGGTACGAGGTA
>JBPCNK010000139.1:0-16197 GCA_051001345.1 Acidobacteriota bacterium | reverse complement strand
CGTACTAGCTCAGCGCGCCGGGGTAGTCCTGGAGAGCGAAGAACTGAATGTTGCCCAGTCCGTCAAGCGCCCGCGTGTAATCGGGAATCAGCTCGACGGCGCGCCGGTACCTGGATCGGGCGGCGGTGTACTTGGCGTTGTAGAACAGCTCAGTTGCCGCGAAGGCGTGGATTTCCGTAAATTCCGGAAACTTCGTGTCAAAGCCGGCTGGGCGACTGGCCGGCCGTGAAAGATTGAGGTACACAAATAGAGGCGAATCGCCGAACTTGCGCGTGAAGTGACCATGCAGACTCCAGTAGTTCTCCGCGCCGCCGAAGTGCAGATACGTCAGGTACAGATACGCTTCCAGCAGCGAAGTCTCCGGAAGGAAAAGGGACTCGTCGGGGATTTCCCTTGCCGCCTGGCGTTTTTCCCAGTGAGTGGGACTGAGACGTTCGATATAGCCTTCGGCCATTCTGCAAAGTGCACGCTGGCGAGCGCCGCCAGCTTCCGCACAGATCGACCGCACCTGTTGGGCTGTCACGGCCCGATAAATTCGTTCGTCGTGCTCGCGCGTCAGCACCAGAAAAAGTGAAAGCAACAGCCGATCCTTCAACGTCTCGGTCGGGCGCAATCGGTAAGCTCTCTCGTACAATTGCGCCGCCCTGCGCCAGCCGGCCAGGTGCGCCTGATCGAACTGCCGGGCAGCCTCGGAGATCGCGTTGCTGTAGTCAGACTCGGGAAAGGGCGCCTTGCGAGGCGCAACGGCTGATCGCTTGGCGCACGCCACACTAGGGACACCAGGAGTAGGAGTACAGCGATGCGCAGTCGTGGCATGTCGACGAATACAGGACTTTGACACCAGGGAGCGTCTGGGGTTCCCGATAAAACTTGAAAAGCGGACCGAAGAGAGCGGGGGCCGATTCTGGGGGATTGCAGTTTTTTGACTCGGCCCCCTTGTTGTTCTCAATTTAAGCACTAATCTATAAGAATGCAACTGGACCTCCAACTTGTTGAACAGGCTGGACAAAGACTGGCCGGAGTCATTCGAAAAACACCGCTGCTGAGTTCTCCAACCCTGGAAAGGCTATGCGGACGGCCCGTCTATCTGAAGGCTGAGAACCTTCAGATCACCGGATCGTTCAAAATCCGAACCGCTTATCCTCAGATTGCCGCCCTGCTCGATGCCGACCGCGCCCGCGGGGTCATCGCCAGTTCCTCGGGAAACTTCGGCCAGGGAGTCGCCTATGCCGCCCATCAATTGGGGTGCAAAGCGACCATCGTCATGATGAAGCAGGCGTCGCCGTACAAAGTCGAAGCGACGCGCTCGCACGGCGCCGAGATTGTATTTTGTGAGAACACGTTTGAATCTCGCGTCGAAACGGTCAACCGTCTCGCGGCGGAGCGCGGGTTGACGCAGGTGCACCCTTTTAACTCAACCTGGGGAATGGCTGGCAATGGCACGGCGGCACTGGAAATTGTCGCCGACCTCGAACAGGTCGATGCCGTCCTTGTACCGGCCAGCGGCGGCGGTCTGCTCGCCGGAATCGCCGTCGCTCTGAGATTGCTGCGGCCCGACATTGCGGTCTTTGGCGTGCAGTCCCGCGGATCCAATGCTTTCTATCAATCCTTCCACGCAAAGACTGCAGTCAAGATCGATCGCGCGAAAACGATCGCCGACGGCCTGATCGTCACGGCGCCATCGGATCCGAATCTGACGCTGGTGCAAAAAACTGCTGCGGGATTTTTTCAGGTGGAGGAAGATACCATCGTTCGCGCCATGCGGATACTGGCCGATGGCGCCAAACTTGTCGTCGAGCCGTCGGGCGCCGTTTCGTTGGCAGCGATCCTGGAGGGACACTTGCCGCGCGAGTACCGGCGGCCCGTCTGTCTGGTCACCGGGGGCAATATCGACCCGGTGGAGTTTGCCAAATACTTGAATGCAGGGGTTGGGGGTTAGGGGCTTCCGCAATTCGCAATCCGCAATTCCCTGACCCCTGAAGCCTGACCCCTGCCCTTAAGACTTTTTCGGCGCGCTCAGATACCCAACCACCAGATTCTTGTTGATCTTCTGGATGACAACTTCGTATGGCTTGGTCTGGCCCGCTACGTAGAAGTAGATGGGCTCGTTGAGGGCCCGATTCTTCTTCTGCAGCCGCTGGCCATTGATGAAAATCTCCAGGTTGAACTGATTTCCTTTGACGTTGGCCTTGTCGAGCTTCAATCCCACGTCGGCGACCTTCTGGATGGCCCCATTTTTGGAAATCTCAAACGGAAAATAATCTCGCTCAAACGACTTCTTGAAGGCGCCCAGATCGGTTTTTACGCTGCCGATTTCCTCGCGATTGCCCGCCAGCGACGTTTTCTGTTCATCGAGTTCCCTGCGGTGCTGCGCGCTGACCTCCTTCAGGCCGCCTACTTCGGTCTGGACCGTTGTGATTTTTTGGTTCGCTTCGCCCACGCCGCTACGAATGCCTTCAGCCTCCGACTTCAGCGTCTGGTTGAGCTTCTCGACTTGCTGAGTATCGGCCTTCGCCGCCAGGGCGGCGTCGACCAGCCGTTGCTTTTCAGCCTGGTCCTGGCGGACGCGCTCGTACAGCGACTGCGTACGGCTCATCTGAGAGCCGAGTTTGGCAGAGAACTTCTTGTCGCTTTCCAGCAGTGTCTGTTTGACGGCAGCGACCTCCGAGTCGGAAGCTTGTAATTGATCGATCAGAGCCGACAGCTGTTTTTCAGTCTGGTCGAGTTGGCGCTCCAGCGTGTTGTTCTGGCTCCAGACGTAACCCAGCGCGCCCAGCAGCAGGACGATCGCCAGCCACTGCCCTTTCCCTGCAATCGCGAAGCGGCGCGGTTGGCGCTCGCTCGGTTCAGTCTTTTTCCCTTTCAGGCGGGCAATCAAGGGATCGTCGACCATGGTGAACTCCACCGCTCTTTGCTCGTTCATAAAGTCTCCTCGAAGAATGTACCTAAACTTGTCCCCTTAGATGGAAGTAGCGGGGCAAAGGTTTCACTGGGAAACGGGAAGTGTCTTGAGAATCGCCACAATTGTCGTGAGCAGACAGTGGCGGCACGGCATCGCAGAGCGGCCCGGCCGGGACCTCAAAGGGCCTGCTTGCTCGGCCATCGGCCACGCCAATTCTCGCCGATTTCACTACATGCTAGGACTTGGCAAGCACTCATCGAGAAGAATGCGCAATGGCTTCCCAGGCCTCGCGAGCCAATTCCAGCGCGGCGATAGCCTGCTCGCGCGTTACAGATGGAAAAGACTTCAGGAAGTCGTCCAGCGTGTCCCCTGCTTCCAGTCTCGGTAATCGCGGCCGGAGGCGCGGACGAATTAAGGCGCACAGACTTCATTTTTTTTCGTAACTCGTAATTCGTAATTCGTAACGGCTGCCTGGGATTGCCCGCTCCCTTACGGTCGCGGCCCTGTCTATCCCGCCACGGTTCGCACGCCCGGGAAAAAGCACACCGGCCTGGTGGCCGGTGCCACCGAAAAGCACACCGGCCTGGCGGCCGGCGCCACCATTGTTCATCGATCAGATTGCGGGGGCGGGTCTGATAGGGCGTCCAGTGCGTCTTGCAGTTCGCCTTGGGAGTGGGCGTCGCCTTTGCTGGCAGCTGCGGCAATTCCGTCCCGGTAAACCTGACGGGCCTCCGAACGCTTGCCCTGCCGCTCGAGCACCTGGCCTTGGTGGTAGTGGGCCGCAGAGTACAGCGGATCGATCTGAATGACGCGCATGAAGGTTTCGACGGCCCGGTCGAATTGGTCGAGCCGGCTGTACTCCATGGCCAGACCGTACCAACTGAACGGGTCGTTTGGTTTTTTCTCGACAAAGCTCTGCAACATCTCAAGGCGCGTCTTATCCAAGGCAAGTCTCCCCAAAATCGCGCAGGTAGTCCCCGATGGCGGCATTGACCCGCTCGGGATACTCCATTGGCGTCAAATGTCCGGCCCCGCCGATGATCCTCAAGTCACAGCGCTGCAAGCGAGCGGCCATCGCCTCGGAAACCGCCACGGGTGTCAACACGTCCCGGTCGCCGACGACGATGAGCACCGGACAGTTGATTCGGCCCAGCTCAAAGGTCGAGTCGGGACGGGACGCCATGGCCAGCTGCGCGTTGGCGACGCCGCCCGCGCTATTGTCGCAAATCATGGACGTCACGCGAGCGACCAGATCCGGGTTGTGCCGTTGGCTTTGCTCAGCCAGCAATTTGGGCACCATCGTTTGGGCCGCCAGTTCGACGCCGAGCCGGCGAATCGCCTCGGCCATCTCGAGCCGTTTGCAGCGGGCTTCTTCGCTGTCGGCGTCGGCGCGTGTATCGATGAGTACCATCCCGGCGACCTTCTCTGGAAAACGGCGCTGGAACGCGAACGAGATGTAGCCTCCCATGGAAAATCCGCACAGGATCACTCGTTCGACCCGCAAATGCCACAGCAGTCCATTGAGGTCTTCGGCAAAGTCCTCCATCCCATAGGGCGGAGCCGGCACGTCAGACTTACCAAAGCCACGCAGGTCCGGCACGATCAAGCGCGCGCATTTTTTGAGTGCTTCGATTTGCCCCGACCACATGGCGCGGTGCAGAGGGAAACCGTGAATCAACAAAACAGCGACGCCGGCGCCGTGTTCCTCAAAGTCGATGTGGACCGAGTTAGTGAGGGCGCGCATCGGTCCCCTTGATTTGTCGGACGATCTGGCGGTTCACTTCCAATCCGAGCGTCACTCCGGCTACACCGGAGGCACCGGCTGCGATCGCCTGCTTCGCGGTAGCGGCGGTCATCCCGCCCAGGGCGATCACCGGAAGCGGAGCGTCGGCCAGCGCCTCCATTCCTAGAGCCCGGCGGCTGGACGACTTGGAAAGCGGAAGGACGATGGGGGCCAGCAGCGCGTAATCGGCGGCCTGGCGCCCCTCCAATTCCAATCGTGAATGAGCCGAAACTCCGATCCACATTTCTTTGCCGAAAGTCTTTCGAACTTCAGCGGCAGGCAGGCCGCGCGATGGCAAGTGAACTCCTGCTGCGCCCGCCGCGCGAGCGATATCGGCGCGACGGCTCACCAGCACTGCCATTTTCCCGGCAGCAATTCGGCAGGCCTTCAGCGCCAGTTCAAACACCCGCCCGTCGGTCATCCCCGGCTCCCGGATCTGTAGACAATCCACTCCAGACTCTATCAGAGCGCCGATCCATTCGTCCCAGGCCATGGGCAGCTGTGTGTAACTGGAAACGACGTAAACCAGCGGGGCGCGCTCTCTAAGAAATGCGCCGAACGTTTCGACCGAAATGGAAAACCTCCCAGGCTCCGATGATCAGATTGACCAGGCCCAGTCCGGACACACCGCCGCGCACGAAGTTATTGAGGAGGACGGCCTTCAGGTGGGGCGCCTGTTCCAACAACGCGTTGTATTCCCAGATGCGAAGCCAGGGAAATACCAGCAGGAACGCGCCGACTTCAAAACAATAGACGATGTAGACAACGTACAAAACCCGGTTGAGCATCTCAGCAATTGCGGATTGCGGATTGCGGATTGCGGATTGAATTGTAAATTGACCGACGGTTGCTTCGAATTATTAATCCGCAATCCATCCGCAATCCACAATTCGCAATCCGCAATTCCATACTGCCCTCTTCGCTCAACCACCAAGTTTTGCGGCCACATCCCGATAATCCGCATCCAGGCCGTGCAGTTCTTCAAAGCAGCGGCGAGCATCGTCCAGTCGACCCAGTGTTTCGTAGGCGCGGCCCATCTCATATTTCAAGGCCTTGTACTGGAAATCTCCCGTGGAGGATTTTTCCAGCCCACGCTCACACCATTGCAGCGCCTCGCGCGGGTGCCCCTGTTCGAGCTTGCAGTGCGCCAGCATACTACAACACATGCCGACTTCTTTTGCCGGAGTTCGCCCCGTGGCGTTCTCGAAGGCTCGCGCGAACTCACCCTCGGCGTCCTCGAGCAGGCCCATCTCCTTGTAGGCGAATCCCAGATCATAATGGGCCTTGAACATATTCTCGACTGCGCCGCTGGGATCTGGAGCCGCGGCGCCCGCCGATGTACGGTTGTACTGGTAGGGCGCTTCGCCGACTTCTTCCTGCGAACCGCTGGCGGGGCCGAAGTCGAATAGAGCGTCAATGGCACGGTCAATTTGGAGATCCAGGCTGGCCAGTACTTCCTGCTCGGGAAGCACTTCCACTTCGGCAATCGCCCGTTGCGTTTCCGCACTCTCAAAGACCGGCTGCTGCAGTTCCGAAGCTCGCTGTTTGAGCTCGGGGTTGTCGGGGTAGCGCGGCAGGAGGCTCTGGACAATTCGCGCTGCATCGTCGCGCAATCCCATGCCCACGTAAAAATCGATTTCCTGCAGGCTCTCTTCGAGCGTGGACTCGGTGGCTGCCGCTGGCGCAGCGCCCCCGCCATCCGCAAGCAACCGCGAGAGGTCCTCCTCTGGCATTTCCACCAAGGTTTGATCCTCGCTCTCGGCGGATTCTTGCGCGAAAAACTCGAAAGCAGGAACGTCGTCCTGCTCTTGCCCTTCGGTCGTCAATGTCTCCAGAGTCAGGCCGGAAGCGTGCTCCTCCTCCTCGAGTCTGAAACTTTCCTCCTCGAGTTCGACGGGCTCCTCGACGACTTCGACGGGTTTCGAGGGGGCCTCTTCGAACGGCGCCAGGTAGGGACGGTCCGGAAAGAGGTGCTCAAAAATCTCGATGTGCTTCTCGCGGTACAGCGTCGAGGCCGGGTCCTGGCGTAGCAGCCTTTCGGCGGCCTTCAACGCCTGGCTCCAGTCGCGTTGTCCTTCGTGCAGCGCGAGCAACTGCTCCTGAATCTGCAGGTAGAGATCGGACTCGTTCAACTTGAGATACAGGTCGGCCATCAAATGCAGGGCGCGTACCTCGGTAGGCTCCCGCTCCAGGATGGCCTCTATCACGGACCGCACGCGCTCGGAATCGCGGCGAGCGGCGGCCGTCGGCAAGACGTGCTCGATAACTGTCAGCGCGGCGGCGCGATCGGTTGGATGAAGCTGTTCGGCCAGGTCAAGCAGCCGGGAGAAATACGCGGGATCCTTTTCAAACAGCTCCAAAAGAATTTTTTCCGCGTTTTTCAGTTGCCCGGCACCCTGGTAGGCGTCGGCCAGAAAGTCCGCCAGCAAAGCTTCGTCCGGACTTTCGCGGTACAGATTCTCAAATAATGCGACGGCTTCCGCGGCGTGGTGGTTGCGCGTGGCGGCGTCCAGATAGCCGCGCAGCACGTCCAGGTTCTTCGGATCGATTCGCAGCGCTTCCCGGAAATGACTCTCGGCCGGCCCGATCAAATCGCGGTCCAGGGCGGCGCGGCCGGCCAGCAGATAATAGTCGCGCGCAACGCTGGGGGATTCCTTGCTGTGGTAATTGGCCAGCAGCGCGAGAATCTCGGCGTCCTTCTTGTCGAACTCTGTGATTTTTTGATACACGACCATGGCGTCCGGTTCGCGTCCGGAGCGCAGGTGTTTGTCGGCGATCGTCTTGAAATGCTGCTTGGCTTCGGCGACCAGTCCCTGCTTGAGGTACAACTGAGCCAGCGTTTCGTGAATCCGCTCGTCGTCGGGAATCAGCCGCGTGATTTTCTTGTACATCGCGATGGCTTTCAACGTGAAGCCATTCTTGAGGTACAACTCGGCCACGCGCACGAAATGCGCATTGGCGTCGGTGTGCTTGTTGAGACGGGTCAGCAGATCGCCGATGGTGTTCAGAATAATGACATCGTCGGCGTCTTCCTTGACGATCTTCAGGTACTCGGCCACGGCGCTCGCGAATTTTCCCGAAACGACGTGCTTCTCGGCGGTCTTTAGGATTTTCTGTTTGCTGGAGGAGTTCATCGGTGGCCCCGGGAAGACGCGGGCCGATCGGAAGGAAGCGCCGGAAGTTTCCGGCCGCCGGTCGCCCTGTGTGTGTGGCGGCGCGGCGGGCCAGTACCTAGGCCGTGGTTCTCTTGGCTTCCTTCAAACGGGCCGCCTTCCCTTTCCTTTCGCGCAAAAAGTAGAGTTTGGCGCGACGCACCTGTCCCCGTTTGACCACATCGATGCTCTCAATGACAGGAGAATGCAGGGGGAATATGCGTTCGACGCCATAACCAAAGGAGACTTTTCGAACCGTAAATGTGGCGTTCATCTTGCCGCGCTTCTGGGCGATGACAACTCCCTCAAACGCCTGGATGCGGTACTTGTCCCCTTCCTTGATTTTCACATTGACGCGAACGGAATCACCGGGTTCAAACTTTGGGATGTTTGTTTTCAGTGCTTTGTCTTGCACAACGTCCATCAAATCCATGATCCTGTCCCTTCTACCTGACCGAATGGTGGATTATACCGATTTCCACCGAAAGTTCAAGCGTATCAATCACCGGCAGGCCTTAGGCTTTAGGCTCCAGGCTTCAGGCTTCAGAAAAAGGACGAAGACTCGAAATTCGTCCTTCGTCCTTTGTCCTTCGTCCTTTCCTTTGTCCCTCGTCCCTCGTCCCTCGTCCGCTGGAGCCTGAAGCCTGGAGCCTGAAGCCTAGTCGGACAGGTCGGGGCGGCGCAGCCTGGTTCGCCGGGCGGCTTCCGCTCGACGCCACTGTTCGATGGCGCCGTGATCTCCCGACAGCAAAACCTCCGGGACTCGCAGGCCGCGGAACTCGGCCGGCCGTGTATAGTGCGGGCAATCCAGTCCACCGCCCGAGTCCACCTCAAACGACTCCCGCTCGGCCGATGTGTCGCACCCCAGACTGCCGGGAATCAGTCGCGTGACCGCGTCGGCAATGAGCATGCCGGCCAGCTCTCCTCCGGTCAGAATGAAATCACCTACGGAGATCTCCTCGTCGGCCAAGTAATCTCCGACACGTTGGTCGACTCCCTCGTAGCGCCCGCAGATCAGGATCAACTGGCCGAAATCTGCCAGGCGCCGCGCCACGGGTTGCCGAAATACGGTCCCCTGCGGCGACAGCAGCACTACGTAGGACTGAGAGCCTTGCTGTCGAACGGCTTTTACGGCCTCGAAGATCGGCTCGGGCTTAAGGACCATCCCTTCGCCGCCGCCGAAAGGCCGGTCATCGACCATGCGGTGCCGGTCCTGGGCGTAATTTCGAAGGTCATGAATCTGGATGTCTACAATGCCCTGCTGGCGGGCCTTCTCGACGATTCCGCAATCGAAAATGCCGCAGAACATTTCGGGGAAGATGGTGAGAATGTCGATACGCATGAGAAGTCAGAGCCGCGCGCGTAAGCAAGCGGGCAATCAGCGCCTCCAATTGCCCGCTCCCTTACGGTCGCGGCTCTGTACCTTTCCTAAATCGAAAATGCCACAGAACATTTCGGGGAAGTCAGAGCCGCGCGCGTAAGCGAGCGGGCAATCAGCGCCTCCAATCGCACGCTCCCTTACGGTCGCGGCTCTGTACCTTTCCTAAGCCTGGAGCCTGCCTTATTCAACTGCCGCAATTCCTCGGGCAGATCGACGACGATTCGCCGGCTGGCCAGGTCCACGCTTTTGACGAAGCGATCGACCATCGGGATCATCACTTCACTCTCGTCCTGGCAGCGCATCACCAGGTTGGCGCTTTCGCCGGCCCGGAGGATTCCGGTGACTCGGCCGACCTCCAGTCCCGACGAATCGACCACCTGGCAGTCCTGCAGGTCAAAATCATAATATTGGTTGGGGCCCAGCTCGGTGGCCTCTGCCGGCGCTATCCTGACTTCACGACCGACCAGCGCAGCCGCCGCCTCCTCAGGGGTGGTGTAGCCGTCGAATTCCAGCAGAATCCGATCCCGGTGAAAGCGAAAGGACTTCAGGGTCGCCGCCAGCGGTTCCTTGCCGGCGCCGGCCAGCACCACAGTGTGGAGGCGGGCGAATCGTTCCGGGAAGTCGGTCAGAAGTTGCGCGGCGACTTCGCCGTGAATACCATGGGTGCGAACGATGCGCGCTACGGCGATGGGTTCAGAGGATCGGCCGGGCTGTTTACTCAAGGATTTCGAGAACGAAACGCTTCCTCAGTTTCATCCCGGAGGCGCCAAGCAATGTACGGATCGCGCGCGCAGTCCGTCCCTGTTTTCCGATCACTTTGCCGAGGTCGCTCTGCGCCACGCGCAACTCCAGCACCGTGGTTTGCTCAGCATCGATTTGTTTTACGGAAACAGCTTCAGGGTCGTCCACCAACGCCCTTGCGATCATCTCGACGAGTTCTTTCATGTGTCCCTCCTTATCGTCGGGGCACGCTCGAAATGGAGGCTGCGGTCTACTGCCTCCGACGCATGAACCGAACTGGATTAGGACGGCTGCTGAGCTTTTCGCATCAGCGACTGCACCGTTTCGCTGGGCTGGGCTCCTTTGGAAATCCAGTAATTTGCACGCTCCACATTCAGCTTCAACTCGACCGGTTCCCTGGCTGGATTGTAGTGTCCGAGGATCTCGACGAAATTACCGTGGCGTGGATTTTGCTTTTCTATCACCAAGACGCGATAGTAGGGATTCTTCTTTGCACCTGTACGGCTCAATCGAATCGTTAACAACCGGTACCTCCAAAGTGGCGTTTATCTTAACACAACTGAACGGCCAGCACTCGTCGGCGGCTGGCTTTAGTTTAGCCCCTCGGGAAACTTCATTTTCCCGAGCTTTCCCATTTGCCGGCCCAGCGCTCCGGAACTGAGCTGTTTCATCATCTTGCGGGCGTCCACGTACTGTTTGACGAGGCGGTTGACTGCGCTGACGGGGCGCCCGCAGCCGTGGGCGATGCGCTTGCGTCGCGAACCATTGAGGATCTGATGGTTAGCGCGCTCATCGGGAGTCATTGAGTTGATGATGGCCTCGATGTGCAACAGCTCCTTCTCATCGACCTGGACCTTGTTAAGTCCCTTAAACGGCCCGATGCTCGGCAACATTCCCAGCACCTGTTCGAGTGGTCCCAGTTTGCGCACCTGGCGCAGCTGATCGCGAAAATCCTCCAGCGTGAAGGAATTCTTACGCAGTTTCTCGACCATCCGGCGGGCGTTTTCTTCATCGACGGCTCCTTCGGCTTTTTCGATGAGCGACAGTACGTCGCCCATGCCGAGGATGCGTCCGGCCAGGCGATCCGGATAGAACTTCTCCAGCGCATCGTACTTCTCGCCGACGCCGATAAACTTGATCGGCTTGCCGGTGATGGTCTTGATCGACAAGGCCGCGCCGCCGCGGGCGTCGCCGTCGAGCTTGGTCAGGATCACGCCGCTTAGCGCTAGCCTTGCGTCGAAGTCGCGCGCGCTGTTGACGGCGTCCTGGCCCGTCATGGCATCGGCGACCAGCAGAATTTCCTGCGGCGAGACGATCGCCACGATCCGCGCTAGTTCCTCCATCAGCTGCTCGTCGATGTGCAGCCGCCCGGCGGTGTCGACCAGCAGCACATCGAAGCCGGTGTTGCGCGCGTGAGCCAGCGCCAGGCGGGCTCGTTCGATCGGATCAAGGTTACCCGGGTCGTCGAAGACCGGAGTTCCCGTCTCGCGGCCGATGACGGCCAACTGTTCCATGGCGGCGGGCCGGTAAACGTCAACCGATACCATCAGCGGCCGTTTTCCGTTCCTGGTCAGCCAACCGGCCAGTTTGCCTGTGGTGGTCGTTTTTCCGGACCCTTGCAGCCCGGCCAACAGAATGACGGTGGGCGGGCGCTTGGCAAAACTGAGGTCGGAAGATACACCGCCGAGCAATTCGACGAGCTCATGCCGGACGATCTTGACAAGCTGCTGGCCCGGCGTGAGACTCTGCAGGACTTCGGCGCCCAGAGCCTTGGCGCGCACCGAGGCAACAAAGTCCTTGACGACTTTGAAATTTACATCGGCTTCCAACAACGCCAAGCGGATCTCCCGCATGGACTCGTCGATGTTGTTTTCGGTGATCTTGCCCTGGCCGGAAAGGTCCCGAAGGCTTTTTTGAAGTTTTTCTGAGAGCTGATCAAGCATGAATTCAGGCTCCAGGCTTCAGGCTTCAGGCTTCAGCGGGCTGGGTATCGAAAGTCGCAATCCGAAATCCACAATTCCCTGGAGCCTCAAGCCTGTAGCCTACGTTTCCTGGCTCGCCTCAATCGCACAAAGCGATAAACACCAAACCCGTTATAATAGAAGAATGCGGCTCAACACGTCAACGCTGAAGTGGAGCCCAAAATCAATCTGCAACCCGAAATCCGCAATCCGCAATTTCAGGTCTTCACTCAAGCTGTTCGTTTAAGAACCATGTCCAGCTTTATCCTCGGGACGGCCGGCCACATCGATCATGGCAAGACCTCTCTGGTCAAGGCCCTGACCGGCATAGACGCCGACCGCCTCAAAGAGGAAAAACAGCGTGGAATCACCATCGACATCGGTTTCGCGCACTCCACGATCGCTGGCCGGCGAGTCGGCTTTGTCGACGTGCCTGGCCACGAACGCTTCGTCAAGAACATGCTGGCGGGAGTCAGCGGCATCGATGCCGTGCTGCTGGTTGTGGCCGCCGATGAATCGATCATGCCGCAAACGCGCGAACACTTCGACATCTGCCGGCTGCTGGAAATTCCCGACGGAGTTGTCGTTTTAACGAAGGCCGATCTGGTGGATTCTGACATGCTCGAGTTGGCGCGCCAGGAAGTGGTCGAGTTTGTCGGCGGGTCCTTTCTGCGCAACGCCGAGATTATCCCGATCAGCTCGCGCACCGGACAGGGCTTGCCCGAACTGCAACTGGCGCTGGGCCGTTTGATCGAGCGGCTGGAGCGTCCCGACCGTCCGCAGGTGTTTCGCCTGCCGATCGACCGGGTCTTCTCCCGCAAGGGCTTCGGAACGGTCGTTACCGGGACGCTGATCTCCGGGGCAATCGGTCGCGACGAAGATATCGAGGTCTACCCGCAGGGATTGTGCTGCAAAGTACGGCGCGTGGAGTCCTACGGACAAACGGCAGACTCTGCGCAGGCCGGCCAGCGCGTCGCGCTGAATCTGTCCGGCGTGGAAGTCGAACAACTTGCTCGCGGGATGGTGGTAGGTCCGCCCGGAGCGCTGGCTCCCACATCGCTGCTCGACGTGCAGATTCAATTGCTGCCAGGAGCGGCCCACCCGCTGCGACATCGCGCCCGCGTTCGTTTTCACCACGGCAGCAGCGAGTTGCTCGCGCGCGTTTCTCTGCTGGAAGGCGACCCGCTCGAACCCGGCCGGTCGGCCATCGCGCAACTCGGGCTGGAAATTCCAACGGTTGCGCTGCCAGGCGATCGATTTATTCTGCGCAGTTACTCCCCGATGCTCACCATCGGAGGGGGGGAAATCCTCGATAGCGCGCCGGCGCGGCACCGTGGCATAAACGTCGATCTTGCGGCCAGGCTGGCCACGCTATCGGGCTCCGGGCTTGAGGACCGGCTCGTCTATCTGGTCGAATCCGGGCGGCAGGCCGGAATCGACGAAGAGAACTTGTGGCGCCGCACGGGCGCCCCCCGCGACCAGCTTCTTGCAGCGTTGTCGAAACTGGCGGGTGCTGGAACAATTCAACTGGTCGGGCAACAGCCCCGCACGGCTTTTGCGTCCAATGCGCTCAAGGCATTCGAAGACTCGACACTGGCGGCGCTGGCCGTTCATCGGAAACAAAATCCTCTAAGCCCCGGTATGCCGCGCGAGGAACTGCGCGAGAAAGTATTCGACTTTGTCTCGGCCGACGTCCTTCGGGCCACACTGGACCGCCTGGTCTCGGCACGCCGAATCGATGTGGCACTGGACCGGGTCAACGTATTTGGCCAGGGAGTGCAGCTTTCGGCTGCCGACCAATCTCTCAAGGACCAGATTGCAGCGACCTATCACGAAGCGCGTTGGCAGCCTCCGACGCAACACGAGGTCACCCAAAAGACTGGCGCCGATCCGGTCCGCTTTCGCAAAATCGCCCACCTGCTGGTATCCGAAAAGTCCCTGGCGCGCCTGGGCGAAGATCTTTTGATCGATCGGGCGGCGCTCGAAGAACTGCTGCGGGACTTGCGCGCGCGCTATCCCAAAGGATCCCAGCTGGCAGTCGCCGACTTCAAGACGTTGTTCGGCTTGACGCGAAAACATGCCATCCCGCTGCTGGAACATCTGGATCGCGAAAAGATCACGCGCCGCAGCGGCGACGTGCGGGTGGTGTTGTGAAAGTCAGTCGCCGGTCGCCAGTCGCCAGTCGCCAGATAGGGGTCAGGCTTCAGGGGTCAGGGATCAGAACTTGCTCGTGCTCGTTGACGTGACCGTGCTCGTTGACGTGCTCGTGCACGTGCTCGTGGTCGTGGTAGTGATCGGTACCTCCTATATGCCCGCTTAGCCTAGAAGCCGACAGGCTGGAGCCTGCCCACTGCCCACTGCCGACCACTGCCTACTGCCCGCTGCCGACTGCCGACTGATTGCAGCACTCCTCAAAACTCAACAAGGCCGAGGCTGATTTCTAGCGCTCGGTTGACGGCCTGCATCGTGGCGGGTCTGAGCCGGCCGAGCTTTCGCGCCAGCCTTTGCTTGTCGACAGTGCGCAATTGGTTCAACAGGACGACCGATGTGCGTGGCAGACCTCCCTCTTCGGGACCGACAAGCACCTCGGTGGGGTATAACGGTTCCGAGAACTTCGTGCTCAAGGCGGCAACGATCGTCACCGGGCTGGCCCGATTCGAATAATCGTTCTGCAGTATCAGCGCCGGGCGTGTCTTCCTCATCTCCGACCCGAGAGCCGGATCAAACGAGACCAGATACACTTCTCCCCGCCTTGGTGAAATCACAACGGGTCTCTTTCCCAAAAATCTTTGTCGAGAGCGAACCACTCCTCGGCGACGCTGTGGTCTCGCTCGGCTCGCTGCTTCCCTCCTTCAATCAGAAGTTTGCGAAGTTTTTGTCGACCGATTGAGCCGACGTAGTGTTCCACTGCCTGCTGTATGAAGCGGCTGCGGTTGCCTTTGCGGGTCAGCCGGTCAATCATAGCGATCGTGTCCTTCGGCAACATAATGTTAAGTCGCCTGCGCGTCGTTTCGGATCTTTGCATACGCTTAGTATACACACTCGATGTGTGTATACTAAACCCTTCCCGGCACCCGCCTGGCGACCGGCGACTGGCGACTGGCGACTGGCGACTGGCGACTTGATTGACGTGCCTGCCTTCGGTCGCATAAGATACGGCTAGCCAAACCCGACGGATCCACCCTCGCGGGCTTGACAGGAGGCTTTTCATGTTCGGATCTCTCGGTGTCCCGGAGTTGATGATCATTCTGGTGATCGTCATAGTGATTTTCGGCGCGACGCGCCTGCCCCAACTCGGACGCGGACTGGGCGAAGGCATCAAGAATTTCAAAGACGGAGTCAAGTCCAGCGGCGACGACAAGGACAAGAAAGAATAGCCCGACCAGCAATCAGCGATTCTGTTCACATCCGGGTTCTCCTCAGAACCCGGATCCCCTTTTTCCAATCCGCGTTGATTCCCACCACGACAATTTCGATCTCGCCTGAGACAAAGGGCACCAGCAGGCGGGTCCCCGGATGGATCTGGAACAATGGGGTCACCAGGTAAAGCAAAGGCGGCTGCCGTCGCAGCCTTACGCCGCGGAAATACCCCCGCCTTTCAAATGATCCTTCCAGCAAGTGGCGCCACACGCGGCTCCAGTAGTGCAGGCCTTGCAGCGGCAGATCCAGATCAGATCGGCATTTCAACTCGATGATGGCCAGCCGGCCGCGGCGCGTGCAGGTCAACACATCAATCCAGGCCTGGTCGCCTCCGACATAAGTAGGCACTTGCGAATAGGCGAACCGGCTATCGAGTTGATCGTCCAGCGCCGCAACATTCTCCAGCACGAGGCTCTCAAGCCAGCGTTCCTGGTAGTGCCTGTAGTAAGGGTGATTGGGATCGCCCGGCCAGGCTCGCACCCGACAAAGTTCTTCGACCAGTTCGCGCAGCCGCGGCCATCCGCGCCGGCGCAGTACCGTGGCTGTCGTGACGCCGTAGACTAGTTTCTTTTCGTTCCAGAAGTACCGCCCAAATTCTAAGCCGCGAACACGCAACGAATCGTAACCGCCCGGCCGCGGACAGCGCCGGACAAGACCCGGGGCCAGCGCTTCGACGCGCGCCAGCAGCGCGTCGGAATGGGCGTGCCGTTCGGGCCAGCAGTACAAATCGGCCGCCAAGTCGGGCGGCTGGAAGAGTTCAAGCCGCCCGGCCGCCAGATCGAACTCAAATAATCGAACTGGCGCGCGGATCCAACCTAGCCGCGGCGCCAAGGCCGCGGCGCAACCGGCCGGAGCCA
>JBPCNK010000138.1:0-8311 GCA_051001345.1 Acidobacteriota bacterium | reverse complement strand
GCTCCGTCGCCGGCCTGCGGCATACGGCTTACGGCATACGATTGCGGCTAATGCCGCGCTGCGTCTCTGCGGTGAATGCCATCTTTTTTCTCTCCTGCCTGCTCCACGCCCAAACCAAACCCAACGTCCTTCTAATTACCATCGACACGCTGCGCGCGGATCGGCTCGGGAGCTACGGCTACTCCCGCGCCCGCACCCCGGTCCTCGACGCGCTAGCGCGCGAGGGCGTCCGCTTCGAAAAAGCATTCTCGCCCGTTCCACTGACGCTGCCGGCCCACGCCAGCATTCTGACGGGCGTCTATCCTTCCACTCATGGGATCCGCGACAATTCGGGATTTCTGCTGTCGCCCGATCAGACCACGCTGGCCGAAGTTCTCAAGAAGAGCGGTTACGCCACCTCCGCATTTGTCGGCGCCTTCGTCCTCGATTCGAAGTTCGGACTGGACCAGGGATTTGACACCTACTTTGACAACTTCGACCTGAGCCGCTACGAAAACATCAGTCCCGGCTACATCCAGCACAGCGGCGACAAGGTCGTCGGCGAGACGATTCGATGGCTGGAGGCAAACCGGCGCCGCCCGTTTTTCACCTGGGTCCATCTCTACGATCCGCACGATCCCTACGCGCCGCCCGAGCCCTACGCGTCGCGCCACCGCGGGCGCGGCTACGACGGCGAAATTGAATTCACCGATGCCAACGTCGGCAAGCTTTTCGATTGGCTGAAAAGGGCGGCCCTCTATGAGTCAACGCTGATTGTCGTTGTCGGCGACCACGGCGAAAGCCTCGGCCAGCACGGTGAGGACAAACACGGCTACTTCATCTACAACGCCACGCTGCACGTCCCGCTGCTGGTTCGCTTTCCCGCGGGTCGCAACGGCGGAAAAACGATCGTGCAGAATGTGAGCAGCATCGATCTGGCGCCCACCGTTCTGCAGATTCTCGGTATTGAACGCGCCGCTCTGCCTTTGGCACAGGGCTCCGGGCTGCTTTCGCTCATACTCGGGAAGGACACGGGGTCTCGGCCTGCTATTTATGCCGAGTCGTACTACCCGCGTCTGGAGTTTGGCTGGAGCCAACTGCGCGCGCTGATCTCGGGCACTCACAAATACATCCTGGCGCCCCGGCCCGAGTTGTATGAACTGTCGAGCGATTTCGCCGAGACGAACAATCTCAACGACCAGAGCGCCAGCCTGGCGCATCGTCTGCGCGCCGATCTGCAGGGGCTCGTGGCGCGCACTTCGAGCAAAAAGCAACAGGCGGTAACCCGGCCCCACACCGACCTCGAAACAATCGAGAAGCTCAAATCGCTCGGCTACGTTGCGCTTTCGATGGGCGACACCGGCACGGAAAATTTTCAGGCGCTCTCCGATCCCAAGGACCAGTTGGCTGCCTACAACGAGATCGTTGCGCTGTTTGAACTCGGTTCCCGTTCCGAATTTGCACGCGTCATCCCGCGTTATCGCGAGATTCTGAAATCCCAGCCGAATCTGAAACTGGTGCGCTACAAGCTGGCGCAGGCGTATTTTCACAGCGCCGACTATCCGGCCGCTCTCGATGAATTCAAGAAGGTCATTGCGCTCGAAGGCGGAGACCAGGCCTTGGCCATCTTCGACCTGGCCCAGACCTACATGAAACTCAACCGCATCGAGGATGCCATCCTGGGATTTCAGCAGACAGTCAAAGCCGATCCGAGCCATCACCGCGCGCGAACCAACCTCGGCGTGCTGTACAAAAACCAGGGCCGCATCCCCGAGGCAATCGCCGAACTCGAGCAAGCCGTTGCGCTGGCGCCCAACTCGGCCTTTGCTCTGGGCAACCTAGGAGTCGCCTACTCATTGGCGGGTCAGCCTGAAAGAGGCGTCGAGATTCTCAAGCGGGCCATTGGCCTTTCCCCAGAAAACGCTTTACTTTACGCGAATCTCGCGGTAGTTTACCGGCGGATGGGCCGCGCCGCCGAGGCGGAAAAGCAACTTGAGATTGCACGAAGATTGAACCCTCGGTTGCGCTTGCAGTAGGCCGTGTCTATCCAATTTTTTGGCTGGAATTCTATTTTCTGAATGTTACGTTAATTTTCGGCAGCGCCAAGCAACCGCTAAAGCGCTGAAATATTGATGGTTGTCGCGTCCCCGCGGCTTGGACCGCTTTTTGCTCTATGCTGTCGGACGTATTTCTAACTTGAAGATCGGTAGGGTTTCATCGAAGGAGGAAGATCCCAATGCATGATCTTAAGAACACCGCCCGAGTCGCTCTGGCAGGTGTCCTGATCGCCGCTTTGTCTGTTTTCGGGCTGTGGGCGCAATCGACAGCTTCGATCACCGGCACGGTATCGGACGCCACCGGAGCCGTGATTCCCGGCGTCGAGGTCACGATTACCAATGTCGGCACGGGCATCACCCGAACGGCCGTCACCAATGACGCCGGTCTCTACCGCATGTCGAATTTGCCTCCGGGCAAGTACAGCGTCAGGGCGGCCCTGACAGGGTTCAAGACCGCGGTAACCGAGACGGAACTCATCGTCGGCGACATCAGGAATGTTGGACTGAAAATGGAAGTGGGCGAGATGACCACGTTGATTACCGTCACGGACGCGGCCACTCCGGTTGAAGTCTCGCAGTCGCGCGTTTCCAGCGTCGTGACCGAAGCGCAGATCAAAGATCTTCCGCTCAATGGCCGCAACATCTACCAGTTGATGCAGACGGCGCCGGGCGTCGTCAACTCTAGCGCTACGATTACGGAACCAGGCCAGGGTGCGACGGTCAACGGGGGCCGGGCCAATTTTAACGGCTTCTGGCTGGACGGCATCGGCAACAAGAGTCTGAGCGGCGGCACCAACATCCAGCCCAGCGTAGACTCCGTGCAGGAGTTCCGAATCGAAACGCTGAATTTCTCGGCGGAGTATGGGAACTCGGCGTCGTCGGTTGTTACCGTTGTCAGCAAGAGCGGCACCAACCGGTTTAACGGATCCGCCTTCTGGTTCCATCGCAACGACAACTTGGACGCGGCCGAATTCTTCGATAAATTCAACACGACCACCAAAAAGAAAGAGAAGCCCGAATTCAAGCGAAATCAGTTCGGCGCTACCTTCGGTGGTCCCATTCGCAAGAATTCGACCTTCTTCTTCGGGTCTTACGAGGGCACGCGAGAGAGAACCGGCGAGAGCGGCGTAGCCGCGTTTGAGAGCGCGGCCTGGGCCAATTTCGTGCAGGCGCGCCGGCCCAATTCGGTTGCGGCTTTCCTGTACAAGAACTACCCGGGACGGTCTTTCACCAACGTAACGGAGACGGTTGGCGTGTACATGGCCGACCGCCATTACATCGACAGCAATACTCAGGCGAACTTGGACGCGTTCCTGGCATCCACATTTGGAGCGGCGCCCGGTGCACTGAAGACGACCGATCCGATGGTTGGCGAGACAAGTTTCTTTACGCCGGACTCGACCGATTCCAACCAGTTCAGTATTCGCATCGACCAGGAGCTCGGAGAGAATGACAAGCTTTTCGGCCGGTACTATTACGACAGGAATGTTTCACCGGTGGTCGATCCGCGGCCCGCATTCAATTCGCCCTCGACTGGCAATGCTCATCAGCTGGCCTTCAGCGAGACCCACATCTTTTCGCCGACGGTTGTCAATGAAGCCCGGGTGGGCTTGAACCGCGGCGTCAGCGACATCATTGCCGGTGCCCCAGGGGTTCCGCTGATCGTCGAAAACAGCTCGGCGACGGAAGCTTTCGGCGCTTACAACGGCTACCCGCAACACTTCAACGAGAACGTCTTCAACTACGCCGATGTCCTGAGCATTACCAAGGGGCGTCACGGGATCAAGATGGGAGTCGAAGCCCGCCGTAACCAGGAAAACAGCGAGTTCAACGTAGGCCGGCCAAGCTACTACTTCTATGACTTGGTCTATCTGGCTCTGGACGATCCCTACTACCAGATCGGCGGCGTCGATCCGCACATCGTCGACGGAACGCGCAGCGCCGAATTGGCCAGCAGTTTCCGCGGCTGGCGCAACACCGAGGTCGGGGCCTTCTTTAACGACGATTGGAAAATCGCTTCCAATCTGACGCTGAACCTGGGCGTCCGCTGGGATTGGTATTCCCGGTTGCAGGAAGTCAACAATCGCGCCACCAAGTTCAACGTCGACGGCGGCAAGGGGAACATTTTGCTGGGCGTGGCTACCGGAGATTTTGCCCGCACCTCCAAGCTGTCCGAGGATGACTGGAACAACTTCGCGCCCCGCATCGGTTTTGCCTGGGATCCGTTTAAATCTGGCAAGACGTCGGTTCGCGCCGGCTACGGGATCGCCTATCAGAGCGGTGTGTACAATCCTCTGGCCAACTCCCGGTGGAACCCGCCGTTCTATTCGTTCAACCTGATCTGCGACGTGTGCGGCAGGCCGCGGGAGAACATCTTGTACGGTCCGCAGACACCGGGCCAGGCTGTTCGCGCAGGCGGGCCCAATACCAACCCAGGCGCCCGGCTGTTTGAAGGCAACATCATTGCCTACGATGGGACAAACAACAACACCACGTTTCTGACGGGAATTCCGAATCCGAAGATGCGGGATCCGTATGTAATGAGCTGGTTCTTCGGCTTACAGCGCGAGTTGCTCCGGAATCTGACGATCGAAGCCAACTACGTCGGCACTGGCGGGCGCAAGCTCATCCGCGCCGAGAACTTCAATCGGTTCCGAGGCGATCGCATCGGGGCTCCATCACCCGCGGACGGGCGCTTCGCCGGGTCCAACGCCTTGAATCGCATCAACCCCAATTTTGGGAACTTGCGGTTCTGGGAGAATTCGGTGAACTCCAATTACAACGCGCTGCAGGTAGAAGTAAAGAAGCGTTACTCGGGCGGATTTGCCGTCACGGGCAACTACACCTGGGCCAAGTCTCTGGACACGCGCTCGACCTGGCACAGCGGCGCGACCAGTTCCAACGGCGCCCAGGAAGGCTATTCCACCGACAATCAGAACGTTCGCCTCGACTACGGGCGATCGATATTTGACGCCCGCCACCGTTTCGGCAGCAACTACCTGTGGGAGATGCCGTTCTTTAAGGGCTCGGATAACTGGTTCCTGCGCCAGATCGTCGGCGGATGGCAGGTCAACGGTATTGTCGCCTTGCAGTCGGGCCAGCCGTTTACTCCGCACTCGAGTCAGAGCTTCGGGGCCGGCGGTGACTTCAATGCCGACGGTACAAATAACGATCGGCCCAACGCTCCCTCGATCGGCAACAAGGTTTCATCGGAGCGCAGCAGTTGGGTCAACCCTGGCGCCGGACCCTTCAAGATTCCGGCCACGACGGGAACAACTCCATCTACCGCGGATAAGTTCAAGTTCTTCCCCAAGCCGGCTCCGGGAACAATCGGAACCCTTGGAAGGAACACGTATGAAGGACCTGGACAGGCCAACGTGGACTTCTCGCTCTTCAAGAACTTCAGCATGCGAAATGTCAGCGAAGACGCGAAGATTCAGGTCCGGATGGAAGCGTTCAACCTGTTCAACCGTGTCAACTTCCTGCAGCCAGTTCCGCAGATCAACGACTCCCGCTTTGGCCGCGCCGTCGGCACCTTCGACGCGCGCGAAATCCAACTGGGGCTGAAGTTGACCTTCTAAGAACAAGCTTCAGGGTTGTGTTTGAAAAGGGCGGTCCATCCGGACCGCCTTTTTTATTGTGGCAACCAATACCGAGCCACGCGCGTAAGCAAGTGGGCAATCAGAGGCAACATTTCGACCTTGTACCCCAAGACATTCAGTGTTCATGCTGCCTCTGATTGCCCGCTTGCTTACGCGCGCGGCCCGGTAACGGGTGTGGGCAATCAGTGGCAACATTTTGACCTTGTACCCCAAGACATTCGGTGTTCATGCTGCCCCTGATCGCCCGCTTGCTTACGCGCGCGGCCCGGTGTTGGGTTGCCGGCAATCCGAGTCGGCCTACCGAAAGTGCTCCTCGTACTGCTTGCAGAGCGCCGGGTTGGATTGGCACAACGTTTGGAACTCGCGGCGCGCTTCTTCTTTCTTCCCCGATCGCAGCAACGCAAACGAAAGATTCAGCCGCGCCTGCGCATAATCAGCTTTGAACTCGAGAGCCTTCCTGTACGCCGCGATCCCTTCGTCGACCCGCCCCAGGTTCACCAGAGAAATTCCCAGCGAATTGCGCACCATCGCGTCATCAATACCGAGCGCTACAGCCTGCGCGAGCAGCCGCGCTCCCTCGGCGTAGTTGCGGGATTCCGCCAGGACGATCCCCAGCAGTTTGATCGCTTGTCGATCATCCGGACGCAGTTTGAGAATCGCGCGATAGACCTCGGCGGCTTCCCCGAAGCGCCGCTCTCGCGTCAGCATCAGCGCCAGTTGATTTTGCGCCGAGACCAGCCCTGGGTTGCGCGCTACGACAACGCGCAGCCGTTCGATTCCTTCACCCGCGCGGCCCAGCGCCGCCAGCGCGCGGGCCGACTGAACTTCGACCAGCTCAAAGCCCGGGTTGAGCCGCCCCGCTTGGCCTAGAGCCTCCAGCGCTTTTTCATGTTGGCCCAGCTTCAGATAGTTGACGCCGATCTGATACTGCACGATGAACAGGGCCGGCTCTTTGGCCGCCACTTGCTGCAGCAAGGCGTTTGAGGCGCCCGGCCGGCCCGCTTCGGCGGCTTGCAATGCCTCCAGGATTCGGCCGAAGACATCCACCGTATCTTTGGGATCCTGCAACCCCGCTCGACTGCTGGCAGCCGTTGGTTGAGTCACGGCGATATAGCCCAGCGCGGCAAGACGCGCAAGCGTTTCGGGATCGATCGCCCCGCCGTCGCCGCGCGATGAAGCGGCAGCAAAACCCTGCTCCAGTCGGCGGAGTTTCTGCTGGAACTGATGCGCCAGCGATTGATTGGCCGAATACAGATTGCGTGTTTCGCCTGGATCCTGCGCCAGATCGTAGAGCTCGGCTTTGGGCGCGTCGATGAACTTATAGCGTCCCTCGCGGTAGGCCTTCAGTTCACTCCATCCGAAGGTTGTCCGGGGATACAGCGTCTCGGCGTACGCAAAGTCGCTGGCGCCCGCCTTCCCGAGAATCGAGGCGAGCAGCCCTCTTCCCTCCATCTTCGGACTCGGAGCTCGCAGAATCTGCAAAACAGTCGGAAGGATATCGACCGACTGGGCGATGGTGCTGACCTTGCGGCCACGCACCTGAAAGCCGGCCGGCATTTTCAGGATGAGCGGAATCCGCACCGTGGCGTCATACACGAAGAAGCCGTGCTCCGGTTCGCGGTGCTCGCCGAGCGACTCGCCATGGTCGCTTGTGGCGACAATGACCGTGTTGGTGTAGTGGCCCGCGCGTTTCAGCGCGGCGACCAGGCGCGCAATCTCGCTGTCGGTGTAGGCGACTTCTCCGGCATACAAGTTGGCCGGGTAGCGTCTCTTGAACGCCGGCGGCGGATTGTAATCGTGATGCGGATCAAACAAATGGACCCACAGGAAAAAAGGCGCCTTCGCTTGCGGCAGCCACTGCAGAACGCGGCCGACCGTCTCGTCGGCGCGGCGCTGGATGTTGCCCGAACTGACTCCCTGAAAGTCCTGCAACTGAAAATCGTCGTTGTAGAGATCGAATCCCTGGTCGAGTCCCCACTTTGAGTCGAGCATGAAAGCGCTGACAAACGCGGCTGTCTGGTATCCGCGCTGTTTCAAAAGCGTCGCCAGGGTCGTCGATCCCGGACGCAGGCGTCCCGACGTGAAATCGCGCAGGCCGTGTGTGGCCGGATACGTCCCCGTCAGAATGGAAGCGTGTGACGGCGGAGTCATGGGCGCCTGGCAGTAGGCGGTTTCAAACCAGGCGCCATCGTCGGCCAGAGCGTCCAGCGCCGGTGTCTGAACCTGCCGGCTGCCGTAGCGGCTGACATAATCAGCGCGCAGCGTGTCGATGGTGATGAGAACGACGTTGGCCGGCTTGTCGGCTGAAAATGCGAGGGTGACCGTCGCGAGCACGCAGCAAAACAACCAACGCTTCATGGGCCGATTATAGCAAGTTGGTACACAACCACTGAGCCACGACCGTAAGGGAGTGGGCAATCAGAGGCAACCCTCACCGGGCCACGCGCGTAAGCAAGTGGGCAATCAGAGGCAATATTTTAGCCTTCGTACACCTGAGCATTCCCCCGTAATAGTGTTCATGTCGCCTCTGATTGGGCAACCCTCACCGGGCCACGCGCGTAAGCAAGTGGGCAATTAGAGGCAACATTTTGGCCTTCGAACACCTGAGCATTCCCCAGTGTCTGTTGCCTCTGATTGGCAACCCTGACAGGGCCACGAGCGTAAGCGAGTGGG